>NZ_JBEXXQ010000006.1:0-261541 GCF_040630525.1 Streptomyces sp. NPDC005799
TGTCGCCGCCGGTCTCCGCGATGAGGGCTTCGGCGACGCCCTGGCCGACGCCGGGGATGGTCTGCAGCAGCTCAAGCTGGCGGGAGAAAGGGAGCATCTCCTCCTCGATCCGCGCGGACAGCTCCCCGATGGCCTCGGTGAGGTGGTCGATGCGTTCCAGGTGCAGTCGGCAGAGGAACGCGTGGTGTTCGCCGAAGTTCCCGGTCAGCGCCTCGACCAGTGCGGGGATCTTCGGCCGCATGCGGGCCTTGGCCATCCCCGCCAGTTGGTGGACGTCGCGTTCACCCTCGATCAGGGCGGCGAGCATGGCCCGTCCAGAAACCCCCATGATGTCGGTGGCCACGCTGGAGAGCTTGATGCCCGCGTCCTCCAACTCCTTCTCCAGCCGCTGGACTTCGCGGGTCCGCTCTCCGGTGAGGCTGGTGCGGTAGCGGGTGAGGTCGCGCAGGTGCCGGACTGGCTCCGGCGGCACGAACGAGGCCTTCAACAGCCCGCATTCACCCAGCTGGCACAGCCAGGCCGCATCGGCGACGTCGGTCTTGCGGCCGGGCAGCCCCTTGGCGTGCGCGGCGTTGACCAGGATCACGTTCAGACAGTCCTCCAGCAGGTAGAACGCCGGCCGCCAGTAGTCGCCCGTGGCTTCCATCACCACCAGGGTGACCTTCTCGGCGAGCAGCCAGTCCCGCAGCTGAAGCAGCGCGTTGGTCATGGTCGCGAAGGTACGGATCTCCTGCCGCCTCGAGCGCCGCCGGCTCGGATTCGGGGTGCGGACGCACGCCTTGAGATCTTTCTTGCCGATGTCGAGTGCGGCGCATCGCTCATGCAGTACGTCCATAAACCCCACCTCCTGGAACGGCAGTTGTGCACAAGCGCCGTCCGGAGGAGCCACAGGGCTAAAAGAGTCTGGTCCGCGTGCTGCCGCAACAATCAACAGTCCCTGTCAGCAGCCCCCGACGCCATACTGACACGCGAGCTCACAAGGCATCACAGATTCGTCGGCGTCCCGGACGGACACCGGCCCTATTTTCCCGCCACCACGGCGGCCAGCGCAGCGGCCTGGATTACTGACGCGTAAATACCAGCAGGTCAGTGTTGGTGTGGGCAGGGGTGGGTGCCCGGTGGACGTGGTGGTCGCCGGGTGTCCTGGCTCGGGTCGGTCAGGCCGCGCCTTCCAGCGGGTTGAGGGTGACGGTGTAGCCGAGTTGGTTGAGCGTGTTGATCGCGTGGCGGGTGGCGCGTTCGGGGTCACGCTGGGCGAAGTAGGTGCCGCCGTGTTCGACGGCGACCAGGGCCACGATGCGCAGAAAATAGAGCATGCTGAACACTTAAACAAGGCGAGCGGGTTCTTGTTTTTTTAGATCGTGGTGAACTAATTTCCGGTCTCGGCACCCGGCCCGCCGGTGGAACCTGTGCGGTCACCTCCGTCCACGCCCCACCGACGCATGCCCTCGTCCGAACTCCCTCCCTGGATGTCGAGATGACCACACGTCCCCCTGCCTCCACGGCAGACCCGCTCACCACCACGTCCGAGAGCACCTCGGCAGAATCCGGCCTCCAGGCCGGCCTGAAGAACCGCCATCTGTCGATGATCGCCATCGGCGGTGTCATCGGCGCCGGCCTGTTCGTCGGCTCCGGCTCCGGCATCGCCGCCGCCGGCCCCGGCATCCTCATCTCCTACGCCCTCGTCGGCATCCTCGTCGTCCTCGTGATGCGGATGCTGGGCGAGATGGCCGCGGCCAACCCCACCTCGGGCTCGTTCTCCGCCTACGCCGACCGGGCGCTGGGCCGCTGGGCCGGGTTCACCATCGGCTGGCTGTACTGGTTCTTCTGGGTCGTGGTGCTCGCGGTCGAGGCGACCGCCGGCGCGAAGATCCTGGCCGGCTGGATACCGGCGGTCCCGCAGTGGGGCTGGGCGCTGATCGTCATGGTCGTGCTGACCGCTTCCAACCTGGCCTCGGTCAGCTCCTACGGCGAGTTCGAGTTCTGGTTCGCGGGCATCAAGGTGGTCGCCATCGCCGCGTTCATCGTGGTGGGCGGTCTCGCGATCTTCGGTCTGCTGCCCGGCTCGGACCACCCCGCGTCCGGCTTCTCCAACCTGACCGGCCACGGCGGCTTCCTGCCGCACGGGCCGGGAGCGATCCTCACCGGCGTGCTGATGGTGGTCTTCTCCTTCATGGGCAGCGAGATCGTCACGCTCGCGGCCGGCGAGACCGCCGACCCGCAGGGCGCCGTCACCAAGGCCACCAACAGCGTGATCTGGCGGATCGCGGTGTTCTACCTGGGCTCGATCCTGATCGTGGTGTCGCTGCTGCGCTGGGACGACCCGGCCATCCTCAAGGACGGCTCCTACGTCGCCGCCCTGAGCTCCATCGGCATCCCGCACGCGAGCCAGATCATGAACGCCATCGTGCTGACGTCCGTGCTGTCCTGTCTCAACTCGGGCCTGTACACGGCCTCGCGCATGGCGTTCTCGCTGGCCCGGCGCAGTGACGCTCCCGCCTCCTTCGGCCGCACCACGCAGCGCGGTGTGCCGCAGGCGGCCATCCTGGCCTCGGTGGTTTTCGGCTTTGTCGCGGTCGCCTTCAACTACCTGTGGCCGGACACGGTCTTCCAGTTCCTGCTCAACTCCTCCGGTGCGATCGCCCTGTTCGTGTGGCTGGTGATCTGCTTCTCGCAGCTGCGGATGCGCAGGATCATCGAGCGGGAGACGCCGGAGAAGCTCGTCGTCCGCATGTGGCTCTACCCCTACCTGACCTGGGCCACCATCGCGCTGATCACCTTCGTCCTGGGCTACATGCTGACCGACACCGCCGATGGCGGCGGACGCGACCAGGTGGTCCTGTCCACCCTGGTGGCCATCGGCGTCGTAGCCGTCGCACTCGTCCGCCAACGGCTGGGGCGGAACAGTACGCATGACGTCACCCCGTCCTAGGGACCGGGCTCTGTAGGGCGACAGCCTGCCCTCGACCGGCGGCGGTGGTGCGCTCCCCCCGCACCGCCGCTGCCCCATATGGCCCGGACCGCTGATGCAGAACCGCGCCCGGGACGCTTTGCTCCCTGCGCATCACGTGACGATCAGCGAGCAGGCCCGCCCGCGTCCCAACTCTCCTAGGTTGCCCTGCATGTCATTCCTGTCGACTCGCCGCAAGGCCTCCCGCATCGTCCTGGAGCTTGACGACGTGCACCTTGGGAAGCTTCTCAAGTCGCTGCGCACCACGACGCGATCGGGCGCGATCGCGAGCACGGATCTGCGCGTGGTGCAGATCGCCGACTTCCTGAAGCACCCCTCCCAGGACTGGGACCGCCACACGTTCCGTCTCGCAGTCCTGGCGCATTTCCTGGCGGAAACGCCGGTGCCCTCGAGGTGGGCTGAGCGGGAGCCGGACAGCGCCACTGCCCTTGCCCTGCACGCCTGGTCCGAGGTCTTCCGGGCGCGTGCAACGGGGAATGCGGAAGGTGCCTCGCGAGCTAGCACGAACTGCCTGCGCGCTGCGGATCTCGCCCCGCTGGACCCCACCCCGTGGATCGTCCTGCTGGAGATAGCGCGCCTGGAGCGCCACCGCGCAGCTGAAACCTTCTACGTCTGGAACGAGCTACTGCTCCGCGACCGCTGGAACCGCGATGCCTACCTGAGCATGATGCGCTACCTGACTCCGGACGAGGCCGGTTCGCGACTGCAGGTACTGGAGTTCGTCGACTCCCTCCGGTCACGCATGCCCGTCAATGCGCCCTGCGCGGCGACGGAACTCACCTCCCAAGTGCTGCACTATCAATCGATCCGGACCCGGGGTGGAGTGGAGGGGCTCATGGCACGCGCCTACTGGACCGATGTATATGTCACAGCGGCGCTCGACCGTGCCTCGCAGCACTGGACACAGCCCTCGTTCCTCAGCCATGCAGCTGCGCTTGCCGACCTCAATACGCTCGCCTACGCGCTGATGTCCGCCGATCGTCACCGCGAGGCCCTTCCCGTCTTCCGGGCCATCGGCGGTGCGGTCACCACCTGGCCCTGGCGGTTCGAAGGAGACCCGCTGACCGCGTTCCAACGGGCGCAGGGTCGTGCCGAAGCCGGCCGGTGACACCATCCGGAGATCTTTGACGCTGCAGGTTCCTCCTGATACTCGCCCCATTCCTGGTGCCCCATGGCGACAAGCGACGCCGGCCGTGGACGACTGCCCCATCGTTGTTGTCACCGACGGGGATGAGATCGCGGTCCTGTCCCCCCTGTGTCGTGGACGAACAGGCGCTGCAGGTGGGTCAACGAAGACGCCGCGGCCCGTGTCCGCAGCGTGGTCAACCGGCTCGGCTACGTCCCGGCCTCGCCGGCCCGCAACCTGCAGGCCGGCCCCACTTCCGTCATCGGCCTGCTCACCCCCGATATCAGCAACACGTTCTTCGCCGAGCTCGCCAAGGGTGCCGAGGACACCGCCCCCGACCTGGGCTACGGACTGATCCTGTGCAACACCGGGTTCGACGCCGACCGCGAGGACCGCTATCTCGGCATGATCCGCAGCCGGTTCATCGACGGCATGGTGTACGCCTCCGGGGCACCGCCCTCCCACAGACGGCCGGAGGCCCTGATAGGCAAGTGGCAGTGCGGCCCGCTCTGCCGCCCGCACGACGCCGTGGAGCACGTACGCGGCGTCGGCGCGTCCTGCCCGGCGCGGGCCGACCGGGCGCCACGGCGGCCGGGCAAGTCGGCCGCCGAGAACGAGAACGAGAAGGTGCAGGCCGAGAACCAGCGTCTGGCCGTGGAACTGGCCAGGTCCCACAAGGCATTGGCGATCCAGGAAAAGGCACACGAGCTCTTGGAGCTGCCCTCCGGGCGGCCCGGGGCGGCGCCATTCAGACATTGTGTCCGGTTTGATCATGTGAAGTGGAGGGTGGTAGGGGGCGGAGAACGTCGTGGGCGTGGTGGCGAAGCCCGGCGGCGATGTTGGTGTGGCCGGCGAGTCGGAGGGCGCCGATAGCCAGTTGCGCAGGGCGGCCATGGCCCGTGGCGCGATGCCGGTGCGCACGTGGGAGGCGTCCTCGGCGTAGGTGGTGTCCCGAATGTTGTCGATCCCCCAGTTCTCCCGGATCCGCCGGGCTATCTCGGCCGGGGCGGCCTGTTCGGCCATCAGGTCGGTGACTGCGTAGATGCGTTCGAGGGTCGCTTTGCCGGTGGTGGTGATCCGGCGGCGGCGCACGATCTGCACGGCCTGTGCCAGCGCGGGCCGGGGCCGGTCGCTATGCGTGTGATGGGCGGTGGTGCGGTCACGGTGGGCAAGCCAGGTGCCGACGGCAGCGTCGAGGGCGTCGCCGTCGATGCGCTGGAGGATGCGGCGCACGGTGGCCTCTCAGCCGGGTGGCGCCCAAGACGCCGGGACACATGGAACTTTCCGGCCGATCAGTGTGGCCACTCGTGCAGATCCATCACCCCAAAGAGCCGGAGTCAGTAACGTCGAATCCGGGCGACGTCTCGGCACTCGTCATGTGAGCGATGCGACGGTCGTCACCACGCCGGCGGACGTCGCGGCTTCCTGCACGATGCGGGCGAACCGGGCAGGTTGCCCCAAGGGCCCGAAATGGTCGGTTCCGTCGAGCACCAGTGCCTCCCGTCCGAAGATCCGCGCGAGGTCGTCACTGCTCTGCTGCAGCTCTGGTGCCGTCTCATCACCTCGGACGACGAAAACCGGACAGGTGACGGCGTCGAGCCTGCTCAGCAGGTCGTGGTCGTGCGTCCGGGCGAACGTCTCCGCCTCGGTCTCGGGAGTGCACCTGAGCGTGACCTGCCCATCGTCGGTGTCCCTGAAGCCGTGCTCCACGTAGGCGCTCAACGATGCCGCCTGCACGGCCGCGAAGGGGGGTTTGCCGGCATAAGCCGCCATCGCCTCGGCGCGGGAGGGGAAGATCGCGCGACGTGCTCGGGTCATGGTCACCATCGCACGCTGGTAGGCGAGGAGTTCCGCCGGCACCGGACCCGGCTGGGGGCGCATCGCCGGCTCGTGAAGGACGAGCAGCGAGAAACGCTCCGGATCCTCGGCCGACGCCATCAGCAGGGCGACCGCGCCCAGCGAGTGGCCGACTCCCACCATGCCTGGTCCGGCGTGGTCGGCGGCGCGGCCCGCGTCCCTGCCGAAGCCCTCCCACGCCAGGTCGGCGCCCGCAGGCAGGAGCGAATACCCATGCCCCCGGAGATCGACAGCCCGGCAACTCCAGCCGCGCAGGTGGGTCGCCACAGGATCCCACACGCGACCGTGCAGCCCGGTGCGGATTCGACCCGGATTCGACCCGAGGGCCCCAGACTCCCAAACGACCAATAGTTGACCTGCAGTGATGCTGATTCTGGCCGGTGTACCGAGCATCCGCCGGCAGAGGAGTACCACAATTGAAACTAAATAGACATTGTTGGGTGATTAACGCCACGTTGTGAGTCGTCGTACCCCGCCGTCGCCGCCTCCGGCTCCCCCGAGCGCGAACCGAATGGCCGCACCACGCGGCACTCGACTCTGGCGACTGGGGGGTGACAGAACGAGGCTCTGACCAGCCTCTTTGCAGATGTCCTTCCGCCTGGCAGAAGCCGTCTTGCCGAGCCGATGCAACCCTCACGACCCTGATTCCAACCACGGCACGCGGGGCGAGGGCGCCCCGCCGACAGGGACGGGAACTGCCATGCCGCACATCACCGCTTTCGCCAGGAACCAGTGGTACAGCTAGCGCATCTTTCTGACCAGCGCTTATGCGAGGCGATGAGGCTGTGACCTGCTAGGACGGGTTGCAGAGGCGATCGGAGGCAGTCAGAGGAAACCGCTCTGATTCGACCCCGGTTCGACCCGGGTCGCTCGGAGGCAGTCAGAGGCATCAGCCCCTGAAACTGGCCTTTGAGGGACCTGAGTTGGCCGGCGTGGATCACGGGTGGACGACTCTGGTGGTGCTCTGTTTCGATCTCGGTCGAGCTGCGATGGGGACGCCTGCCTCCGCTCGGGGCCGGTCGTACGAGGGCCTCCAGGACGGCCATCCTGGGGATCTCGCTGGCACCGATGGAGGTCGGTTCCGGATGCCGCCCGTGGTTTTAGCGGGCCTGGGTGGCGTCCACGTCTTTGCGAGACGACCCCACCGTGACAGACAGCACTCATCACGCCCTCTCTCTACGAAACTCCACCGAATTCCGCGGCATTGTCGGCCGCGCCCAACTACCGTCGGCCGCGACCGATCTCATTCTGCTCGGAGACCTCACCGGCCGCTACGCCACCGGCAGTTACAGCCGACTCGCCTCCGACGGGCGAAGCCTGATCCTGCGCGGGGACCGCCAGGGCGCTGCCGAGCACGGTCACCGGATCACCGCGGCCATCGCCTGCCACGTCGCCCGCGCCGGCGGCACCGTCGACCAGCTCACGCAGCTCCTGCTGCACCCCGAGCACGAAGGCGGACGGCACACCCGCGGCATCGCGCTGCGCTCCGGGCAGACCGGCGCCCTGGACTACATCCGCCGGGTCTGGACCAGCGCCTCGACCGCAGTCGGCACCACCTTCGCGCTGGGATCCCGGCACGAGGCGTACGAGCTGCTCGCCGCGCTGCGGGACCGCATCGAGACCACGCCCTGGCGCGGGGAGCGGGGACGGACCGCGCTGCGGGTGCTGCGCGCGCACCTGAACTTCGCCGAGATCGCGGGCGGCCCCTTGCACCACGCCAGCGAGCGCCAGACCGCCGAAGAGGCGGGCATCTCCCGCACGACTCTGCGGGCCGTCTACGAGACCGTCCTGAAGCCGGGAGGGTGGTTGCGGCGTCTGCGGGTGGGTCATGGCCGGGAGGGCTCGACCTGGTACGTCAACACACCGCCGTCTCGTTTCCGGACCACTCAGTACCCCCCCGACCCGGCACTTGAGGAGTGGACCACCCCTGAGACGGCCAGCACGGCCGATATCGACTCCACCGTCCTCGCACGTCTGATGGACCACGACGCCTTCGCCCACAACGCCCTCGGCAGCGCTGCCCTCGTGATCATCAGCGCTCTGCACGTACGCCAGGACCAGACGGCCGGCGAGCTCGTCGGAACCGCCTCGGTCTCCCGCGCCACTACCTACCGGACCCTGAAACGCCTCGCCGACCACGGCCTCGTCCAGCGCACCGGGGGGACCTGGGCCCTCGCGCCACGCGCTCTGGAGGGCTTCGGTATCCGCCTCTCAGACGCCGAGACCGGCCACACCGCAGCGCCAGCGCAGGGCTGGGACAGGGTCGCCGAGCAACACGGCACCAGCGGCGTTGGGGCCCAGCGCAAAGCTCTGCACACGGCCGAGCGCGCGGCCTACCAGGCGGCTCTGGACCGGCTTGCGGAGCACCGCAGCAGGGCCGTGGTGATCGTCCGCGACGGTCGTCAGGTTCTGGTCCCAGCGCCGCGCCCCGACGAGATCCCGCCGACGTGGCGCGCCCCGGACGGGCACGTCCTCGATCCGACCACGGGCCGTCCGGCTGACGGCTGGCGGGTCGCCACCGACGGCCGCCTGATCCTCATCACCCCATCCGACCAGCGCAGTTACGACGAGCTGGCCGCCGCCCATGCCGAAGCCCTCAGCGAATGGGAGTCCGTCGCATGAACCCAGAACCCCCCGCCACCTCCGACACCAGCAAGGCGGTAACGCCCCAAGCCCTGCGCCAGCAGTACGAGTCCGGCGCCACGGTCGACGAACTCGTCACCGCCAGCGGCCTTTCCTATGGCACCGTCCTCAACCGACTGCACGACGCCGGAACCGTCATGCGCACCTCCTGGCAGACCCGCCGGATGCGCCAGAACCCACAAGCCCGCAGGCGACTCGCGGCCCACCTGCGCGCCCTCTACGAGCAGCGAGGCGCGACCCTCACCGAACTCGCCACGGCGGCGGGAGAGACGCGGCGCGGTGCCCGGCGCCTGCTGATCGAGGCCGGCGGCACCGTGCGCACCACCCAGCAGACCCTGCGGGTTCGCGCGGCAGCGCGGGCCGCCGAACGGTACAAGGTCGCGCTGTCCCTGCGGGCCCGGTACGAGGCCGGAGCAACAGTGCCGGAACTCGCCAGGGAGCACAGCTACTCCGTCGCCACCGTGTACCGGCTCCTGCACCAAGCGGGCACCCGCATGCGGCCCCAGCACCACCATGGGCCGTCCCGCGAGACGAGGGAGCGGCCATGAGACCCCACCTCCTCTCGGGAGTTGCCCACCCCGCCTGGCAGATCGAGAAGGCGGTCGTGTGCCATTCCGGCTGCCACAGGGCAGCACGGGCGCCCCCGTCGTCGGCCGCTCGCCGATGCGCGCGCCAAACAACACCCCTTCCCATTTCAGGAGATCAAGCACACGTGAACGAGAACACCCGTCACAAGACCCTGGCCGCGGCCACGGAACACGTCTGGGACGCGTTCGTGATTGTCGTCGGCATGCTCAAGGGCGGCACCGGCAAGACCACCTCGGCCTGGTTCATCGCCCTCTACTACGCCGTCGTCCTCGGCCTCCCGACCCTGCTGCTGGACGCCGACGCGACCAGCCAGTCCGCCTACGACTGGTTCAAGGTCGCCCAGGCCGCCGGCTTCGAGATCCCGGCCAACCTGGTTGTCGAGCGGTACCCGTTCGACGACATCGCCGAGTACATCCGGGTCAAGCGCGCCGAGTTCGGCGCGATCGTGGTCGACGCCGGCGGCGGCAGCGCTCGCATCTTCCACGAGGCCGTCACCGAGGCGAACCTGCTGCTCGTCCCGGTCGCCCCCACCAAGATCGAGCGCCGCAAGCTCGTAGCCACCTTCGACGAGGCCGAACGCGCCGCCAACCGCAACGAACACGGCGTCACCGCCCACGTCGTCATGGTCAAGGCCGACGACCGCACCAGCCTGCCCAGCCGGGCAAAGGACCAACTGCTCGACCCCGCCGAGGGCGAAGGCATCGGCCCCGACCGCGACGAGGCATTCCCGCTCGCCGAGACCACCATCCACTCCTGGGTGCACTACATGGAGGCCTTCGGCGAGATCCCAACCGAACTGAGCGAGTACGCCGAGCTCATGAAGGAGCTGACCGCGGCATGACCGAAAAGAACGAGAAGCTGAAGCCCCCCGCCCGCCGCGCCGGTCGCACCCTCGGCGGCGTGGCCAAGAAGGCGGCCTCGCCGCCCCCTCCCCCGGCCGCCGAGCTCACCCCCGAGCAGTACGCCGCCGAACAAGCCACGCCCCGGGGCCCGGGCCGTCCCACCGCCGAACCGCCGAAGGGTGAGCCCGCTCCTTCCACCGTCCCCGTCGAGGCCTCCGAGCAGGGCCTGACCAAGGTGGTACCCGAAGCGGCGCAGACGTCCACCCAGCCAACCGTTGAGGCGGTACCGAGCGGCCCGGTGCAGGAGTCGGTCACCAGTCACCCGGTGCGCCCCGCCTTCGACGCCCCCGCGGTGGGGGTGGAATCGGCTGGGGAACGGGCAGAGCGACAACTGCAGCATGAGCCCCCGGCTGCCGAACCTGCAGCTCCTGCGGTGCGGCCCGCGCCGTCGGCCGAACCCGCTGCGGGACACGGCCTCTCCCCCATCATGTCCGCGGCTCCTGATGTGGCCCCGGCCGCCGAGGTGGCGGTTCGTCCGGCAGCTTCTCCGGTCGGGGGCGGTACCGCGTTCCCGGTGAGGACCGAGGGCCCAGGGGCTCACCAGGAGCAGTACGTGCAACCGGAGGCAGCACCCAGCGAGGGAACGCCGTGGGCGCACGGTCCCGGGCGCCCCAAGGACATTCCCGAGACGGCCGTGATCCTCAACCAGCGCATCATCACGCGCGAGAGCCTCGACTCGTCGGTCCCCGCCGCGCTGAAGCTCAAGAAGCGGATCAAGCGCTTCGCTCTGGACAACGAACTCGACCACCTGCCCATCGGCGACATCGTCTCCGTCGCGCTGGACGAGTGGCTCACCGCCCGCGGCTTCTGACACGCCGTAAGGCACACGGGGTGTCCGCGAACGCTCAGCTCGTTCGCGGACACCCGTCCCCCGACTATTCCACTAGTCGACTAGGCGGCTAGCTAGTCGACTAGTGGGCCGGACTGGAGCAGCCCATGCCCGATCTCTCGCGCCATGCCCGTCAGCTACGTGCCCTGGCTGACGCTCTCGACGCGCAATCCGACCTGACCGACGACCCGTTGGCGCCTCATCCGGACACACTGGAGGTCATCAATGGCCGCCATACCAGTCGTGGGCAGATCAACTACGCCGTCCCTGACGCTCTCCAACTGCAGCGGCGCATCCGCCGGTACCACGCGGACCACGGTGTCCAGCACGGCGATATCGTCGCCATAGCGCTCGACGCATTCCTTCGCGCCAAGGGCTACCCTCCCGACTTCACCTCACCCAAGGCCGAAGAACAGTAATCACTCGGCCGGCCCGCGGTGCCCTGCACTTTGGGCCAAGCCGTCGCAATGTCCCAGTGCCCAGCCTCCGAGTCTCCTCCCGCATGCGTGGCCCGGTCGTTGTCGGTGGTCACTCCTATCCTGAGTTGACGTGGACCACGCATGAAGGATGGAGGATCACTCCATGGGGTGGGACAACAACGCGCGGCCTCGGCCTCGCAGATCCGGGCGGGCTATGGCGGGCACTCCGGTGTCCTTCTCGGAGCACTGATCGGATGCCGAAGCGCAGCGTCCAGCAGCGGGCTGGGTTCCGGGGCGAGGCATTCGTCGACAAGGCCGTCTCCGACGCCGGCCATGTGTGGAACGACACCAAGCGTGACTTCGCCATCGACGGTCAGATCGAGTTCGTGGACGCCGATCGGGAAGTCACCGGTGTCGCCGTCCTTGCCCAGGTGAAGGGCACAGAAGTCGGGTTTCGGGGCGCGACCGAGACCGAATTCAAGTTCACGTGCAAGGCCGACCACATCGCCTACTGGCTTCGGCTGGGCCGTCCGGTCGTGCTCATCTGCGTGGACCTGCGTTTCCAGCAGGCGTGGTGGAAACGCGTCGACACCTGGTTCGCCGACCCTGAACGCAAGGCACGGCGCGTCGTTCAGTTCGACAAGGCCGTGGACCGCTTCGACCTCGATGCCTTCAGCCGGCTGTCGGCCCTGGGCGTGCCCACCGGAGAGCCGTTGCCACGGCTTGAGGGAAGCGAACAGCTGGTCTCAAACCTCCTCACGATTGAGGGCTTCGCCCCGCTCATCTACGAGGCGTCCACCCCGTGTCGTGACCGCGGTGAGGCCTGGGAGCGGATGCGGTCGAACGGCAACCAGTTCGAGAGCGGCTTCGTCCTGGCCGCCGGAAGGATCTTCTCGCTATGCCGACTGGACGAGGGCCCGCTGGCCGTGCTGTGCGACGGGCCGGTCACCTCTATCCCGACGCAGAACTGGGCGACCACCGAGGACCCAGACCTGCAACGGCGCTTCATTTCCCTGCTGAACTTCACCCTGCGCTCCGCCCACCATCCCGAATTGGTCTGGCATCCCACCAAGAAGGTCGTCTACATGCAGGCCCCGCCGGACCGATCCAGCCGGAAGATCAAAGGCCGCTACCGCGGCAGCCGCGGACGCACCTTCTTCACCCCGTACTTCGGCAAGGACGACCAAACCAAGATCAGCTTCTGCCGTCACTACGCTGCCAGCCTGTATTTCCGGCGCTGGAGCGAACAGTGGTTCCTGGAGATCAACCCCACCTACCACTTCACCATCGACGGCCGACGCGACTCCCTGTACGACGCCGAGTACATCCAGAAAATCAAGCGGCTGGAACGCAACAACGCCGTCTACCAGCTCGTACGCGCCTGGGCCGACTACCTGCAAGGCGACGACACCCTGTTCAGAAGCCGCGATGAGCGCATCCGATTCGGCCAGCTCCTCAAGCTCGACTGCGACGCCGCCATCGACGAAAGCGTCTGGATTCCGCAAGAACCAGCGCCGAAACCGAGCGTGAACGGGCTGGCCGAGGGGCTGTGGGAGCTGCCACAGTGAAAGCACCAGTGCTGCATGAGCCGGAACTGGAGTTCCGCGCCGGAAACCGCCACATCGACCCCCGCTACGGCATCAGCGTGTTCGGCCCCGCCGACGCCGACTCCCCTACCGGACCACACCGGATCCCCATCGCTCTGGTCGGCCCCGCCCATGCGGTCGACGGCATCCGAAACTGGCTCCAGCGCTGCCAGAACCACATCGAGGCCAAGGACACCAAACCCGGGCAGGAGAACCTTCACCAGCCGTTCCCCGGCTTCGGCACCGACTCCCCGTTCGGCGCCGAACTCGTCTTCGACGACGCCCTCGTCCGCGAGATCCCCGAACGCCAACTGCGCCGCCTGGCCCGCGCCGACACAGCCTCCGCCACCACGGACGCAGTCGATCTCTACGCCGACGCCGCCCGGTCCCTGGCCGAGACCGGACGCTGCCGCGTCGTAATCTGCGCCCGCCCGGAAGAACTCCAGGACCGCGAAGAACCACCACCGTCGGAGGAGACCACAGCCGACCGTCAAGAGGACCAGGACGAGCGAGAGACCGGAGGCGACTTCCACGACCTGCTCAAAGCCACCGCGCTCACGCTGCCGACACCCCTGCAGCTGATGCGCAAGGAGACCTGGACCGGGATCCCGGCCAGGACCAACGGGCAAACACTCCGCCCCCTGCAGGACGAGGCCACCAGGGCCTGGAACCTGCACACCGCCCTGTACTACAAGGCCGGCGGAACCCCCTGGCGCATGCAGCGCCACAGCTCCGACCTGGCCACCTGCTACATCGGGGTCAGCTTCTACCGCAGTGCGAACGGAAAGGAGCTGCACACCGCCGTCGCCCAGGTGTTCAACGAACGCGGCGACGGCGTCGTCGTCCGCGGCGGCACCGCGCAGATCTCCAAGACCGACCGCCAGCCCCACCTGACGCTCCCCGACGCCCGGCAACTGCTGCTGGACGCCCTGGCCGAGTACCGCACGACCCACGGACACCAGCCCGCACGCATCGTCGTGCACAAGACCTCGAACTTCACCACCGGGGAGGTCGACGGCTTCCACGAAGCCGCCGACCTGCGCGACATCGATCATGCCGACCTGCTGTGGATCCAGCGGCGCGGCGCCCCGCACCTCTACCGCACCGGGCAACTCCCACCGCTGCGCGGCACCAGCGTCCAACTGGACGCCCGCTCCATGCTCCTGTACACCCGCGGCTCCGTGCCGTACTTCCGGACCTACCCCGGCCTGTACGTCCCCCAGCCGCTGCTGATCCGGCCCGCGACACACGGCACCGATCTACTGACCGCCAGCACGGACATCCTCGCCCTGACCAAGATGAACTGGAACAACGCCCAGCTCGACGAACGCGACCCCCTAACCCTGCGCACCGCCTACCGAGTCGGTTCCATCCTCAAACACGTCCCGACCCAGGCACGAATCGCCACCCGCTACGCCTACTACATGTAGAGCTCAGGACGCCCTCGATAGTTTCCCGGAAACCGCACAGGCACGGCGCCTCAGGGCCGCCAGCCCGGAAGCGTGGGGACGCAGCCCGAGGCACGTTCGTCGTGCCCTGCAGCGCCTGACACTCGTACTGCAACCACACGAGCACTTCCGGGCAACCCGACAGCTGTCACGGGAACCGCCTGCCCCGCAGTGGTCGGTGAGCCCGGACGCCTGCAACGGACCGGCAGCGCCGTCCCGTGCCCGCCGCCTTCACCCACGTGAAGACACTTGGGCGGGATCAACGACCGACATTGACCTGCCAGGATCGAACTGGACGTAATTTTTCGCATCACTGACCACTTTGAGCCAAGTGAGGATCTCCGTCCCTTCCGTATCAGATACTGCTCTGACTCTCGGTAGTCGCAGGCATATGTCGCCCCGGGAGCTGGGTTGGGGACGATGTCGGGAGTGAGATGCAGCTGACCCACGCCGAAGTAATCAACTTTCGCGCCCTGGAGAGAGTGGACGTCCGGGTTGATCCCAAGGCCACCCTCATCGTCGGGCGCAACAACAGCGGCAAGACGTCTTTCGTCAACCTCTTCGAGAAGTTCTTCGGTGAGGAAGACACGAGGTTCGTCCTGGAGGACTTCTCCACCTGCCGTATCGCCGACATCGAGCAAGCGCGGCAGATTTTCGGCGAGGCACAGACGCACGCTACCCGGGGCGACACCGAGACGAGCGAGGATCTGCTGGCCAAGGCCTACGACCTCGTCCCCACTATCCGACTGGTCCTCACCATCCAGTACACGGAGGACGACGACCTCGCGCCGCTCACGGGTGTGATCCTCGACCTGGACGACACCTGCTTCGAGGTCAAGATCGAAGCGGCGCTGGAGGTGGCCCGCCCGCACGACTTCCTCAAGGACTTCTGGGCGGCCAGCCAACGGGAGCAGTTTGACCGCATCAAGTGGCTGCGCAAGAACTTCTCTGACTACTTCGCCCCGGCCTATCGCGCGCTCAGCCCGCTGGACGAGAACGTCCGCAAGGAGATCAAGCGCGGCGCCGCCGAATCCATCCTGTCGGTCAAGTTCGTCTACGCGCAGACCAAGATGGATGACACACCGAGCGACAAGGCCCGCACGTTGTCGAAGACGTTCGAGGCCTACTACAAGGTCAACAGTGGGCAGGAGGACCGTCACCAGAGCATCGAGCAGATCGAGACCGCTCTGGCGTCCGCCTCACAGCAGCTCGACGACAACTACGCCACGCTGTTCGACCCGATCTTCGAGGACCTGCACACCTTCGGGGTGGGCACGATCACCCCGGTCCAGAAGCCCCGCATCGTCTCTCTCATCGAGGCCTCAGGGATCCTCCGCGGCAGTACCCGCATCCAGTACCCGTCCGGGGACGACGACTTCCATCTTCCCGAAGGCCACAATGGGCTGGGCTACAGCAAGCTGATCTTTACGATCTTGCAGGTCATCAGCTTTCACCAGACCTACGAGCGCACCACACCCAAGCCAGCGCTGCAGGTGCTGTTCATCGAGGAGCCCGAAGCCCATCTGCATCCCCAGATGCAGGAGACGTTCATCAAGAACATCCAGGACTTCATCGACCGCAAGTCGGGCTGGAAGGTGCAGGTGGTCATCACCACGCACTCCTCCCACATCGTCGCCAGCAGCGGCTTCCACACGGTGCGCTACTTCGACCGTTCCGAGCCGCAGCTCACGGTCAAGGACCTCTCGACCTTCGAGGCCAACGTGAAGGCCACACCGCAGGGTGACGAGACCCTGCGGTTCCTGCGCCAGTACATGGTCTTGCACCGGTGTGACATGTTCTTCGCCGACAAGGTGATCCTGATCGAGGGCACCGCGGAACGGCTGATCCTGCCGGAAATGGTCCGGAGGTGCGCCAAGGATCTTCTGCACCAGTACGTATCGGTCATCGAGGTCGGCGACGCCTACGCCGTCCGCTTCCGGGAACTTCTCGCCTTCCTGAACGTCAAAACCCTCGTCATCACCGACATCGACTCCGTGTGCCCCAAGCACCGCAAGGCCTGCCCACCCGGCCAGGGGCAGACGGTCACCTCGAATACGACGCTAAAGAACTGGCTGCCCGCAAAGTCCAGCATCGCCGAGCTGCTCGCCACCGACCCGGCCGACAAGGAACAGGGTCATGTCCGTGTCGCCTACCAGATCCCGGAGACAGATTCGGGAGCCTGCGCGCGGAGCTTCGAGGACGCCTTCATCATCGCCAACGCAGAGCCCCTCGTACGTGGCTTCCGCCAGCTCGCTCTGAAGGCGGCCTTCGTCAAGGAGGTCGGGGCTGACCCCACTGCCGACGACATCGCAGCCAAGGCCTACGACATCGCACAGCAACTCAGCGACCACAAGACCGACTTCGCCTTCGACGTCATGCTCTTGGAGGACTGGGCCGTGCCCCGCTACATCTCCGAAGGACTGCAGTGGCTCGCCTAGACACCCTCGAAGCCGTCGCCACCGAACTGGAGGCCCAGCACAGCTTCCTCGTCGAAGCAGGGGCCGGCGCCGGCAAGACGACCACCCTGGTACACGCCCTGCAGCACCTCCTGACCCACCACCGCGCAGACCTGGAGGCACACGCCCGGCGGATCGCCTGCATCACCTACACCAACGTCGCCAAGAAAAAGATCGTCGAACGTATCGCCGCAGATCCGCTCGTCGATGTCGACACCATCCACGAATTCCTGTGGAGCGTCATCAAGCAGTACCAGCATGAGCTCTGGCAGCAGATCCTCGACTACAACAAGGAGCTGTCCAAACCCGAAGACCTTGATGATGTCACCGATCCTCCCGCCATCGACTATTCCGACCGCGGGCGCAGGCTGCACGAGGGGCGCATCTCCCACGACGACGTCATCGCGCTGTCGCTCCGTCTGGTCACCGCTCACCCGAAGCTCATACGCATCATCACCAGCAAGTACCCGGTCATCTTTGTCGACGAGTACCAGGACACCTCGCCCAAGACAATCCAGCTGCTGCTGGACCACCTGGCGGGGGCAGGCCGCGAGAAATGCGTGGTCGGTCTCTTCGGCGACTCCATGCAGAAGATCTACGAGTCCGGAGTCGGAGCGGTCAAACGGCCTGGTCTTCTCACCGAGATCACCAAGCACGAGAACTACCGGTGCTCGCCTCCCGTTGTCGAGGTGCTCAACCGGATGCGTCCCGAGCTCACCCAGGACGCCGTCGGCCAGCAGCAGACCGGCGAGGTCCACCTGTTCCTCAACAGCAGCATCCCGGCTGGCCCTGAGCGGCTCACCGCCGCCGAAGCAGTCCTCGCCCGGAGTGGCTGGACACGGGAGAACTGCAAGTACCTGCTGCTCACCCACCGAGGGATAGCCGGCACCCTGGAGTACGCCAACCTCCTGGAGCAGTACCGAAAGCTAGGCCGCTACGGTCCCGACGACCTCATGGCCCGCGACGAGCCATACATCCAGTACCTCACCCGCGTCGAAGCCGTCAGCACCGCCTTCCGCAACAACGACTTCGCCGAGCTGACCGACCTGCTGGACGAGGGACGGACACGGATCACCCGTCACGCACACAAACGCGCCATCAGTGACGCAATCCGAGCACTCGACGCCGTACGCAGCACCGGCACCATCGGCGACGTGCTCGACCTGATGGGCGACGGCCACCTCCTCGCCACGCCAGGAAAGCTCAAAGACCTCGAACGCCGCAGAACCGCAACGGGTCTCGATGAGCGCGACCAGCGACGTGCGGACTTCTCGAACAACCTCCGCAACGTGTCCTACCGGGAAGTCATCAGCGTCACTCACTTCATCGACGAACTCACCCCATTCTCGACCCAGCACGGAGTCAAGGGCGACGAATTCGAGAACGTCGTGGTGGTGGTCGACGACAGCGCCTGGAACAGGTACAGCATCGGCAAGATGCTCGCAGGCACCGACAAACCCGACCGTACCGAGCGCTCACGCAACCTATTCTACGTGTGCTGCTCGCGAGCCCAGCGCGGCCTGGCCGTGGTATTCGTCAACGATCTCCCGGAAGGGGCAGAGTCCACACTTCGCGACTGGTTCGCTTCAGGGACCATCCATCCTTGAGATGAGCCCTAGAGAGACACGTTGTATACCCCATACACCGGGGCGTATAGCAAAGACTCACACATTGCGCTCTTCGAGCCCACTCTCCTTCTCGCGGCGGCATCACACAGTCCGGGACGGGACTGCAAATAGAACGACTCCGTCCCATAATCGGCGGTGACGAAGGGTGACGGTGTGGCATGGTCCAGAAGCTGATTGACGCCCTGCGCGCCCGGGTGGCCGCATACGAGCGGCACGGCGACACCGGTCCGCTGCTGGATCCGGCCGCCCTGGCCGAGACGCAGGCATTGATCGCCGCGATCCAGACGGACTACGGCGATGAGTACGTGTCCGCAATATCGGCGGTGGCGGACCTGCACTGGTGCCGGTCCGGTGTACTGGGATCCCAGGGCTCGGCCGACAGATCCCTCGCGGTAGGACTGTTCGCAGTGCTGGCGGCGATCGCCCCGGACCGGATCCCAGAGACGGCACGAGACCTGGCCGAACGCCAGGACGACGTCACGGACCGGTTTCGGGCCTGGCACGACGCGGAGTCGTCGCTGGTCCAGGCGCACCGCTCACGCAACCCTGCGGATTTGTCGCGAGCAGTCGACGTGCACGCCCAGCTACTCGCCGACCTACCTGAGGACGACAGCCAGTACCCCAGCCTGACCAACAACTACGCCAATGCCCTGCAACTACGATATGAGGTCCTCGGCGAGCTGGCCGACCTGCATGCTGCCGTCGACGCGGTCCGCCGCGCGGTCGAGGCGGTACCCGCGGGAGAGCAGAAGCGGGCGGCGTACTTGGCAACCCTGTGCCTCGTCCTCCGCCTGCGGCACGAGCACACCCGGGCAGACGATGACATCGACGAGTCGATCAACGTCGGTCGGCAGGCCGTCGCCGCGACGCTACCCAATGTCACCGGATACGCCGCCTCGCTATCCAACCTCGGTCTCGCCCTGCGCTCCCGTGCACTGGCACGTCGCACCTCCGGGCGCGAGGACATCGATGAGAGCGTCGCATTGATGCGCGCAGCGCGCGAATGTACGCCGCCACACAGCCCCGCCCACGCCACCCGCCTGTCGAACCTGTCGCTGGCACTTAACGTGCGGTTCCAGCTCACCGGCAGTACATCGGATCTGGACGAAGCCACGGTCGCCGCCGAACAGGCCGTCGCTGCCTGCGCCGAGGACGACCGACGGTACCCGCTGCTGCAGTCCAACCTCGGCGGTGTACTGAACGCCAGATATGACCACTACGGTGACCGTGAGGCCCTGGCCGATGCCGCGGCCGCGTTCGAATCGGCGCTGGCCGCCGCCCCGCAGGAGCATCCGCTTTTCAAGGAACTGCTGTCGAATGTCAGTTCGGCCCGCTGGCGGTTGTTTGACGTCGACGGGGCGGCCGAGGACCTGCAGACGACCATCGACATCGGATCGCAGCTCGTCGATACTGCCGAACCCAACGATCCGCACCGGCACATGTACCTATCCAACCTCGGCCGCGCATATAGGTCCCGCTATGCCCTCTCCGGCGACGTTGCCGACCTCGAACGTGCCCGCACGGCGACCGGCGCGGCCGTGGAGGCACTCGTGCCGCACGACCCGCGCCGCGCGGCGGCGCAATCGAATCTCGCGAATGTCCTGACGGACCGATTCGAACGGCACGGAATACGGGCGGATCTCGACGGTGCGATCGCCGCACTCGATGCGGCCGTGGCCGATACGGGTACCGACAATCCCGAGCGGCCCGGGTATCTATCGAACCTCAGCATGACCGTGCACACCCGATTCGAGGCCTTCGGTGATCGCAACGACCTCGACCTCGCTATCCGCTATGGGCGGCTATCGGTCGCCCGTAATGATCTAGGGGTATCCGACCTGTGCGCGTACCGATCGAATCTGGGGCTGTGCTTGCAGGACCGTTACCAGCTCGTCGGCAACCTCGCCGACCTCAGCGAGGCCATAGCCCTGTTCACACAGGCCGCGGCGCCGGCCGGACTGACCTCGCGGGATCGGGCAAAATACCGGTCGAATCTAGGACTCGGACTGCGCATGCGGTTCGACCGTACTGCAGATGCCGCCGACCTCGACGCCGCGATTGACGCCGCGTCCTCGGCCGCCGACGCGGTCGGCGAGGGCACCTCCGAACGGTGCCGGTACCTATCTAACCTCGGTGCGGCGCTGCACGCCCGGTACGAGCACGCGCCTGCCGTCAGCGACCTCGACCGAGCCATCGCCTCCTTCAATGCGTCGATCGCGCATACCCCTGCGGACCATCCTGGCCGCACGACGTACCTGTCCAACCTCAGCGTCAGCCTGATGGCCAAGTACTTCAGCAGCCTCGACCTGGCCGATGCGAACGGCGCGGTGCGGGCTGCTCGGGATGCACTCGCGGGGAGCCACCCCGGCCACCCCGATCGAGCGGCGATTCTGAGTAACCTCGGCGCCGCGCTGCGGGCGCGGTCACAGGTGCCCGGCCACGACACGGACGCCGACGAGGCGATCCGATGCTGGAGCACGGTCACCGAGATGATTACGGCCGCGGCCACGACGAGGCTCAACGCCGCTCATGCATGGGCGGACCTCGCGGCTGCGGCCGATCTAGCTGCCGCCCTCGATGGGTACACGCGCGCTATCGAACTTCTGCCCGTGCTGGTCTGGCGCGGGCTGGACCGCACTGATCACGAGCACCTGATGGGGCTATACGTCGGTCTCGCCAGCGATGCCTGTGCGTCAGCCCTGCAGGCCGCCCGGGTCGATTTCGCGATCGAACTACTCGAACACGGCCGCGGGGTGATGTGGGGAGAGGTGCTGAACGCTCGAACCGACCTCGCGGCCCTCGCGCGCGTCAACGCGCCGCTGGCCTCACGGCTCGGCGAGGTCCGCACCACTCTCGAGCGTGATACACCAAATGGCACGTCAACACAGCACCGTTGATCCGGCACTCCTGGATCGCGTCCGGTGGGCGTGCCCAGGATGGCCAAGATCTTCGTGGCCCCAGAGCGGTGTGAACCGGCCCATCGCGCGGTATGCCTCGCCCACACAGTTGAAGGCCTTCGCGGCATTACGTGGTGACGCCAACCTGGGCAGTAGGTTCATCGACGCCTCCAGGCTCGCCGGCACGGTGGGATGGTGGCCGCTCCCTTGCCAACGCCAGGGTCACGGTCCGGCCCACTATCGCGACTGCGGGCAGGCCCCGATGCTGCGGCTGATCGCGGTGGCCCGCACGCTGAGGGAGAAGAAGTCGACGTATGGACTTCTGTGCCTGCTCGGCGAGGGACGCGCGATCCTGATTACCTGGAGCCTGAACGGCCATGGCGAACTCGACGCGCTGCGCGCCTTCAGACCCGACTTGACTATGAACTGAGCGGTCCGCAGCAAGCTGGAAGAGCTGTGGTAATTATGACACTTGCCCCTCTATCACAAAGAGGGCGGGAACCCACCGAAAAACATGACCAAGCATGACAGCGCTCGCTTCGGGCAGGATGCGATTGCGTCCTAGAGGGGGAGGCGATGAGCGATGCCGGAACCGGCTTACTGGCGAGGCGGCTCGGTGGACCGAAGGATGAGCCTCGCCCGCGAGTGGGACGAACTGGTCGACCAAGTAAGGGAATTGAATGGTTTCAAGGATTTCCTACGCCCACCGACTCTGGAAACCCTGCGTCCCGCAGCGTCAGGCGGTCCCATCGTCATCGTCAACGTCAGCCGCTGGCGCTGCGACGCACTGATCGTCACCGAGGACGGTGTCGCGCAACGCCCCCTGCCTGACCTGACACTAGACCAAGCAGCGGAGCGGGCCCAGATCTACTTGGAGACGCTGCGCGACGCAGAACTTGCCGCAGCTGCCCACGAGTCGGCGCAGAAGGCCGTGGACGATAATCCTGTTCCCGTCGCCATCCGCGCGCAGCTTCGGGCTGCGGAGGCCCTCATGGAGGCCGAGAGCCGTACGGACCACATGCTGCGCTTGCTCCAGGAGTGGCTGTGGGACGCCATCGCCGCGCCGGTGGTCGGAGAGCTGGAGTTAGAACGGGCACCAGCGCGCGACGAGGCGTGGCCACGTATCTGGTGGTGCCCAACCGGGCCGCTCACCCTTCTGCCTCTGCACGCCGCCGGATACCACGCCACGGGTCGATCCACGGCCGGCAACCAGGTGCCCCGTACGGTGATCGACCGCGCCGTCTCCTCCTATACCCCCACACTCCGGGCCCTTCTGGAGGCCCGCAGAGCCGCCCCGTTGCCCGCCCTCGGCACCCGCCGGGACAACAGCGAGTACGAAGCCGACGCCTTAGGCACGACCTGCACGGCGAGGGTCGAGGGCGACCGGGTAGGGGAAGAGACCGACCGCCTCCTCATCGTCGCCGTAGAGGACGCCCCGGGGCAGCCCGTACTGCACAACGTCGCCCGGGAACGAGAGCTGCTCACGAGGCTCTTCCCACCCGAGCGGCGTACCCTGCTTCAGGGACGTGACGCCAACCGCGAGAACGTGGACAAGGAACTGGCACGGCACCGCTGGGTCCACTTCAGCTGCCACGGCGACCAGAACCTGAACGAGCCGTCACACGGTGGTTTGCTGCTGCACGACGGCGGCATGCTCAGCGTTGCCGACATCGCGGCGCGCCGGTTCCGAGGCGACTTCGCGGGCCTCTCCGCCTGCAAGACCGCCGTCGGTGGCATCAACCTGCTCGACGAGATGATCACCCTGGCAGCGGCGCTGCACTACACCGGCTACCGGCATGTCGTGTCGGCTCTGTGGTCGGTGGACGATGAGACATCCGCGAGCGTTTTCACAGCCGTATACAGCGACATCACAGCTGACGGCCGACTGCGACCGGACGGCGCGGCGGTGGCCCTGCACCATGCCGTCCGCGCGCTGCGGGACGCGGCCCCGGACGAGCCCAGGCTGTGGATCCCGTTCACTCACACCGGACCGTAGCGCCGGGCCACCATCCAGCAGGAAGGATCCACGAGTGGCACAGACCCCCGCCAGGCCGGACCCGGCCGGAAACACCGGGTCGGGAGATTCAGCGCATCCCGATACCCCAAGCGCGGCTCATGACGAACCGCTGCCCTACCAGCTAACAGCCACAGAACTCACCGGAACTACTGGGTTCGAGGCCCTGCCGACCAGGGCTGGCATCATCCTACGAGGCCCGTGTCCGCGCTGCCGGGACGATATGGAGTTCCCCCACGTCGACAAGACCTTCAGGGCCATCCGCTGGAGGCGGGCGGAGCCAGACGGAAACACAAATCCTCCTCGCAATGACCGGACAGTGGTCCCGATGATCTGCACCTGTACGGGCGATCACCCCGGACAGCCCGAGGGCGAGGACGGCTGCGGTGCATACTGGAACATCACGCTGGGATCCGCTGAGCGGTGACCCCGAGCATCGATCCCGGCCCGCGTGCCGAACTGCGGGACTGGGCAACAGCCCGGCTCCGATACCAAACGGTCAAGCACGCGCTGCCCCGAGTGCGTGAAAAAGCCCTCGCCTGGCGCAACGGCGTTGGAGTACTGTTGGCCGGGCTCATCGGGTTCGGGCTCGTCAAGGGGCGTTCCGACATCGGCGAACTCGCCTCACCATACGACGCGTTCGTCGGATGTGTGCTGCTCACCGCGCTGATCGCAGGAACAGTAGCGGCCCTACTGCTGCTGCGTGCCGCGCACGGCCGCCCTCTCGCCGCGGACCTGCGGGATCCGCGGACGGGGCACGGTTCCGGCTCGCCGACCGACGCCGACCACACCGAGACACTTCTAGCGGCTCGTGCTCTGGCCTGGGGACTGACTCTCGCGTTGACGTGCACGGCCCTGCTCGTCACGGCCGTGGGGATGACGTGGTACGGGCCAACCAGGACCAAGCCATCCATTGAAGTCGTCACTCCGGCAGGTCCACGCTGCGGGTCGGTGGTGCGGATCGCAGCGGGCAGGCTGACGCTGAAGACTTCGACGGGAGAGATAACCGTGGATCTGGAACGCGCCGACGGCATGCGGGCCGTGGAATCCTGCGCCCCGTAGGAGTGACGTCCCATGGCTCCTCCTGGGCCGCTGGCCGGACAGCCTCGAAGGCCGAGGAATCTCTGCTGGGTGCTGAGGATGCGGGGTCCCCTATGTGCCGGTCAACCTTCGGGAGGCGCCGGGATCCATTGATCGACGCCTGGCGGCCGCGGACGCGTGCCCGCACCGAACACGCGGACGCCTTGCCGACACTCGAGCCGGCGGCCTTGGCGGAGGCGGATCAGCTGCTGCGGCGAGCCACCGGGTCCGACGGTCGGCTTCCCTACGACGTCATGGATGTGGGGGCTGGCTGCGTTGGTGCCGGGTACCTGGCGCGACAAGGCCATCAAGACGGCGAGGACTTGCAACTGACGGTCCCGGTGTTCGCCTCGCTCGTGGTCCCCGCGCCCAGCACCGCGTACCCGAGAAAGTGCATGAGGCACTGATGACCGGCATCATCGAACCGTCATGTCCGCTGGAATGGGTGCGGCAGGCTGTCGTGGCCGTGCCCCGCGGACTTCAGGCGGAGCCGACTACGCCATTGCCCTGCTCCGCCATGCGATCGAAGTCCTGCCGGAGCATCCGAGTTTCGGCAGGATCGCAACCAACCTCGGCTTCGCGTTGCGCGCGGTTCACGCGTGCTGGCGGCCTGGCTGATCTACACGGTGCGGTGCGGCCCTCGAGTCCCGTTTTCGAGTACCACAAGGGGAGGACACGGATGACGGTTCCGTCACCATGGGAGGACCCGGTCCGGCGGCTCGTGACGGCCTACGGCAAAGAGCAGCCGGAGGGCGAGAAGCTCGGGACCGACGAGGCCCGGTGCTGGGCATGGTCGCTTGTGTGCGACGCCCTCCATGTCACCGAAGAGCAACTGGCGGTGGAGACCGATCTGCTCTACCTCGCATCGTGGTTCTTCTGGTGCCGTTGGGAGATCCTGCCGGAAGGACCGGGTCGCGAAAGCCTGGAGACCTCGATCCGGCTCTTCTCACTCGTCGTCATAGTCGATCCGGACGGCCTGGGATCGGCCAAGCACCTTCCCAAGCGGCTCCGCCGACTTATCAAGAAGAAGATCTTGCCCGAGGCAAACACGGTCCTCATCGACGAGGCGCGAAGTCTGTTGGACGTCCTCGCCGACGGATTCGACCCCGTGGCGATGCGGTTGCTCGTCGTGCTGACGGAAGCCGCGCTCGTACTCACTCCGCAGGACGACCCCGGCAGGGCTGACTACCTGTCCAACCTCGCCGCCGCCTGGCACACCGCCCACCGGTGGTCCAAGGAAACCCAACATCTGGCCAATGCGGTACAGGCCTGCAGGGCAGCGGTGGCAGCGGCCTGGGGCGGAGCGTACGTCGTGCCCCACCTGGTGAATCTGGCGATCGGACTGGAAGCCTTGTACCACATCCGCGGGGACCCGCCGGTGCTGCGTGAGGCACTCTGCCTGTTCGACGGTCTGCGCGCCGACGGCCGACTCGGGAGCATCGACCCACCGCTGCGCGCCAGGACCCTGTCCGCCTACGCAACGGCGACGTTCGCCCTGTACAAGGCGACGAGAGACACCGCGCAGCTGAGCCTCGCCGTCGACCGCTGCCGTGCAGCTGTCACCGCCGAGAAGGGCGCCGAGCAGCAATCGGTCTACATCACCAACCTCGTGGAAATGCTCCGCGAACGCTACGAAGCGCAGGGCGGTCAGACAGACCTGGACGAGGCCGCCGGACTGATGGAGGAGGTGGTGCGGCACACCCCCGAGGGCGATCCCGAGCTGCCGAGGCGCCTAGCTGTGCTCGCGTCCGTACTGTCCGCCGGCGATGCCACCAGTCTCGACCGTCCCGTGGAACTGTGCGAAGCCGCGCTGCGGCGACTGGACCCCGCCGATGCAGCCAGGCCGGCCGTGTTGACGAATCTCAGCAGCCTGCTGGTGACGCGCCACCGGCACGCAAGTCGACCGCGGGACCTGCGTAGGGGGCTCGCGGCGGCACGGCTGGCCCTGATGCTCGCGCCGACCGACGAGGCCGTGCGGCCGGAGGTGCACAGCAATCTCGGCAGCGCCCTCGCCGCCTGGTACGAGCACACCGATCGACCCGAACTGCTGGACACCGGAATCGACCACATCCGGCTGGCGCTGGCCGCTCCCGTCCTCGGCTCGGTACGAAAGGCGACCTTGCTGTCGAACCTTGGGGCCATGCTGTTCACCAGGGCGGTCCGACTGGGCGGGGACGAGCATCTCAAGGAAGCCGTCGTAGTCACACGGTCCGCAGCGGAGTTGACCCGGCCGGGTCATCTGGATCTCTCCCGCCGTTTGGGCAATCTCGCCCTGGCTCTGGAACAGTTCTTCGAGCGCTGGGGCGAGCTATCGGCGTTGGACGAAGCGATCGCGACACACCGGCAGGCGTGTTCGCGGGCTCCCGAGGAAGCGCTGCGCAGCCACCATGTGAGCGCGCTGGCCACAGCGCTGAACGTGCGCTACTGGCTGCGTGGGCGATCGGGTGACCTGCTGGAAGCCGTTGATCTGCACCGGGAGTCGATCGCCGTCCTGCCTGACAGCCACCCCGACCGCTCCCGTCGCATGGGGAACCTCGCCTCGGCGCTGTTGAACCGCTACGGACAGGACGGGAGCGCCTCCGACGTGCGAGAAGCCGTGCAGCAGATGAGAGCTGCGGTGCGCTTGGTTCCGGACGGCCACGCCGACTTGCCATACCGCCTGGACATGCTCGGTGTTGCACTCACGCAGCTTGCCTCCGAGACCGGTGCGCCCCACCACTGCAACGAAGCGAGGGACGCCCTCGTGAAGGCCGTGGGCCTGTCCACGGCCGAAGACCCCGCCCTGGAGGCCCGGCTCAGGCACCTTGGCGCAGCGCTGGAGTTGAGGAGCCACCTGGTGGGGGATCCCACCGATCTGGACTGTGCCGTGGCCGCGTTCCGCCAAGCGGCGGACACCTGCCCACAGGACTCTCCCGACCGGGCGGTCGACCTCCATCACTTCGGCGGGGCGTTGGCCGAGAGAGCCAAGCAGCGGACGGAAGGCGGAAACGCTGAAGCGGCGGCCGACGACCTCCACGGCGCCGCCGACGCCTGGCGCGAGGCCGCGGCAACCGGGCGAGCTGCCGTGATGGTACGGCTTGCCGCGGCCGAGAGCTGGGCCCGCTTGGGGCTGGAGACAGGCGAGCTCGGCTCAGCGGTTGACGCGGCGGCGCTGGCGGTCGACTTGTTGCCCCGGGTCAGCTGGCTCGGCGTGCCACGAGCGGACCGCGAACGTCTGCTCATGGAATGGAACGGCATTGCCGGGAACGCTTGCGCTGCGGCAATCGAGGCTGGACAGGAGGGCCGTGCGGCCGAGTTGCTCGACGCAGGCCGATCGATCCTTTGGCAACAACTGCTGAACCTGCACCACGATGCGGCCGAACTGGCCCGCGCACGGCCCGATCTAGCAACACGGCTGCGTGAGCTCAGCGTGGCCATCAGAGCTCTGGAGGAAGGCGCACAGCTCAACCAACCCGTCGCCCTCCCCGCAGACGGGCTTAACGTGCCACCCGCTGTGGCGGGTGCCGAAGGTACAGCTGCCGGAACGTAACGCTGACACTGTGCTAGACGAGGCTGTCCGAATACGGTCAGTGGTCACAGCTGAGGTTCCCCCGTCATGCGGGAGGTGCTGATCAGCTGGTCAGCAGGGGTTGATGGGTGTTCAGATTCGTTGGTTCGGCCGTCGCCTGCTCGGCGTAGTGCTTCTCCTCGAACTCGATCGGGCTGAGGAAGCCGAGCCGTTCCTGGTTGCGGCGGGAGTTATAGAAGCCGTCGATGTATTCGAAGAGCGCGAGGTTGGCCTCGGCACTCGTGGTGAAGGTGCGGCCGCGGATGTGGGTGCGCGGCTCGCGGCCGCGCTGGAGTGAGGACGCGGGAACGTGACCGTTCCGGCCGCACGTTCGATCGACTCGACCACCCACACCGGCCAAATGCGGCGGCAACCGCCCCAAACCCCCTGAACCGCGCCCAGTAGATGCCCACGTCAGGCACATGACGCCACAAGATCCCCGACAGAGCCGAATTACTGACTGCTAACACGCCCATCGCGCACGAAGCTCACGGCGAGCCGGCAAGTCAGGGCCGCAGCGGCGCGTCGACGATTTGATCGAACGTCAAGCCGCTGGAACCCTCGCCTCGTCCGGTCTGCTTGCGCACCCCGATCCACACCCATGCTCGCCCGTCGCTCCATCGGGTCCGTTGGAAGCTCTGCGTCACTCGGACACCGGCCCGTGGCACCTCTTCCTCGTGAAGCCTGTAGCCGACCTGCGGGACGTCTTCCAGCCCTTCGCGCAGGAGGGAGGTGCGCGGTCGGACCGGTTCTGGCGTGGGGTTGGTGTCGCCCTCCGTGAACCGAAGCATCGCCGCCCGCTGGAGCTGCACCTCGCGGTTGCCTCCTTCGATGTGGACAGGGACCATCGGGATCCAGTTTTCGGGGACCGAGCTCATCACCTTGTAGCGGATCTTGGCGCCTTCCGCGAACGGCGATGGCTGCGGCGGAGCGCCGAGGACGCGCTCCAGTTCCCGCTCGTAGAAGTCACGTGTCTCGTAAGCGGCCTTGCGGCCGTTCCTCGGCTCGCCCGACGGCATCGGCACGGTGTGCTCGATACCCCAGACCATGTTCGCCATCTCGTCTCGCGCGAGGTGGACCTCTTCGAGCGGGGTGCCCTCGAGCACCTGTTGCGCCGCCGGCGGGAGGAACAGGCTGAGATCGGCGGGCTCGTGCCCCTTCCCCTTGATGGACGCCAGGAACATCGCCCATCGCTGCCAGTTGTCGTCGCCCCCCGCGCCTGCCGCCGTGATCCACGTCCGCTCGTTGAACACGTTCGTCACGGCGATGCCGCGCACGGTGGCCGTGCCGGCTGTCGGCACCGTGAACGGCACGAGGAACCAGTCGTTGGCGTAGACCAGTCCGAATTCGATGAGGAGCAGCTTGGCCAGGTCGGTTGTGTCTGGCTTGATGTCGCCGAAGTTGGTGCGGCTGTCCTCGAACCGCCACCAGCGGGTGTTGGGCATGCCGTTGAACGTCGCTTGCGTCGGCAGCATCGTCAGTGTGGTCCGCGTGGGAGGCTCGGCCGCCGGATCCGGTTCACCGAGGGTCCTGCGGTGCGGGTCGACGTCGAAGTTGTACCAGTCGAGGTGCCCGTGGAAGTACTGCTCGGCCACGAGCACCTTTTCGCCGCCGGCCTCTGGCGCCGACGTCGCGAACTGGTACTCCAGGCGATCGCTCTCCCATGCGCCCGCGCCCTTGGGCTGGTACAGGAGCCGCTCGAACCAGGCCACGAAGCGCGTCGCGATCGGATCGATCAGCGCATCCATTCCGGCAAGCGAGGCGATGCCGTCGGAGGCGTGGTTCGCCGGCCCGGCCACCAGGTGGAAGTAGAGGAGGGCGCCATCCATCCGGCGGCCCGCTGCGGCCGCGAAGTTCGACCATGCCTCGGGATGGGCGCAGGTGGGTGAGTCCAGTGGTTCGGTGGGGTCGGGTTCGTGCACGGGATACTTCGTGAGGAACTCCTGCTCCGCCGCGGCGGGAGCGACCCCGCGGATCATCTTCAACCATTGCCGACCCATGAGCAGGCGGATGTCGAGGGCCATGCCGTGGGGTTCGGCATCCGGGCGAGTGCGCTGGGAAAATCGCAGCGGCATCCGCTCCACGTGCGCCTCCAACGGGATCGAGTCGGTGAAGGGTTCCACCGGCCCGTTCACCGCCTGGTACTTCTGCAGCTTCGTCGTCTCCAGCCGGACCTTCACCGAGATCGGCGAGCCGGCGTCGTCACCCCGGAACTCCCCCATCTGCCACTGGCGCGTCAGGAACCACAACGGGTCGCGTACCTCCGCGCGCAGTGCGCGATCGAACGCCTCCGTGCGCGGCCGTCCCTCCAGCCGGTTCCAGATCGTGATCCCCGGCTTCGACTTGTTGAGGATGACGGCGGCCAGGTTGTCGGTGTGAAAGGAGATGGGCACGTCAGTCGTTCTCCGGGATGGCGATCTTGTTGTTGAACGCCAGGTCGGCGGCGATCGTCAGCTGCTGCAGCTGGGTGGCCAGCACGGTCGCCGGGAGGAAGGGGGCATAGGGTGAGTCGTCGAGATCGGCCGGCTCGACGGCCCGCCGTTTGGCCAGATCGAGCGTTTCGTTCAGGGCGCCGATCAGGTCGTCCCAGCGCCATCGGCCTCGGAAATCCGTCGGCGTGACGAGCAGCATGGTCTGGGGCGCCTCGGAGTTCGGCCGGTCGTGATGGAACACGATGCCGGTATCGACGCTCTGGACAGGGATCGTCTCGGTCCACTCGTCCAGGAGCAGACCGCATTGCCGGGCTGTCTTGTCGAAGTTCGCGGCATGGTGGGCCGTGTAGAGGAGACGGTCGCCATCGAGGGCGAGTGACGCGGGGAAGTCGAGGCCGATCCACCGGTCGTCGGCGGTGAACGGAAGCTGCACCGGGAGGAGTTCGGGCTCGGGGCGTTGGAGGGCACCGGCGAACATCACCACCTGCTCCCAGGCGTGCAGCTTCTCGCGCACCCGGGCGATCCCGTAGAGCCAGTCGTCGACGGGGAAGTCGACGGGCTGTCGCTCTGGGTCGGTGGGGCTCGTCAGGTACTCGAACAGCTCCCCCGACGTCGACGCCGCCACTGCCTTGGCCAGCTCGTCGCCCTGCGCAGACGCCAGGGTGAACCCGGGGTAGATCCGGAAGTCCTCGCCGAGGAGCGCCCGGGCGGCATCCTCCAACGCGGCGAGGCGAGTGACCGCCATCGACGAGCCGTCGTGGTCGTCGAAGCGGTCCTGCGACAGCTTCAGGCGCCGGTCCAGTTCCGTCTGTACCACGGTGGCCACCCGCACGGCGTCCTGGGTGAATCGCACCATCTCGCCCTCGTGCTCGGCGAGGTCGAAAGCGGCGAAGTCGAAGTCCGAGACCGGCAGGAGACCTCGTACATCGGCGAGGAGCTGGGCGATGCTCCGGCGGTTCGTCGTCGCGATGGCGGCGAACTGATGCCGCCGGGCATCGAAGGCAGGGCGCTTGACGTTCACCAAGTGGCTCTCGTACGCGGCGGGCGCCGGAGGCGGCGAGGTGGTCGTCGTGGAGATCGACCGTTCCGCCTGGGCGAGAAGCGCGAGTTTCTCCTCATCGGTGGCGGCTGTGTGCGAGGCGGCGACGTTGGCGTCGAACTCGGCGATACGGTCGTCCCAGCGCTTCACCCATCTGGCACATTGCTCGAGGAGAGCGGCGAACGTGCGCCGCCGGAAGTCGTAGGCGAAGCCCCACCCGGCCTGGGGGACGGCGAAGCGGGCGGCGCGCGACAGCAACGCGGCGAGGTCGGCGAGGTAGGTGTCCACGTTGGTCAGGATCTCGGCCCGGCGGTTCGCCGGATCGGACAAGGGGCCTTCGAGACCAGGCAGGAACGAAGCGATGTCGTCGCGGAGCACCTGCATGGCATCGCGGACGCGTTCGAGGCGCGACTTGTCGCCGACCGATGCGCTGTCGGCAGACTCCTCGGCCTCGTTCATGAGGGTCAGGTCGGACGGCCGGAGGGCCCGCGATCTCGTGGTCAGTCGGCGGAGGTTTCTGACCAGGGGCATCACCTCGAAGACGCTGAAGGGCGCCGACGGTCGCTTCATGTATGCGATCGACACGGGCACGTCGGGACGGGGGTCGAAGGCTGCCTCCACGACCTGCACGATGCGATCGTCGAGCTCGGCCATCGCCTGCTCGCTGTCGTCGCGGATGACGACGACGAGATCGGCAGGCTGCAGGCCGACCTGATCGAGGGTCACCTCTTCAGTCACCGTGGTGCCGAGGGAGGCGGATCGGAACGTCACCGCGCAACTCACGTCGGTGGGCGGCGGCAGGGTGCCCGCCAACCAGCTGTTGAGCCCCGGTTCGGCCTGCGCGCGTGGTGTCATCGACAGTCCCGGTACGGGCGAGCTCGTCGCACTGACATCCGGTTCCAGCTGCAGGGCGACCCGATGGGTGATGCCGACCCCGTTACGGGGCGTGTGGACGACGTCGGGCTCGGGAGGGAAGTTGCCGCGCGCGTAGGCGTCGTACGTGGATGCCACGCGGTCGTAGTTGCCGAGCACCGCCTGGTACACCCCCTCCGACAGCGCGAGGTCGGCGATGGCATCGTGGGCCTCGCGCAGGCGGCCGGCCTCGGCATCGATGGCCGTCCGCTCGGCCTGCGATGCGGCCGGGAGGATGTCGCCCTTCCCGAACGGATAGCTGAAGGTATCCGTTGCGATCATGTGCTCGACCAGGGCGAGGCCGTCGACGACGTTGCGGGCCTCGACGGCCTCGATGGACACGTCGCCGTCGGTCCTGGTCGACTTGATCCGGTCAGCGCGGATCGGGAACGCTTTGCGCAGCTTGTAGATGAACTTGTCCACCTCGGCGAGGCCGTGCCGGTCGTGCAGGCCGCGCTCGAACTGGTAGCCGAGCAGATTGGACAGGTTCTGCCCTGCGCGAATGCCCTCGATCAACTCCAGCGCCGTGCGTACCCGTTCGGACGTGAGGTTCACGGCCATCGTCTGGCGGTTGGCGGCACTGGTGTTGGAGACGTAGCCGTTGCGCAGCACCGCGGCGGCGACGGCATGGTTGAGCGACGGGGCATGGACGTAGCCCTGGTTGGTGGTGTCGTGGACGAGGGCTGGGGCGCCGGCGAAGGCCTTGCTCAGATCGTCGTCGGTCAGCTGCACCGGCTCCAGCACTCTCCCTTCGGGCCGCAGCGGTTCGAGCCAGGCGTAGCCACCGAGGTGGATGCCCTGGCGCGCAGGCGCCTCCGAGCCGTCCTTGACGGTGCGCATGGCGGCCAGCTGCACGTTGACGATGCCGAGCAACCAGGCGTCGAGCCGGTAGCCGCAGCAGTCGACGTGGTCGGCGAACGCCCGCTCGAGCTGGGCCGTCGGCCGATCCTCAAGACGTTCCAGGGCCTTCAGCTGCCCGTTCAGGTGGAAAGGGGACAGAACGGTGTGGAGGTTGGCGGCGATGTATTCGTGTACCGGTTGGACGGCACTCCCGGTGATGCCGGCCGCTGCGGTGTACAAGGGGAAGTACCGGCTCTCGCTGTCCAGCCGGTTGTCCCGGATGTGCAGGAAGGGGTCGTCGCTCCGGGCCGCCCGCACCTTCTCGGGCGTATAGATCCCGGCCGCTTCGAACAACCGGATGCTGACGTCGGAGTAGCCGAGTTGCAGTGCGTGGCGGAGCAGGAGGTAGAGGATCGCCGTGGGCCGTTCGTTTCCGGTGAAGCCCTGCTCCTTGTACAGCGCGTCGAGCGATGTGTGGGCGGCGTCGATCAACCAGCGCACGTAGTTGTCGCCGCCGTCGGTGTAGGAACGGATCGGTGCCGTCTCGGACAGGGGTCGGTCATCGACCACGCCGCCCTTGAGGACGTTGTGCCGCCCGGAGAACGAGAGGCCGAGGATCGCCGGGTCCTGCTCACCGGTGTAGCCGAGCGAGTTGAGCTTCTGCCGGGCCGCCACGCGCTCGATGAGGGTGAGGAAGGCGAGCGCCATGTCCCCCAGACCGAGCAGGTTGAGCCGGTTGAACAGTGTCGTCAGGCTCTCGGCGTACCGCTGCGCCCACTCGACCGAGCCCGAGTGCAGACCGAGAATGTCGAGCAGGATCGCATGGGGGTCGCCGGTGGCACCGACGTGGGCCACGTCGGCTGCCTTCGTCCGAAGGTCCTGGTCGATGCCGAGCAGGATCGGGTACAGGCGCCGCAGGTAGCCGAGCGTCGGTCCGCTCACGCCGGCCGCCGCGACGCCCATGCCGCCGGGGCGGTCGAACCAGGCCATGCGGGAGATCGCGGTCGTCGGCAGAATGCCGTAGGGCTGCTCGCCGATCCGGATCGCCGGGCAGGCACCGCCGGCGATGACATAGCGGGTGAAGAAGTCGCGGGTCTGCTCGACGGCACCTTCGCTGAAGACGGGTGACAGCATCGTCTCCATCCAGTAGCCGAGCGTTGCCGGCCACAGCGCGACGTTCATGGCTCGCGCCGCCACCTGGTCGCTCCCACCCGCCGCATGCGTATGGGCGAACACAGCCGGATCGATGCCGAGATGCTCGGCCAGCCACTGCCCGTCACTCTTGTCCAGCCAGTCCGTGGCCGGCTGGAACAGCGGCTGCTTCAGGTCGTCGAAGCTGGCATCGGGATCGTCGAGCAGGCGTCCGGAGCCGACGTCCTCGGTGTTGTTCGTCGGCGTGCCCTGGGGAACGACGGCCAAGCCCGTGCGCCGGTACGAGTGGTGCCGCAGGAGCTCTTCGAGCTCGGTCTTGGCCACGTGCTCGTCGGCGTTGAGACGCAACCCGACCACGAGCACGCGGTCGAAACCCTTCCGCGCCTGGGCGGGGGTGAGGCCGACGACGATGCCCATGCCGACGGACACGGCCCGCTCGAAGTCGGACATCCATCGAAGCTCGTCGGGAATGACGAGGTTGCCGTCCTCGTCGTGCCGGAGCTGGTCGGCCTCGGCGGCGCCGGGATCGGGGCCGAGGATCAACTGGGAGGGGACAGGACGGCCCACGACCACCACGGGCGAGGCGTGGCCGACGGTCTCGTAGCCGACGAAGACGAAGCGATCGGGCAGGGCGTTCGCGCGTGGGGGCCGTGCCCATGCCGTCTGCTTCGTGTCGGCGGCAGGCAGCTCCGCATAGGCGACCGAGACGGCGACGTCGGCTTTGGCGAAGCCGGAGGCCGGCGGCGCGCCGAGGTTCGCGGGCGTCGTCGTCGCCGCGAGCTGCCCGGCACGAGCGGTACCGACAGCCGCGTCCAGAGCGGTGCGGGCAACGGCCGTGGCACCGGCATCGCCGTCGGCCCGCCATACCGCCGTCCAGTACGCCACCACCGCGGCCGACTCGACCGCGGGCAGCGCCGACTCCACGACGATGGTGAGGATCACGTCCTGCGGCAGCGCCTTGGTCGGCTTGTCCGCGAGATTGCCCGGTTGGTACTCCTGCACGATCCAGGCCGACCGGCCCGATCCGTGGGCCGAGGCCAGCGCCCGCCACGCGCCCCGGTCCTGGTCCTCGACGCCGCCCGCCTGCCAGATCGAGATCCAATAGCGTCTGGCGTCCTCGAACTCCGATGTGGTGAGGGCCGGATCGAAGGTGTCGATCCAGCAGTCGTCCGGGTAGATGCGCACCCACAGCTCGTCACGGCCGACGGCCCCGGGCTCGGGCGCCGACTTCTTGAACCTCGTCTCCAGACGCACCGGCATCATCAGGATCGGTGTCGAGTCGTCGAGCTGTCCGATGCCGGTCACCGGGTCGGTGAACACGGCGAACTCGTCGGCCAGCCCTGCCTCGGCGGAGAGGGCCGCAGCCCGCTGCCCGCGCAGGCGCTCCAACGTGGCGCCGAGGCGCGCCCGCTCCTCGATCAGCGCTTCCCGGGATACGACGTGCTGCTCATCGTCGGCGTCGAAGACGCGCTGCAGCTGCGCCTCCCGGAGGGCCAGCCGCTTCAACTGCTCGCAGGTCGCGGCGAGGGCGGCATCGGCGCCGTCGCGCGCCTGCCGGGCCCGACGCAGTTGCTCGCGGAGGGCGTCGAATGTGCTCATGCCGTCCCTCCAGGGAGCATCTCGGCAGCGTGGAAGGCGACCAGCACCGGCGACTGGAACAGCACGTAGGCCACCTCGGCCGATGTCATGCCGGCCCGGCTCCACTGAACGTTCGTGTCCTCCTCGAACTGCGGGAACTTCTCGTTGTCGGAACCGGGACTGGCCACCGTCAGCGTGGCCGGTCCCACCGCGATGTCGATGCACTTCCCGGCAGCGACGTCGATCTTCGGCCACGACAGGTCGTTCCACACCTGGATCGGTTCCTGCAAGTCTTCGTCCAAGCCGAATCGTGGCTCGCCGGGACGTTCCTTGATGACGAAGAACCATCCGGGATCGTCCTCGGGGTGCGAGCCGTCCCCGCCCTTGGCGTCATCGACCGTGAGGTCGAAGCCGAAGAAGTAGATGTCGGGATCGACCTTGGCCTCGTAGAAGGGCGTCAGCACCTTGTTCGTCGGCGGGTTGAGCTCGTCCTCGGGCGTCAACGAGACGAGGCGGCGCTCGACGGTGTTGTCGATGGGACCCGATCGCCGGCACGGCTCGAGGTCCTCGTCCGCCGCCGTCACCGCTTTCCGCTGCCAGCAGGCCCGATGGGCGTAGATGACGGCATTGGGATAGCGCTTGAGCAGCTCGCCGCGCAGGACGAGCACCAGCTCGTCCTCCTTCTCGCCGGGCGCCTCGCGGTTGTCGTGGTCGCCGAGCTCACTGTCGGGCGCCCACTTGTGCAGCGGCGGGATATCGCGCAGTTTCTCCTTGAGCGCCTCGTCGTCGAGGTTGCCGGCGTTGAAGAAGCTGCGGACGTCCCAGAACTGCCGGAAGGTCGATCCGCGCTGGTCGGTCGGGTACTCCCGCCACAGCAGCTCTCGTGCGAACTCGTGGTTGAGGCCGGCCATGTACGACTCGATGAAGCGCTGGTTCGTCTGCAGCAGGGTGACGCTGTTCGGTTCGATCAGGTTGATGTTTGGAAGGAACAACTCGGACGAGAGGTTCTTCAGAGGCTCGTACATGGGCACGTCGATGACGGGATAGGCCATAGGCTCCACGAACGTCGGCGAGGGAGGGGTCACCAGGTCGTCCTGGATGCGGGGCGGGACGAAGACACCGGCCGAGACGCGCCGCGGGATGGTGTGCGATGGGCGGATCGTTTCCAGCCCGGCGACGGCCTTGGCGCCAAGGTCGAGCGAGCCGCGCACGGGCGGCCTGCCGGCGGCGTCACTGATCCGGCGGCCCTCGAACGTGTTCCGGATCGCCTCCTTGAAGCGGGCCGCCTCCACGCTGTCGGCACCACCGGTGTTCGGTACGAACCCGGAGCCCGGCTCCGTGATCACGAAGTCGGGGACGCCGGGGAGCCGATCGACGGACTCGGGCGTCTGGTCCTCGCCCAGCAGCTGCGACGCCGTTACGGCCCGCCGCCACCGGCGCAGCAAGCGGTAGAGGAACAGGCCGACGGCCACCATCGCCACGGCCGGCACGACGCCCACAGGGAACAGCAGCAACATCAGTACGAGCGCCAGGACGCAAGCGGCCACAAGCACAAAGAGCGGCAGAACCGCGAACCGCTTCAACCACCCGGCGACGAACGGAGGCACGCCTTGGGGCAGAGCGTGCTCGGCGAGCTCGCCGGCCGTGACGACACCCGGTGGTGCAGTCCTGGGCGGTGCCGCCGTCACCTCCCCGGCGTTCACCCGGTCGATGAGCCGGCCCGGCGGCGTGGCCGCGTCGAACGGCAGTGAGCGGACCAGGCGTCCTCGCGGGCGTACGATGCGTCGCAAGGCGGATGACGTCATGGTCGGCTGGACGAGACTCTGGCCGTAGGAATGGTGCAAGGTGGCACCGTCGTGGACGATCCGCTTGTTGAGCGGCGCCATGAGCAGCAGCCCCTGTTGGCGACTGACACCGACGGCGGGCACGAGGTGGCGTTCGTACCACACACCGGAGACCAGCAGACCGAACTGACCGAGCCAGATGCGCCGCTGTGCCTCGAGCACCTTCCCGATCTGCTCCCATGCGGCGTCCATCAATTTCTCTTGCTGGTCCTGGATCACTCGCGTGCCGATGCCGGCGGCGGCGCGGAACCGGGGATCGAGGTTGAGGCGCTGCACCCAGCTGTCGGCCGGTGTGATCGGTGTGCCGTCACGATGGTCGAGCACCCGCTTGGTCATGGCGTGCCACGTGCCATACAACGGCGGGGTGATGATGGGATCGGGCTCGCCACTGACCCGGTAGTGGTCGGGCAGGTTGATCAGCCGGGCGAGCTCGATCTGGAGCGGGCGTGGGAACGGTGTGTCCCACGTCTCGTACTGGTCGGGGGGCGTGGGCGGCACGGTGTCGGGTGGTTGCAGGGCCCCGCCGAGCATGAGGATCCCTCCCAACTCCGGCTTGTCGAGCCCGGGCACACGCGAACCGGGGTCGAGCAGGTCCATCTCGCGGAAGCCGACGCGCGGATCGACGGGCTTGGGCACCAGCAGCCGTACGAGCGCCTCGAAGTCGCCGGTGGCACCGGTCCGGAAGAACCAGCGGTGGTAATAGGGAAACGACTGGCCCTCGGGGCGCCCGACGGGGTCCCACGCCGATTTCGTCGCCTCGACGTCAGCGAGGTCGAGGTCGAGCCCGGCGCGGCGACCTGCCTCGAAGGTGGGCATCAGGAAGGCGTGGTAGGCCCTGTTGGCGTCGAGGTGCCGTGGGCACACGATGCGCGAGTAGGCCAGGTCCGGGTTCTCGTTCAGCACGGCGAGGAACTTGGGCATGACCGCCGCCATGTCCTTCGACACGTACTCGGTGTCGTCGGCCGCCAGGCTGCGGTTGACGTGCACATGAGCCCACGCCCACAGCTCGTCGGCCTTGGGAAACGGCTCCAGGGTCGACACGTTGACGTAGGGCAGCGGACGACCCTCGACGTCGGGGCCGTCGACGAACTCGTCTTCCTCCAGCACGACCAGCGCCAACCACGGGCGCAGCCGCCCGGTGGCGGCGTCCGGTGCCGCAGGCGTGTAACGCCAGGGCAGGTCCTCGTCGTAGAACTCCATGGCCGCGAGATAGTTCGGCTCGAAGTTGGTGACCCAGTCGCGCGGCTCGACCCTGACGATGGCACGCCGGTCGATGCCCACGATGTCGCCGGGACCGAACAGCGCCACCGGCTGGTCGAGCGTGGCGACGGTCTCCGCACCACCGGTGACTTTGTCGCCCTTCACTTCCAGCTGCACGTTGACGCTGGCCCGGACCTTGACGGCAGGGTCGAAGTCGGCTGTCTGGATTTCGTTGGCCAGGCCCCGGCGCAACCAGGGAAGGAACGAGTACGTTCCGAGCGGCGACGTCACGCCGACACCACCTCGAAGGTCGGGATCACATGGATCGTGCCGGCCAGTGACGGATTGGCCGCCACCTGGTCGTTCAGGTACTCACGGGCACCGGCCTCGCTGTGGAACACCGCGGCGTCGGCGTGGAACACCGTGTTGTCGGACTGGTGGGCGACGGTGTATGTCTCGCCCCGGACGTCGATCTTCTCCGCGAAGGGCTGCAGCTTGACCTTCACCGCCTGCGACAACTCGCACTTCGACACCGCGGCGCCGTTCAGGAAAAACGCGAAGAGCACCCCGAGGAACCCGCGGAAGCGCCTGGCGAACCGCTTGTAGTTTGAGTCGATGACGATCTCCTCGTACCGCACGACGCGGCGCACCATGACCGCCGAGCGGACATCCCTGCCGGCAGTGGACAGCTCGATACCCGACTGCTCGGGTGCGAACGCCGGTTTGGAGAGCTTGTCGGCGTCGGAGAAGTTCTGGAACTGCGCCGGAGCGAACTGTTCGAAGGCGTCTGCCTTCTTCTCCAGCGCTCCCCCCACAACCTCCATCGACAGGCGGTTGAAGTCGGTCGGCTTCTGCGCGCCCACCTTGTGGAGCGTCAACCCCAGCGGCAGCGCCCGCTGGGACACTCGCAGCACCCCGATGGGGTGGAGCACGAGCGCTGCCTCCGTTTCAGGGATGGTCCGCAGCGACACGAGCAGGTTGACCCCCGCCGGCGGGATCACCCGCCAGTTCTCGATCTTGCCGAGCTCTCCTGTGATGATCGGCTTGATCGGGATGGGCGGCATCTCCGTGTGCCGGGACTCACCCCAGGTGGTCTCGAAGTCGACGTCGATGTCCCAGAACAAAAGCGAGATCGAGCCATGACCCTTCACGTGCCAGGGAGTCGGGCCGTCGAGAGATCCCCTGACGCCCACCGAGAACAGGCCGACGCCGAAGACCTTCACCGAGAACGAAGCCGAGATCTCGATGACGAAGTAGAAGGGTGAGAACTGAAAAAGCGCGTCGAAGGCCAGGTGCCCCTGCACGTGGAGGGCGCTGACGCCGAAGAAGACCTCCGCGCTCGCACCGAACTGCACCGTGTTCGAGGTGACGGCGAAGTAGCCCTCGATGCGCACCCGTGACACCGGCGTGTTCACCAGGCTCACGGCAATGCGCTGGGGGCTGGGGAAGGGCAGCGGGGGTGGCGCGAACCGGGGGTGGAAGCCGCCGACGCTGACTACGAAGTTGGCATCGGCGCCGAATGCGACCAACAGGCCCATCTCACCGTCGATCGTCAGAAACGCGATGCGTGACTCGAACAGCGTGGCGAAGAACCACAGGCGCTTCTTGTCGAATTCGAGAGCTCCGACAAAGTTGACCTGCAGCTCGATCACAGCGACGTCGTCGGCGGGGATGGCGATCCTGACCATCCCGACGAGGGCGATGTTGCCCGGGATTTCCATGATGATCCCGAGCGAGATGCTGGCGAGCGTCGGCGTACCCCATCCGATCCTAACCATCGGGCCGATCAGGAACGTCCCTTCCCGCTGCGGGAAGAACGTGCGCAGATCGCTGATGATTTTCGGGGCGTTGGCGACGATGTCGTGGGGGAACATCACCGACTCGATGGCACCGGTGCGGACGCCGTCGGCCAGCGCCTGGAGGTTCATCGTCCGGTTCAGGCCGATCAGGCCACCGACGGCCGACAGCGTGAAGCCGAGTCCGAGCTGGACCCCGCTGCCGAACTCGACGGACATGATGATCAGCAGAGAGAAGCCCTTGCTGCCGTCGGGCAGTTTGGTGGTGATGATGCCGATCGCCTTGATCGTCACCACGTCGAGGAGCGCGAGTTCCAGGGCGCCGGCGTACTCGCCGCGGTCGGGATCGATGAAGAGGTAGCCGCCGCCCCTGACCACGCCGACGTCGAGCGACAACCCGACTCCCTTCGGCGGCTGGAAGGCGAACGCGACGTCGACCGGACCGAGGTTGCCGTCCCGGGCGGGCGGGAAGGCGAACAAGACACGCACGCCGAGGTCTTCGATCGCGGCGGCCAGCGGCCCGAGCCGGGCGGCGAGTCCGGTCACCGCTGTGACGTTCAGGCCGTTCCCCTTGAACTCGGCCCCGAGGCTGAGGTGGTTGAGATCGATCGGGCCGAGCGCGAGGTGCAAGGGCAGGCGGATGACCAGCCCGGACGCGCCCTTGAAGTAGATTCCTCCGATGTTGGAGAGCCCCAGCCCCAAGGAGAACTGGGCCTGGACACCCTCGCCGCCGACCACCTTCGACACGAAGCCGTCCGACGAGGCCGTGCCGAACGCGAACAGCCCGTCCTTGAGATCGGTTTCCACGAAAACACGGACGCTCGCGAGCTTCTCGAGCCCGACGGTCAGCTCGCCCGAGCCGAGTTGGAACAGGGCGCCGAGGGGCAGCCCGAGCACGAAGACCGGACCTGGACTGGCCTGATCGCTCGGCTTGAGGGTCAGCTTCACACCGAACTGCACAGCGTCGAGCGGCGACGAGCCGCCGGTCCCGACGACGTCCCCGACGAAATGCGGTGACCCGCCGACGTCGAGAGTCACTCCGAGGTTGTCGCCGAGTGACGCCGCGATGGTGGCGGACAACACCCACGAGTCCCCGAGCCGGATGTCCAGCGCGCCGCCGAAACGCAGCGCGACACCCAGCCCTGTCCGCTTCTGCGTGGCCGGGTCGATCCTGGGGTACAGCTCCAGGCCGAGATCGACGTTCGGGTCCCGGACGAGCGGGAACCGCAGGGCCGTGAGGTCGTCGAAGAAGTCCTGCGTGGTGAGGTCCTGACCGTCGTTGAGCTTCTCCAGCACGTCAGGGTCGGGCGCAACATATGTGGCGGGCAGGCCCAGACCGACGGCGAGCGCGCGCATGAAGAACACGAACCGCTCGTAGAAGAACTCATCCGGTTCGGAGATCGTCTCCTTGAGGGCCCCGACCGGATCGGAGAAAAGAAGGCCCAGACTGTCCCAGTGCACGGTCCGACGGCGATGCGCGCTCTCGCTCGCATTCGCCGGTTCGATGTCCTCGATCTCGACGATGCCGACGACGAGCAGGGCCGCGTAGAGGGTCGGGAAGCTTCCTTCGACGAACCGGACAACGAGGTGGTCGGCGATCCTGATGCCGATCTGCGCCAGGATGTCGGTGTCCGTCAGGAGTGGCGTGCCGGCGAAGTTCGCCTGGATCTCGGTGCTGAACGTGTTGGCCGCCTTCGCGATCTGGGCGGCGGCCACGAGGATCTCACCGAGCGCGGCGACGGTCAGGGCTTCGTCGCCGTCCTCCAACGCATCGACCAGGTGCTCGATCCCGTCGGTGAGCCGGCCGATCCCGTCACCGAACGATGTGAAGGCGGTGACCTCGCTCGGGGCGATGTAGCCGAGCTCTTCCAGGAACGCCGCTGCCTGCTCGGGGCTGTCGGCCGCCTCGACCAGCGGTACGGCGAACCTCAAGAGCAGGTCCAGGTAGGGGGTGAAGGCGTCGTCGTCCACTACATCGCACCGTTGGTCCGCAGGAAGGACAGGTAGGCGGCGGACGTGTCGACCCTCGGGCGCGTCGCCAAGATCTCCTCCTTCTTCGGGTCCGGCTTGGCGAACGGCGAATCGAACAGCTCGTCGATCGTGAGCGGTTGGAACGTGAGCTTGCCCTTCGCCCTCGTGAACAGGTCGTAGTGCTTGTCCGCGTTCGTGGACCGGTCCTTGTAGACGATCTTCCAGTCCGTCGGTTCGAACTGGGCGGGGCCGCCCGGATTCGGCCCGGGGCGCTCGAACGGAATGGCCTCGGGAAAGTCGTTCGCCGCAACGATCTCGATAATCTTGCGCGGCTTCGCGATGAGAAACACGTTCAGGGTGGGGAAGTGACCGATGGCGAACCCCGTCTCGCTGATCTCCGGCTGCGATTTCGCCTTCGTCGGGGTCTTCTGGAAGTCCCGATAGCGGAAGCCGACGTCGAACTGATGAAGATCCAGGGGGACCGTGCTGCCGTCCGGCGACGTCCACGTCGTCGCGTCCGAGATCGACGGCGCCGGGCTCCCGTTCTTCTTGAAGTTCAGGAAGATCGCCGCGATTCGGTACGAGCGGTGCAGATGGGTCTGCAGCTCCGCGAGGAAGTCGTCGTAGAAGTCGTAGACCGTGCCTTCCTTCCCGTGGCCGCCGAAATAGATCCCCTTACGGGAACGGACCCCACGATCCCCGCAGCCGTACACGAGGCTGTGCTCACCGGTCCACGATCCGGTCGGCTTGAAGACCTTGTAGAGCGGGTGGTTGAAGATATAGGCGTGATCGCCCACCTGGAGGTCATCGACGAGTACCGGCCCCCGCTCGAACAGGCCCTCGGTCCCGGTGTCCAGGATCATGCTCTCCGGCGTCTCCCGGGTGGTGGAGTGGATGCCGAGGCTCTTCGGCCCACGCGAGTCGACCTTCTTCAGCAGCTTCGGCGCATCCTTCGCCTCGACGAGCGTGTCAAGCAGCACCGCACCACACGCCAGGCCGCAGTCGACGAGGTTGCCGTCACATGCGTTCTCCTTGGCGGTGAAGACCTTCGAGATGGCCTTCAGATAGTCGGGGTCGCCGCCGGCCGGGCGCTTGAGCGGGAAGTAGTAAATGCCGGGCGCCGGGGTGTCCGATCCGGCGAGCGAGCCCCAGAAGGGCTGGGCGTCCACGTTCAGCCGCCAGACGCCCTTCGCAGCCGGGCAGCGGTCGGGATAGCGGAAGTAGCCCTGGGTATTGGGGTTGACGTAGAAGTCCATGCGGGTGACGCCGCGCAGCCGACGGCGAGCGATCCAGTCGAGCATGTCGCCGTTGGCTGGTTCGACCAGCGCCGAGTGGGACGCGATGATTCCGTACAGAATCTCGATCCGTCGCCCCGCCTGGATCTTCGCCAACGAGGAGCCGAGCTTGATGCCGAGGGAATAGTTCTCCTTGCCCTTCACCACGGCTTTGCTCTTCGTGACGACCTCGGTCACTTTGCTTGTGATCACGGCGTCACTCGGGGTCGGAATTTCGGCCTCCATTTCTCGGATCAGCCGATCAATGAACCATTCGCGGCCTCTGGCGGCATAGTTCTTGTGGAAATTCACCGCCACCGCAAGCTTCTTAACCAGTGCTCTCTTGGCTACGGCGTCCATCGAACCAGCTTGGCAGCCACAACGAGCCACGGCAAGCGAAAGCGCCGCACGCTACGGCCGAGTTAAAGAGCATGTCCCCGCACCCCTCACTCCGGACGATCACAATCCACATCCTCCCGCCGATCCCTCCCAGCCAACCTCGCCCGACGGCAGATTCGGCTCCCCGCGACGACCGGGGAGCACCACGGCGATGCCGAGCCCGTACCCCACGTGCCTGACCATCCGGCCGGTTCAGGCCCCCAGGTCATGCGGCGGGAAACTCCCGAATCCTCGGCCACTGTGGGTCTCGTGAGCCCATCCGGTCGCGCGCGGCGCGCGTCCCAGGTTGACGGACACGGAAGGTTCCGCGAGTGTGACAGAAGGACGAGTTTAATGCGGACGCTTTCAAGGCCGAGGGCTCCATCGTTCCAGGAGGTCACAGAATGCCTGACATCCGCTACGAACAGCCCTACCACTGGTGGGGTCTTCGAACCACAGAACCTGTGCCGCTTTCTGTCGTGGAGCTGGTTGACGCGGGAACTTTCGATACCGAATCAATCGCACTCCTGTGGTTTCTGCTCCAGAAACCGGCCTCGATTCTCGTGGCTGCCTTGCCTCACGAGGCTGGAAAGACCACAACCCTCACCGCACTACTTGACTTCTTGCCCGCCCGAGCGAAGAAGTATTATCTTCGCGGGAGCGACGAGGACTTCAGCTTCGCCACCGCAGAGGCGAAGGATCCACATGACACTTACCTACTTGTGAATGAATTTTCGGGGTCCTGGCCGCCGTATATGTGGGGCTCACAGATAGCGCGACTCTTCGCACTTCTCCCACAAGGATACCTGCTTGCCGGCAGCATTCACTGTGATTCGGTTGAGGAGGTGATCGAGACGTTGAGCTCGGCGCCGAACCATGCGCAAGGAGCCGGCCTTCGTTCAATAGACATCGTCGTCATCCTTCATCACGAAAATAATTCAACGCACAAAGTGCATCGGTGCGCGTCCATAAGTCTGCTGCTTCCGGGGGTGGGCAGCCAGGATATTAGAGTCAGGGAGCTGGTGTCGTGGGACCCGGCAACGGATCGATTCACCCACGATCACGATGAAGACAGCGTCTTGGCCGAGATGTCTCAATGGTGTGGCATCGCCCCCTCGGTGGTCCGTCGAGATCTCGCTGTCCGTCATGCGTTCCTCGCGAGGCTTCAAAGCAGTGGCGTGACGGACTATTTCAAAGTCCGTAAGGCTATCGCACACTTCTCTGACCGCCCTTCAAACACCCGATCATAGTCGACACATACGGCATGGATAGGTGGCCTGATGGACGTACTTCAGAGCCGAATGCGGATTCATGAGATATTCGCGCTCCAGGCGTCCCGCAGACCACGGAAGACTGCAGTGAGATGCGGGGAAGAGCAAATCTCTTATGGTGCGCTGGAATCGCGCGCCACTCTCCTGGCAAAACAACTCAGAGACTCGGGTGTGAGGAATGGAGATCGGGTAGCGGTATGTCTCGATCGCTCCATTGATCTGATTGTAAGCATCTTGGCAGTACTTAAGGCAGGCGCCGCCTATGTGCCGATCGATCCTTCACATCCAGCTCGAAGGATCAATCGGAATGTTGCCGACGCTCGGGTGAATACTGTTATCACACAGGAAGATCTATACTATATCTTCGCGAGAATTCCAGTGGCCGTCTTCAGTCCATCCGGGCGAGCGGCTTCCGGTAACAAGGTCAGTGTGCGCACATGGCCTTTCGACGGCGATCTCGAGAACCTTGCATACATCATGTATACATCAGGTTCCACGGGGGATCCTAAAGGCGTTCGCGTTAGCCATCGCAACGTTGTTTGCCTCTTCGCCGCTATCGCGCAGCAGATGGCCTGGAGCGCCGAGGACGTCTGGACGCAGTTTCACTCAGTGGCGTTTGACTTTTCAGTATGGGAGATTTGGGGCGCACTACTACATGGGGGCACATTGATCGTGGTCCCTTATACGACAAGCCGCGACCCGCAGAGCTTCTGCGACCTTCTCCATGCAGAAAGCGTGACAATTCTCAGCCAGACGCCGACAGCGTTTCGAAACCTTCTTAGCAACAGCAATATCTTGAACGATCGCGGGCTGGCACTCCGATATGTCGTATTCGGAGGGGAGATGCTGACTCCGTCGGATCTACGCCCGTGGTTCGCGCACCACGACCGGACAAGTCCCGTCATGGTAAACATGTACGGCACTACCGAGGCGACAGTGCATTCAACTTTCAAGAGTGTCAGTGGCGCTGACACGTTGAACGTGAATACCAGCGTCATCGGATTTCCTCTGGAAGGCACATCGATATACCTTCTAGACGACTCACTGAACCAGGTTTCTGAGGGCTGCGTCGGTGAGATATACATTGGAGGAGACGGTGTTTGCCTTGGCTATTGTGACGTCGCTCAGACGGCGCGGAGATTTCTGACGGATATCTCCCGCCCAAGCGCGCGAATGTATCGGACGGGCGACTTGGCTCGACGTACCCCAGGTGGAGAATTGGAGTATATTGGAAGGATAGATCAGCAGGTCAAGATTCGCGGGTACCGCGTCGAGCCCGCCGAAGTCGTGCGTGCGCTCTTGGAGCACCCCAACGTGCAGCAGGCCACAGTTCTGGCTGGTGAAGATCCATACGGTATGGGATCCCTTGAGGCATACATTGTTTGCACGCCGACGAAGCCTTCGCTCCAGGAGATGCGGAAGTACTTGATCCAACGTCTGCCTGAATACATGGTACCCACCAAGATAAGCTGGGTTACCGAATACCCAATGACGGCATCCGGGAAGCTGGATGTCGCGCGATTGAAACAAATCGCAGGCCCGCTGACGGTGATGCAGCAACGCGAAGCGACTCGAAACTTGGAGAGACTCGTCGGAAACGTATGGGGCTCGGTCCTAGGAATAGCGGATATAGATCCCGATTCCAGCTTCTTCGATCTGGGTGGCACTTCCTTGAAGCTCATTCAGGTGCATGCGCGACTCAAGTTGATTGTCGACGAAGTGCGACTCATTGACCTATACAAGTACCCCAGCATAGCTTCTCTGGCGCAATATCTGTCCATGGTGGCTGGCTATACGGAAGGAAGGGAGGAGGGCAGACCACATGATAACTGACAATCACCGTCCTGCCGACATTGCTATCATCGGAATGTCATGTCGGTTTCCAGGCGCGCAGGACCCAAAATCGCTCTGGGAGAATCTCTGCGCCGGACGTGAGTCAATCTCTCAGTTCACTGAGGCGGAACTTCTGCGATCAGGTGTGGGCCTGGATCTCGTCGGGCATCCAGGATACGTGAGGGCAGCTGGTGTTATATCGGACGCAGAGATGTTCGATGCAGAGTTGTTTCGATTTACGGACAGGGAAGCCAGGCTGCTCGACCCTCAACATCGAGTATTCCTGGAATGCGCATGGAGCGCGCTTGAAGACAGTGCGCATAACCCGGCGACGTTTGACGGCCCCATCGGCGTCTACTGCGGTTCGAGTGAGAACGCCTACTACCTCACAAACCTCCTTCCCGACCAGTCCTTCGTGGACTCGGTCGACCCCTATATATTGAGACTTGCGAGCGGAAAAGACTATTTGGCGACAAGGACGTCTTACAAGCTCGGCCTCACTGGCCCAAGCGTCACGGTCCAAACCGCGTGCTCGACCTCACTGGTTGCCCTCCATATCGCGCGGCAAGCGCTGTTGGCCAGAGACTGCGAGATCGCAATAGTTGGCGCCTCGTCCCTGAGAGTGCCTCAGCACAAGGGCTATATATATCAAGACGGAGGAATCAATTCGCCGGACGGACACTGTAGGCCTTTTGACGCACAAGCTCGAGGCACTGTTCCGTCAAGTGGTACAGGAGTAGTGATTCTGCGACGCTTGGAAGACGCGATTGAAGACCATGACCATATCTACGCGGTCCTCAAGGGAACTGCGGTAAACAACGATGGAGCATTCAAGGCTGGTTTCACGGCTCCCAGCATCCAAGGCCAGGCAGCCGTGATCGCCGCCGCTCTGGCAACGTCTGGCGTGGATCCTGGGTCTATTTCTTTCATCGAGGCTCACGGTACCGGAACTCTCGTCGGGGATCCGATCGAGGTCGAGGCGTTGATGCAGGTGTTCGGTGCTGCGAAACCGGAGCCACGGACGTGCCGCATCGGATCCATCAAAGCGAACATCGGCCACCTCGATGTGGCCTCCGGTATGGCAGGCCTCATCAAAGTCGCGCTTTCATTGCAGCACCGCACACTTCCGCCGGCAATAAATTTCGAGCACGAGAACCCTCTCCTCGGCCTCGCTGCCGGCCCGTTCTTTGTTGACAGCTCGGTCGCGCGCTTCGAAGCGTCGGATGCACCCGTCACCGCTGGCCTGAGTTCGTTCGGCATAGGGGGAACAAATGTTCACGCCGTTCTGCAGGAGTATCGTGCTGCATCGGCACGTGAGGACGGCTCTGATCCGAATGCGCGGGCGATTTGCATATCGGCGCGAACAGCCGAGTCGCTCAGATATCTGGCGCTTGACCTCGCCAATTATATAGATGAATCCGGCGCCGTGCCGTCGCTCTCAGACTTTGCGTTCAGCTTGCATGAGGGCCGACGGGAGCTGGACTACCGGTATGCCTTCATCGCACCTACCATAGATGCCGCCGCTCTCGCGCTGTCCCAGATAGATAGCGCGTCTATTGTTCATGCACGGCGTGACCCTCGTGTGCTCTTTGCATTCGACGACGAGTCAGTAAACATCGAAATGATAAAAGATGCATACGATTCTAGCGCGACTTTTAGAGGATATTTCGATGAGTGCGCGAATACTTTTCAAGTGATGGACGGGGTGGACCTGAGGAGAAATCTGATATTCGCAGATCGTTCTGAGTCGACCAGACCGCCTCTTCCCCTGATCTTTGCTTACGAGTACAGCGTCGCGCTGATGTACATCGACGTGGGCATCGCCCCTGTCGCGTTGGTGGGTGGTGGAGTTGGCGAGTGCGTCGCTGCGTGCGTGGCTGGTGTCATGTCACCGCGGGATGCCCTACGGCTGGTCGCAGCATATGAACAGTTCGACCGTGAGGCTTCGGCAGTGCAGCGGAACCTTATCATGGAGGGATTTGGCGAATTCCTGCTTGGAGAACCGACCCTTCCCTTCGTCTCTACCATCACAGGGAGGTGGGTTTCCCGTCAGGACGCTCAGAGTCCCACGTATTGGTCTATGAGATGGAATGAAGCCCTCCAGCTCGACACAGCGCTCGTTACTGCTCTTGAGGTTGGGGCTGAGGCCGTCGTTGTCGTCGGTGGGGTGGATGACACGCTTATCACGTCACTTGACCCGATGCTCCGCAGCCGAGGAGCTACGCTGCACAGCTGGCACGTCATGGATGCAAGTCAGGGGTCTGCATATCGTGAATTCTTGCGTGTTGTGACCTCGATGTGGACGGCTGGGTGGCGTGTTCGCTGGGATGCCCTTGATAGCGATGAGAGTGCGAGGCGCGTATCGCTACCAACCTACCGATTTGAGCGCAAGCGTCATTGGAGAACTATCAAAGATACCTACACGAATCTTCATCCGGAAGGATCCTTCCATGAAGCAGTTGATGTGGCACCGGCGGTCGTTGCAGAGTCAGTGATCGGCGAAGGTGGCGTGTCTGATGTCGTCCGATCATTGTTTGCGGAAATTCTCGGCTCCGAGGTCGATGATTCCTCCGATTTTATGGACCTTGGCGGTGATTCTTTGAGTGCCATTAATCTCATTGCGCGACTCGAAGATGTGGGTTTGGATGTGACGCTCGAAGATTTCCTCGCATCGCCTTCAGTGGCCGGCGTCGTGGATCTGATTGCTCAACGCGGCGGCCACGTGAAGAGCTCACTCTCGCAGGTTGATCCGCTGCGAGGACTCAAGACCGGTATGGATCGACGCGTAAGCGATGCAGAGAACCTTGGCGACGCGACGTATAAGGAAGTGAAGTTCAGTCTGTTCTTCTTCTCGGACGATTCAGCGGAGCTTACCGAGGATCAATACGGATTGGTATTGGAAGGAGCTCGATGGGCAGACGAAAACGGGCTGTGGGCTGTGTGGACACCGGAACGCCATTTTCATCGTTTTGGCGGGCTCTACCCGAATCCCGCTGTCCTGAGTGCTGCTCTGGCGGTGGCCACAAGGTCCGTTCAACTGCGGGCAGGAAGCATTATTGCGCCCTTGCATTCCCCCTTGCGCTTGGCGGAGGACTGGGCGGTCGTCGACAATTTGTCGAAGGGCCGGGTGGGCGTGTCTTTTGCTTCCGGATTCCACGCCCGCGATTTCACGCAAAGTCCGGAGTCGTATGCTGATAGAAGGCATCTCATGTACGAGACGCTCGACGCGGTCCGAGGGCTTTGGCGTGGTGACCGAGTTGATTTCATCGATGGCGAGGGGAATCCTTTCAGTGCTGAACTTTACCCTCGCCCACTCCAGCCGAACCTTCCAACGTGGATCACAGCCAGTGAGAGTGCTTCCACGTTTGAGGCGGCTGGCGCATGCGGCGCCAATGTGCTGACTGGACTACTGGGCCTTACATTGGACGAGTTGAGCCAGCGGATTGCGGTATACAAGGAGGCCCGTCGTCGTCAGGGGCTGGATCCTGAGGCAGGGGAGATATCGCTCATGCTTCACACGTTTGTCGTTGAAGAGAGCGAGGTTAATGATCTGGAGAGCATTGTTCGTGATCCTTTCTGTCGTTATCTCGCCTCTCACGTTGAACTCATTCGAAATCAGGCGGCGAAGCTCAGTCTGGACTTCGACCGTTTGGGACAGGCAGACGAGGCTGCCCTCGTGGAGTTTGCCTTTCGGAGGTATTATGAAAGAGCTTCACTGATAGGCGCGCCGGAAAAGTGTGCTGAGTTTGTGAGAAAACTAGCTCGTCTCGGCGTGACGGAGATTGCCTGTCTGCTCGATTTTGGTCTTGAGCGGCGCACCATTCTTGAGCATTTGCCGAACTTGTTGCGAGTGCAGGCGGTGCTTCGAGCGATGACGAGTTCCAATTGAATACGAGTGAGGATGAGAACGCGTCATCAACATTCGGGTTGTCCCTCAATCAACTCGCGGTGTGGTACGTGTACATGCTCGCCCCGGAGAGCCCTGCATATCATCTACAATTCTGCTCACGGATTACATCCGTGCTTAGCTTGGATCGACTGGAAAGGGCTTTGGCGACCGTGGTCGCACAGTCACCGATGCTGCGAACCACCATCAATTGCGAGACGGGGGTTCCGCTTCAGACAGTCCATGCGAGCTGGCGTCCAAGCCTGATGATCTACGATTCAAGCACACTGTCTGAAGAGGAACTTCTGGAGCGGGTTCGAGACGATTATGAGCAACCATTCGATCTTGCCGCTCATCCCGGGTTTCGGGCGAGTGTTTATTGTCGAGGATCTGATGACCACGTACTTCTACTCACAGTACATCATGCGTTCATAGATGGCTGGGGACTGAGCCTACTTGTTGATCGTATATGCTGTGCATACGCAGGTGAGGTACCCGATCGACCAGTTGCCGAATACCTCGACTTCGTCCGCTGGCAAGAACGATTTATGCGGAGCAGCGAAGCTCGCCGCCAGCTCGGTTACTGGGAGTCCGAGCTTGATGGCGTTCCATCGGTACTTGACCTGCCCGTCGACAGACCGCGACCATCTTTGCAGGCGCTGCGGGGCGATTCTGTGACGTTCTCGGTTGAGCGAGACACGACTAGCCGACTAGTACACCTTGCACGGGAATCCAATTCGAGCCTCTTCCGTGTGCTTCTCTCGGTGTGTCACGCGACGATTGGCTGTCTTGCTGCCTCCGATCAGGTCCTGATCGGTGCGCCGGTGGCTGGACGGAGTCAGCCGGGCTTCGCGGATACCATCGGTCATTTCGCCAACCTCCTTGCGTTGCGTGGAGACTTGCGCGGCGAGCCAAGCTTCCGTGATCTCGTTCACCGGACTGATGCTATTGTTCGGTCTGCTTTGGTCAATCAAGATTATCCCTTCGCAGCTTTAATTGAGAATCTTGCGTTCCCCCGGGGCGCTGGGCGCTCACCGGTGGTTCAGGTCAGCTTTGCATTACAGCGTGCACCGATACCTGAGATGCCACAGTTCTTCTTGGCCTCGTCGGGTGAGCGGGGTTTTGAGCGTAAGGGGCTCACGTTTGAGCCGGTAGGACTGGGGCAACAACATGGAGCATTCGATTTATCTCTATGGCTGGCCAGATCGTCCCGAGGGCTCATTGGAGAGTTGAAGTACAACTCGGACCATTACTGTCGGCCGACGGTCGAGCGGTACACAGAGATCCTGCCAACCTTGCTCGCCAGGGTTGCGAAAATTCCTGATATGTCAGTTGTCGAGCTCTTCCGGATTGGTTACTAATTCATTTGCCGACGAATGTGAGTACAAGGGCCTGAACGCTGGGCTTCGGCATCCGATCACTGATTCCTAAAGCGTGTTGCAGAAGGCCGTGATCAGGGCATCTTCCTTGTATGGCCGGGGTGTTGAGGGCAGAGCAGGTCTGGGTTGAGACGTTTACCGGGCTGCGGGTCGAGCAGTTCGGGCGGTTGCTGAAGGCGGTCCGCGAAGTGGTGGTGACGGGTGCGGGTGGGGGCGGCCGTGGCGGCTTCCGCTGGCCGAGCGGGTGCTGCTGGTGGCCGTCTACTACCGCACGAATCTCACGATGCGGCAGCTCGCCCCACTGTTCGGTATCTTGCCTGCGACGGTATGCCGAGTGATCCAAAGGCTCGGCCCGCTGCTGACCATCGAGCCGGCCCAGGCCCCGCAGAACGCGGTCGAGCGCTTATGGATCGTGGACGGCACCCTCCTCCCGGTCCGCGAGCGCACCGTGGGCGCCTCCTCCCGCAACTACCGGTTCTCGGCGAACGTGCAGGTCATCATGGACACGGAGACCCGTCTCGTGGTGGCGACGGCCCGGCCGGTGCCGGGTACCACCGCGGACGCCAGAGCGTGGCGAGATTCCGGCCTGGCAGAGCATTGCCTGGGGGTGACCGTGCTCGGTGACGGCGGCTACATCAACACCGGCCTGATCGTCCCGCACCGTAAACGGCCCGGACAGCCCCTGTTGAAGGGCGAGGAAGACGACAACGCCGCACACCGCAAGGTCCGTGCCCGCGTGGAACATGTCTTCGCCCGGATGAAGAACTACAAGATCCTCCGTGACTGCCGGCAGCGCGGCGACGGCCTCCACCACGCCGTCCAGGCCGTCGCCCGCATGCACAAACTCACACTCGCCGCATGACCAGACACGCCAACCGCCCAGTTCAGGCTGCGTGATCACGGCCTTCTGCAACACGCTTTAGCGGGACACCATCATCTGCAAGGCGACGACACCCTGTTCAGAAGCCGTGATGAGCGCATCCTCCCGTGTCAGGGCCCAAAAAAAGGGGGGAACGGGACTGGCTGCTCGCCGGTGGACCGGAGCTGCGCCGGTTCGAAACACCATCTCATCCCCGCTCGAAGCGCTGGCAGGCGCCCGGGGACGGAGGTGTATTCGGGTCTATGTCAGCCACTCCGTCGAGATTTCCCGTTCGAGATACCCCCACGGGTCGTTGCGCAGGGCTGCTGGCAGCTCCTCCGCGTCGTAGAGGCACCGGGAAGCCTCCTGGCAGACGAACTGTGTCAGACCCAGCACCGTCAGGCGTAGATGCTCCCAGCCGCGGGTGATGGTCACAACGTCCACGAACCGTTCCCGACGCGGGTCGTCCGTAACGTGCGACAGCGCGTTACGCCGTTGGCCGAACCGGCTGAAATGACTGTTGATCTGGGTGCTGAGGTACTGCGGGAGCAGAGGACGTGCTTCCTTGAGCAACTCGTTTATGGCCGGGCTGCCTTCCCCCATGGCCGGCTTGAGTGCCTCGGCTATCCCGTAGCCGCGCCAGTACGTGGACGTCTGCATCATCTCGGGCCACGGCTCTGCCATGGCCTCCAGTACAAGGACATGATGCGCGAGCCCGATGAAGGCCGATCTGATGTTCGCGTCGTCCGGCAACAGTGCTGGAGCGACGGGCCACTCGTAGGAGGAGGTGCCGATGATGCTGGCAAGCGTCCATCCGACGATGACTGGGCTCAGGTCCGGGGGCAGCGGTGTGGTGAGACCCGGCACTTCGGCGAGCGCACGCTGCAGTACGTTCTCTGCCAGCGCGGCACCCAGCTCTCGGTCTTCTCCTGTGATGCGCAGCCCAGCCAGGATCCAGGTGGCCAGCAGAGCATGCTCGTTCCTCGGCAACGCGAGGCTGCTGACGCTGTCGGCATCGGTCGACTCCAGCAGCGCTGCCCAGTACTCGTTGTACGCATCGGCCGCAGTGCCGAGCCACACGTGGTCGTAGCCGATCACGGCAAGACGCTCCTCCAGAACGTCGCGGCGTGCCTCATCGGCGGCGAGCAGCCGGTACAGCTCGGCGTACACAAGCGGTGAAAGCTCGCACCTCAGCTCGTCCATAGGACCTGTTCCAGCTGTTCGGCCAGCGGTACCTCCGGCTCGGTGTCGCCGTCGTAGTCGAGGGCTTCTCTGGGGATCGGGAAGCGTTCGATGTCCGCGCGTTTCAGGGACGGCACGGTCGATCCACGAAGGAGGATCCGCCTGGTGGCCTGCCCTTCGCGCCCGTTGAGGTAGTGCGCCAGGGCCGGCGCCTGCGCGTGGTCGAGCAGGCGCAGGACGAAGACATGCTGATCTGCCACGCCCGGGCGCTGGGCAACGGTCGCATAGGAATAGTCGCCCAGGCCCGCGATGAGGAGATCTCCGGGAGCAATGACGGGCGCCCCAGACGTCTCCGGTTCAACCCATCGGCGGGGCGGCTTTCCAGCGAGGGAACTGACGTCCACCACCGGCAGGGTTCCCGGCACCTCCTCAGGCACTTCGGCATTCCGAGTCGATCGAGACCGCGCGAGCTCCCGGATGAAGGAGCTGAGAGGCTCGCCGTCGTCCAGGAGACCAGGGCGGGGTGTGGCGAGCGTGATCGCCCAGTCGTTCCGGACACGAAGATCCGCCGTGGTCCACCAGGTCGACTCCGCAGGCGCCTCCGCCTGATGGGTTCGCTCCTCGATCCGGGCGAGTGCTTGGCGCAGCTCCTCCGCGTGCGCCAGAGGCGGCACCGGCAGCGTCATGTCGAGCAGATCCGTTGTCTTGACGACTCCCGTGGTCGACCCTGCCGCCAGGAGCGCTCGCCGGGCACACCCACTCCGGCTGTTGAGTACGGCCCAGATCCACAGGGAATCGACCGAGGCGAGGGGGCGCAATGCCGTGAACCGGGAAGAAAACAGCGCCCCGTTCAGCCGGTCGTCGATAAGGAGTGCCGGACCGGATGCCGAGGGCGGCACCAGGACGTCACCGCTTCGCAGCCCGCGCAGGCCGACGGCGAAGACGCTCCCCTGGTACTTGGTGCTGCGCCGCCGGATGACGCCCGTTGACGCCGCCACATTGGCGGGCGTGATGACGGGCGAACCAGCCCGTGTCACCGTGCCCGGCGGCAGACTCGAAGCAAGCTCGCGCAGGGAAGCCAGCGGTGCCCGCGTCGGCCACTGGAATGCGGAAGAAGCCAGCCTGACCGGATCCCATCCAGGTCCGGCCCTGCGCAGGTCAACGACCAGGGACCTACTCATGACTGCCCCAGGCCGCGCGGAGTGGCTGCAGGATTGATGAACGCGAGTGCCGCGCTCAGAGCCGCGCCCTCCGGCTCCAATTGGTTTTCCCAGTCGTCACCGAGCTGCGCGACGAATGTCGCCGCCGGTTCCTTCTTGTCAATCGCCATCAGTACGGAAGTGCCTGCCGCGCCGACCATGGCTCCCCTGGGCAGACCGATCAAGGCCGCCACGTGAAACTCATTGGCCAGAAACGTCCGATACGACGCATATCGCTCCGACCATGTGAACCAGCTCGCCACATGGAACACGGCGCGCCCGCCCGCGTTCAGCGCCCGCAGGCTCTTGTCGACTGCTGCGACGTCACCGTCGGTGGTCCTCGATCCGTCCATCAGCGTCTGGTGATCAGATGAGCGGACACGAAGAGGCGGCGCGGTGACGATGACGTCAGCCCCCACGAATTCCGTGCTGAAAGCATCGGCCTCATCGATCGTCACGGGTAGCGGGGCGCCGCTGCCGATACTGGCGGCGAGGCCTGCGAGTCGCGGATTGATCTCGTAGCCGACGAACCGGGCCGGGACATCCACACGGATGGCACGGTCGAGAACGGCCCACAGGAACGAGCCGGTCCCGCAGAACGGGTCCAGGACGGTCCCCGTCACACGCTGTTCGACCAGCGCGGCGACCGCGGAAGCGATCACCGGGTGGGAACTGGATTCAGAACTGCCGCGGGAGGCAAACTCGATCAGTGCCGAACGTTTGGCACGCCACAGCACATCCGGTCGCACGGGAAGAAGCCCGCCGTCCGGCAACTCGATACCGGGCTGCTCAGTCTCGGCCAGGACCGTCCGGGACGGAAAAGCGTCGCTGGCACGCGCCCCGGAATCGCGAAGACGATCGGCCTCGAACCAAAGGCGCTGCACCAGCAGGGACGTCGCGAGTTCTTCATCGGTGAGCAGACCCCGTGCACCGTACTCGGGAGGCGTCGGACCATCGACAGGTTCCAGGGACCGGACACCACGGTCGGCCTTGAACCACTCGCCGTTGACGACTGCGTAGTGGTCGACCGTGCCCATGACGTCCCGGCTACGGGCAAGGCCGGGCAGAGCCAGCTCGGGCCGCTTCAGCCGTCCGCTCTTTACCTCGACAACTGCCCACGGCACCAAGTCCCCATCGGCGTTAGCGGCCCAGGCCAGCACATCGGGCCGCAAGCTCGACAGCTTCTCAAGGCGCGGCTGCACCTGCAGAAGCGTGTAGCCCGCAGCTCGAAGCACGGACCGTACGTCAGCCGCCGCCACGTTCCTGTCCGGCATCGTCTACCCCCTCTCCAGATCAAGCCAGCCGCGAAAAGTATCGCGCCCACTCGACCACTGCAACCCGAAGCCGCAGTCGCTCTTCCATGACCGTGACCGCTGCCCGGCTAGGCACGCGCGCTACTGGTAGACGGTGGTGATCGGCGTGGAGACGCTGGCTCCCCTGCCGGGGGCGGCGTAGGAGATGGTCCACACGGGGGCGGTCTTGTTCGGGTAACCGTACAGGTAGCCGCCGTTGTCGCAGCCGTAGTTCAGGCGCTGTCCCGCCAGCGTCGCGGTACCGCCACCGGCGAACGAGCAGCGGGCACCGTTGGTCAGGACGAGGGTGATCGGTTCGATGTCGGGTCCGCCTGGCATGTGGTTGTTGTTGCCGGGAAAGCCCTCGGGGACCGACAGTTCGACCATGCGGTCGGGGGCTCCGTCCAGGCACAGCGCGCTGGTGTCCGAGGGATCGGAGTCCGGGGAGAAACAGGGGTCGAGGATCCGGTCGCCAGCGGTGCAGCGCCAGGCGTCCGTGCGCATCGTGGATTCGGCGGTGCCGAAGCAGGAGCCGCTGGCCCGGTCGGTGATGGTGATGCCGGTTGCCGGGGTGCCGCCCGGGGACCAGGGGCTGAGAGTGACCACCTGGGTCTGCGTCGGCGCGGACGACGCCGCGGCGGTCGGGGTCTGCAACTCGGTAATGGCTGAATGGGCGAGAGGTGACGTGGTCGCAGCCGGTGTGGCGGCAGGAGTGGAGCGGGCCGCGGCCGGCTGCGGGGAGTGGGTGGCGCGCACCGGTTCGTGGCCCGGGGCTAGCGCGAACCATGTCCCTGTGGCGGCCACGGCGAACACGGCGGCCGCGACGACGATGAGCCGGGCGCGGCTGGAGGGAGGGCGTATCGCGGCAGCCAGCCAGGCGGGGTCTTCGACGGTCGGGGGGTGCCACTGCTCTGCGATCAGGTTCGGGACCTCGGTGGGCCGGTCGTGGCCATCCCCGAGGACCTGGGTCGCCTGCTCGCCGAGCAGCTCGGCGGTCTGCTGCGCCACGACGGCGGACGACGGCCGGTGGCCCGGTTCTTTGGCGAGGCACGCCGTCACCAGGCTGAGCATGTCGTCGGGGACGCCGTCGAGGTCCGGCTCCGCGTTCAGAACCCGGAAGGCGACGGCCTCGGCGTTGCCGGTGCCGAAGGGGTGGCGGCCGTTGGCCGCGAAGGCGAGCAGCGCACCCCAGGCAAAGACGTCCCCGGGCGGCCCGGCGGTGCCGTCCCGGTAATACTCGGGACTCAGCCAGCCAGGGGTCCCGGTCAGCATGCCGGTGCGGGTGACCGCGGTGCCGTCGGCGACGTGGGCGATACCGAAGTCCAGCACCCGCGGTCCGTCCGGGGCCAGGATCACATTCGCGGGCTTCAGATCGCGGTGGACCACCCCGGCGGCGTGCACAGCCGCGAGCGCCCCGGCCGTCCCCGCGGCGAACAGGTGCAGTTGGATCCCGGCCAGCGGCCCGTGCACAGCCGTGTGCTCTCCGAGCGTCAAGCCGGGTACGTAGGCCGTCGCCAGCCATGGGATGTCCGCCTCGGGATCGGCCTCCAGCAGCGGCACCAGACACGGACCCGACACCCGCCGCAACACCTGCACCTCGCGCCGGAACCTGGCCCGGAACTGGTCATCCGCCGCCTGCCCGGCGTGCACGGCCTTCACTGCTACCCGTTCGCCCCGCTCTCCCACCGCGGCGTACACCGTGCCCATCCCACCCGCGCCCAGAACCCCGACCACCCGGAAGCGCCCGATCCGAGCCGGGTCCGAGGCACGACGAGCAGCAATCCGCGACACGAACAAGACCCCCGCCGAGAGCGATTGCGGACGAGATGTGAACCCTAGCGGGGATCGCCGGTGCCACACGCCGATCGGCGGCAGATGAGATCCACCCGCGCCCTGCCCGCCCAGCCGGACCCCGAGCCCTCCGCCATCAGACCTCCACTGATCACGGGGCGCCGTGCGGCCGACCGGCACACGGCACACCCTCGCCGAGCCACCCGACGGCATACTTTGAATCCCCGGATTGCAAGTTGACGTCACACTCCTCTAGCGTATCCTTCAATCCCGGGATTCAAAGTATTGCCGGGCTGGAGAGGGAAGGGCTTGGCCATGCTCACCATCGCACTCGGCACCTACCACACGTTCCCGGCGGACGAGTACGGGAAGTCGTCTGCCGGCTGGCGCCCGGGACTGACCGACGAGGAGGTCTACGAGGCGGGCCGTGGCCGCTGGCGACTCGGCACCCGCGCCGACCGCGAGCGCTACGCGCTGTTCACCGCCAAGGGCATCGTCGTCCTGGCCGTACGGATCGACAGCATCACGGACGCCGACCCCGACGGCCGCCGCACCATCAACGGCACCATCCTCAAGCCCGGCGACCCGGTGTACGACAAGTACGTAGGCAATGACGCCCCGGTGGGCAAGAGCCAGAATCCCGTCCAGTACGTCGACTCGCCATTCGACAGGACGCTCTGCGCCTGCGGATGCGGCAGCCAGACCCCCTCAGGCCGCAGCTTCATCGCCGGACACGACCAGAGAGCCATTCACGACCGGATCGCCAAGGTCGGCGGAGTCGTGGCATTCCTCGCCTGGTTCGACAGGACCTGGACAGAGACCGACTGACCACCCCGGCTCAGCGGCGCCTTCGCCCAAACCCACAGCTATCCGCCGGCCGCGACCGTCAGCGGCGACGAACAGAAAGAGGAGCCCCCGATGGCAGCAGAGACATCCATCCCGGTCACATCCGCCGCCGGTCACCCGCGGCTCGACTATGCGCTGGTGATCTACCGTTCCCAGGACAAGCACGGAATCGGCTCAGACGGCCACCTCTACGGTGAGACCGGCCAGACCGACGCCGTCCAGCGGGAAGCGGACAGCCGGTACTGGAGCGTATCCCCGGCCCGAAGACCTACCCTGCGCCTGCTCATCGTGGTTGCCGGCGGAGTGGTCTGCCGAATCTGGGCCGTCGACGCCGATGCCGAATGGGTTGAGGAACCGAGCGGAACCGGAAAGGTCGCGCTGCCCCTCGCCGACCATCCGCTCGACCCCGACGAGGTCCAGGTGCTCTATCCACACCTCGGCATAGCTGTCGGAGACGAACTACCCGCACGCCGAGGACCCATACGCCACTACATGCCCATCGCCGCAGCATAGAGCTGAGGTTGAGGCCCGGCTCACCGCTCGGATTCGGCGGTCGACTCAGCGGGACCGATCCTCATCGGCGCTCTGGTGGGCCGAATGCCGCGGAATGAGACAACTCCTGTCAGCGTCCGAGGTGATGGCGTTACTCTGGCTTGGGGACAGTGCACTGTGGGGGGCATGATGGCGGGAGCGACGCGTGCTCTGCTGGTCGGGGCGGGTTCTTCCTCCCAGTCCGCTCTGCGTCTGCCGCCCGGGACCGACCGGAATGTCAGCGCGTTACGCGAGGCTCTGACCGATCCCCTGGTCGGGGGGCTTGCACCGGATCTGTGCCAGACGGTCCAGGCTGCTGGTGGAGACAGCGTGCTGCGCCACATGGCGAAGGCGTCGGCTGGTGACGGTGCTCTGATCGTCTATTGGACGGGGCACGCCACCCTCTCTGCCGAAGGTGCGCTCCACCTGGCCCTGCCCGGCTCACTGCCAGGGGACCTGACGACGTGGGTGCCAGCGCGTCGGGTGACCGAGGCAATGACCGTCGACCGCTCCGCTGCGGCAGACCGGCTGTTGATCCTGGACACGTGTTTCTCTTCCTGGACGGGGATCGTCTCCGGGAACTACGACGGACTTGTCCGGCGCGCGGTCGAGCGGGTGTCGCGGAGCGGGGTGGCCGTGCTGTCGTCCATGGGCACCACGCCGACCGGATTTGCGGCCAACAGCCATGGTCTTTCGGTCTTCACGCGCCAGCTGATCGCGCAGTTGCAGGGTGGCGCTGATGCCTCGTCCGACGGGCTGCGTCTGGAGACGCTGTACCGTCTGTTGGGGACGGAACTCGACCGCAATGGTTACCGGCGTCCCTGCCTGCGGAATGCGGCCGCGTTCCGCAGGCCCCTGGCCGCGGCAACAGGCACGGCTCTTCGGGAATCCTCCGGGCTGCTGCCCGCACGGAGGTCTTCCTCTCATCTGACGGCCGACGTGATGCGTTATGCCCTCGCCGTGGCGGGCGCCGTACCCACAGCGGGGACCCCTGAGCAGCCCTTCCATGACGCCCGGAGGGTCTACCAGGCACTATTGAAAAGCCGTTGCGGGTTCACCGAGCGCAGTTCCACCCTGCTCGATTCCCCGCCCACCTTGCATGCGTTGCGCGCGAGCCTGGAGAAGATGGCCCATCAAGGTCGCAACATGCTCCTGGTGTACGTGTCGAGTTCGGGAACCGTGGATGCGGATGCCGATGGTCTCGACCTGCGCCTGGGGCTGGCGGGGCAGGAGAGCGTCTCCGTCAGTGACCTGGTCAGGGATCTGCAACGCGCCCGGGCCGAGCGCGTAACGCTGCTCATCGACGCCTGCCAGGCGCATACGGTGGGTGAGCCGCAACCGGACACCTACGACGACGATGCGTCTCGTCCGCCGTGGGGCAAGCGGCCCGGGTTCACGCAATTGGCAATCACGTGGAGCACCTCGGCCGCTTCGAGCTGGCTCTCGGCGCTCGACCCGGTGGCGCTGTCCGCTCAGGAACAGATGCCGCTTCCCTCAGCCTGGTTGACGCACTCGGCGCTGCTCAAACAACCCCTGCAGCAACCTGCCGACCAGGCACGCTGGAAGTTCTACTTCCCCGGCGCCGACATCAGCTGCGTCGACGACCAGGGTCCTTTGTCACCCTGGCTCGCCCTGCACGCAACCAGACTGGCATCCGCCGACACAGGCGTGGCGCACTGGCTGCTGTCCGACTTTTCCGCGGCAGCCGCTGTGCCGACCGCTGTCGCCCCGGACGAGGAAACCCCCCGCTCCACGGCAGCGGATGAGGTGGTGGAGGAGGAAGCACCGCGACCGAAAGCCCGTCGCCAGCGTGGCCACCGCGCCCGACTGCACGTGTTGGACGACGACCCTGCCGCGGCGGCTGAGGCAGGCGTCCACGTCAGCTTCCGCTATCAACCCCTCGACGAAGAGAACGAGACCTTGGCGGTGCCGGCAACCGAGGACGCGCCCCTGGACATCACGTTGCGGATCAGGGCCACGTCGGCGACCGTGCAGCCGTCGTTGATCCATACACATCTCACCGACGAACGCGGATCACCTCCCAGCGACTTCCGCGTGGTCCCGGAGTCTCAAGACCCGGTTACCTTGCGCATCGACGTCCTGCGGCGCGCCGACGGGGCCTTGATCCAGCAGTTGAGAACAGTGCTCCCAGCAGCCGAGGCGGAAGGTTCCAAGCTCTAGCGATGTCGCAAGAACGTGAACTGGACTACTTGGTAACCGCCGATCCGTACGACTCGCTGCGCACTCTTCCGCGACTGCGGTCCGAGGACTGCGAGACGCGCACCATGCTCTTGACGATCGACCAGCGCGACGGCGGAAGAGAGTACGACGTCATGGCGTGGGGCGACGCCTTGCCCTTCGACGGCAACGCCCCTCTGCGCGGGGTGATCCAGCGCAGCAGGGAGGAAATCACGTCCGAGGTCGGACTGCTGCTGCGGACCTGGCTGGAGAAGGTGATCCGACATCGAAGACCAGGATCATCCGGCTACACCTTCAACGGGTCCCCGGCAACCGACCTCGGCATGGACGCCGCCAGAGCCGCACTGTCCGACATAGGACTCGGCCTGGCCCGATCTGGACACGCACTGTTCGAGTTCCTCTTCTCCCGTGGAGACGCGGGGCTCTCGCGCCTGCGTGAGGCAATCTGCGCCGCACTGCGCGCCGGCCCGCAGATCGTCACGATCACCTCCAACGACCTCTTCGTTCCGTGGGGAATGCTCTACCTCCCGCCCGACCCGACGACCCGGCTGCCGCAGAAATCGGCGGCCTGGGACTGGAGCGGCTTCCTGGGATACACCCACCTCATCGAGCACACGCTCGGATACGTAGAGAACTACCACCCGCTCATCGAGCACGGTACGGAACGCCCCCAGGCGGGGCTCCAGTTCGATCTGCGGATGCAGGACGGACATGCGCCCGGCACAGGACCGATCGGCGCCGTACGGGCCGTCGTCGAAACCCATGCCGACATCACCGAACGCTCCTGCAAACAGGACCTCGGCGAGGCGCTGAGCGACCCGCTCGTCCGCGACCACATCCTGGTCTTCGGAGCCCACGGCTGCGGTGAACGGCAGGACCAGCGAGGCACCACACAGGCTCAGCTCACCCTCACCGACGGCGAGGCCATCTGCAGCTCCGACCTCGAATACTGGCGCGCCACCCGGCAGGAACGGCTGCCCGACCCCCTGTGCTTCATGATGGTCTGCGAGGGAGGCCGCACCAGGACCTTCGTCCACGAGGGCCTCGGCCGCCCGCTGTTCGACCTCGGCGTCGGCTGCCTGATAGGCCCCGAGATAGAGATACCCAAGACCTTCGGCAGCCTGTACACCTGCCGATTCTTCGAAGAGTTCTTCAAAGGCGAGCGCGCCGCTCCCGTCGCGCGCAGCCTCACCCGGGAGTTCGTGACCAAGCATGCCACCCCACTGGGCCTGGTCTTCACCCTCCTCCGGGGCATCGACAACCGTCTCGTGGACGCGTCCGCGGCAAGCAAGGAGCCGGCATGACAGTCGTGGACCTGCTCGACCTCGACGACAGCGGTCACCTCCTCGACCCCGACCACGGGGGCCGGGTTCCCTCCGAACAGGTGTCGACAGCCATCGAGAAACACCTGCGCCTACACGACGACACGACGGACATCTTCCTCTACGTCCACGGATGGCGCACCGACGCCGACAAGGCGGAGCAGGCCGCCACCCGGCTCTTCCAGCTCATAGAGGACCTGTCCGCACAGCAGCCCGATGCCTACCCGCGCATCAGCCCGTTCCGTCCCCAGTACGTGTGCGTGCGCTGGCCGTCGAGCAGCGCACCGACGAAGGCCGGCTACCGCACCATCCGCGACCGGACCGCCGCCATCGCCCACAGTGGACATGCCTCTCACGTACTGGCTGCCGTCCTGGGCTACTTCAACGAGCATCGCACCCTGCCCGAACCCGGACCGGACGTCCTGCGGGGCTCGTACGGGCAATATCTGCACGCCATCGGGCACTCGTTCGGCGGACGCTTCCTGTGCCACGCCATCGAGCAGGCCAGCAACCGACTGACGGACGGACCGGACACGTTCGCCTGGCTATGGAAGTCCGACGCATACCCCTGGACCCTCGACAGCCTCACCGTCTTCCAGATGGCCGCCCCCGCCGACGCCTTCACCGCCGCACCCTACGCCCGCCTGCTCGACGACAGCGTCCTCAACGCCCCCGTCACCATGACCTTCTCCCCCCACGACCGCGCCCTGGGTCTGTGGCATCGCCAGACGGAAGACGGAAGCAACGGCATCGGCTTCCTGGGCGCGACCGGACCACGGGAGCACCTGCACACCACGTTCCTGCATCGCACCACCGACGTCTACGCCTTCCCCACCAGCCGACTCATCAACATCGACGCCAACTCCTACTACCGCAGCTCACCCTGGCGGATCGAAGGCGCACATTCCGACTACTTCCACCCCGAATCGGCACACCTGCTTCTCTCACTGGCCAATCACGCACGCTGACCTCGACACCCCGCTCGACACCGCCTGAAGCAGGTCGCCGACCAGCGACGTCGAGGCTGGAGGGGCAATCTCATCCTCGTCGCACAGCACCGCAGGCTGATCACCAATCGCACCGCACAACCGTGCGAAGACGGACCTCACACCTCACTTGGGCGACAGGAGCTCACGCAAGCTTCGGCCACAGCTCTCAACTGCCGGACAGGCGCTTGGTGTTCGCGCTTGTGCGAACCGTATACCCGCGGATCCGCCTGTGATGGACGTCGAAGACTGGGGCAAGCGGCGCTCGGCCACGTGCCGCGCGCCCGAGAAACGGAGGTTCCACACCGACTGGATCGCTGTCCCTTCTCACGTCAGGCGGCTTGTCCGTCTCTTACGTCAGCCGGTTTGTCCGTCCAGGATTCGGCGGGCCTTGCGCTCGACCAGGACGGGCACATGGGCCCTGATCTGCAGGGCGCTGAAGGATTCGCGGGCTTCGGCGACCGCGGTCTCGATCTCGTCCGGTGTACGGCGGTCGCCGTAGATGGCCTTGAGCTGCTCGGTGAGGCGTCGGATGGCGGCGTCCTCGTCCAGGTCAATCGACACGGCTCCCCCTGATGTCAGGGCTCTTGGTCTTCCTCGGAGGTCCGAGACATGGACATTACGGTGGCTCTGACGTCGTTCAGCGGCCCCTCGATATTGGCCACTTGGCCCCACCTGCCCGAAGAACGTTGCGTGACGTCTCGAAGCGGCCCCACTACTGCTCACCTACGGTGGTGACCACGCGGTGGGGCCACCGCGGACCGTCATCGATCACGTGTCGGCGCCATCGATGGCCAATTCGATGGGGCCGATTGCCGACGTCGAAGCAGGTGTGCCGATGTCGACGCCGAGGAAAGCAGTTCCGGTGGTGTACCGGATGTTGCGAGAGCGCCGGATGCCGCGCGAGGCAGCGGGGCCTCTGCCACATGGCCCGACCACCGCGCGACCCCTGGACGGCCCCTGAAACGCTCGGCACGTCGATTTCGGCCAGGAACCATCAATCCCGGGCCGTCACGCATCAGCCGTCCCACCTGAAGACATTTCCGCAGGACATGATCACGAAAGCGACCGCCACCAGCAGCGAAGAATCCGCTGGTCAGTCCCCGCCCCTGGCAGCCGACCACCGCCACCCAGTGCCTCTTCAGCGGCTCATCGGCCCGACTGCTCGCCGCGCCACCCCCATCCGCAAGGCGAACCAGCACGCGACCTCACACCACCCTGACCAGCGGCAACACGCTCAACAGCCTGAAAGGGTGCGGATTCGACCCGGATTCGCCCCGAGGGCCCCCAGACTCCCAAATGAACAGTAGTTGACCTGCAGTGATGCTGATTCTTGCCGTTGTACCGAGCATCTGCCGACAGAGGAGTATCACAATTGAAACCAAGTGGACATTATAGGGCGACTAACGCCACGCTGTGAGTCGTCGCACTCGCCGTCGCCGCCTCCGGCTCCCCCGAGCGCGAACCGAATAACCGCACCACGCGGCACCCCACTCTGGCGACCAGGGATTGACAGAACAAGGCTCTGACCAGCCTCTTTACAGAAGTTCTTCCGCCTGACAGAAGCCGTCTTGCCGAGCCGATACAAGCCTCACGACCCTGATTCCAACCACGGCACGCGGGGCGAGGACGCCCCGCCGACAGGGACGGGAACTGCCATGCCGCACATCACCGCTTTTGCCAGGAACCAGTGGTACAGCTAGCGCAACTTTCTGACCTGCGCTTATGTGGGGGCGATGAGGCTGTGACCTGCTAGGACGGGTTGCAGAGGCGTTCGGAGGCAGTCAGAGGAAATCACTCTGATTCGACCCCGGTTCGACCCGGGTCGCTCGGAGGCAGTCAGAGGCATCAGCCTCTGCAACAGGCCTCTGGGAGACCTGAGTTGACCGGTGTGGATCACGGGTGGGCGACTCTGGCGGGGCTCTGTTTCGACCTCGGTCGAGCTGCGATGGGGACGCCTGCCTCCGCTCGGGGCCGGGCTTACAAGGGCCTCCAGGACGGCCATCCTGGGGACCTTGCCGGCGCCGACGGAGGTCGGTTCCGGATGCCGCCCGTGGTTTTAGCGGGCCTGGGTGGCGTCCACGTCTTTGCGAGACGACCCCACCGTGCCAGACAGCACCCATCACGCCCCCTCCCGACGAAACGCATCCCCATTCCACGGCGGCCTCGGCCACACCCAACTGCCGTCGGCCGCAACCGATCTCATTCTGCTCGGTGACCTCACCGGTCGCTACGCCACCGGCAGTTACAGCCGACTCTCCTCCGACCGTCGGAGCGTGATCCTGCGCGGGGACCGCCAGGGCGCGGCCGAGCACGGGCACCGGATCACCGCGGCCATCGCCTGCCACGTCGCCCGCTCCGGCGGCAGCATCGACCAGCTCACGCAGTTCCTGCTGCACCCCGACCACGAAGGCGGACGGCACACCCGGCACATCGCGCTGCGCTCCGGGCAGATCCGCGCCCTCGACTACATCCGCCGGGTCTGGGCCAGCGCCTCGACCGCAGTCGACACCACCTTGGCGCTGGGATCCCGGCACGACGCGTACGAGGTGCTCGCCGCGCTACGGGACCGCATCGAGACCACGCCCTGGCGCGGAGAGCGGGGTCGGACCGCGCTGCGGGTGCTGCGGGCGCACCTGAACTTCGCCGAGATCGCGGGCGGACTCCTGCACCACGCCAGTGAGCGGCAGACCGCCGAGGAAGCCGGGATCTCCCGCACGACGCTGCGTGTCGTCTACGAGGCGGTCCTGAAGCCGGGAGGCTGGCTGCGGCGTCTGCGGGTGGGGCACGGCCGGGAGGGCTCGACTTGGTACCTGGGCGACGGCGATATCCCCGGTCGCGGTGGTCCGGCTGTGCTGTCTCGTTTCCGGTCCACTCAGTTCCCCCCCGACCCGGCACTTGAGGAGTGGACCACCCCTGAGACGGCCACGACGGCCGACATCGACTCCACCGTCCTCGCACGTCTGATGGGCCACGACGCCTTCACCCACCACGGCCTCGGCAGCGCCGCCCTCGTGATCATCAGCGCCCTGCACCAGCGCCCCCACCAGAGCGTCAGCGAGCTCGTCGGTACGTCCTCGGTCTCCCGCGCCACCACCTACCGGACCCTCAAACGTCTCGCCGACCACGGTCTCGTTCAGCACACAGGAGAGACCTGGACCCTCGCGCTACGCGCTCTGGAAGGCTTCGGTGACAGCCTCCCGGACACGGACACCGGCCACACCGCAGCGCTGGCACAGGGCTGGGACCACATCGCCGAGCAACACGGCACCAGCGGCGTCGCTGCCCAGCGCAAGGCCCTGCACACGGCCGAGCGCGCGGCCTACCAGCAGGCACTGGACCGGCTTGCGGAACACCGCAGCAGGGCTCTCGTCATCGTCCGCGACGGCCACTCAGTCCTGGTCCCAACGCCGCGCCCCGACGAGATCCCGCCCACGTGGCACACCCCCGACGGGCGCGTCATCGACCCGCTCACAGGACATCCGGCCGCCGACTTGCGGGTCGCCACCGACGGCCGCCTGATCCTCATCACCCCATCCGACCAGCGCAGTTACGACGAGCTGGCCGCCGCCCATGCCGAAGCCCTCAGCGAATGGGAGTCCGTCGCATGAACCCAGAACCCCCGGCCACCTCCGACGCGAGCGAGGAAGTGACACCCCAAGCCCTGCGCCAGCAGTACGAGTCCGGTGCCACGGTCGACGAACTCGTCACCGCCAGCGGCCTGTCCTACGGCACCGTCCTCAACCGGCTGCACGACGCCGGAACCGTCATGCGCACCTCCTGGCAGACCCGCCGGATGCGCCAGGATCCACAAGCGCGCCAGCGTCTCGCGGCCCGTCTGCGCACCCTCTACGAGCAGCACGGCGCAACCCTCACCGAACTCGCCACGGCGGCCGGAGAGACGCGGCGTGCTGCCCGGCGCCTGCTGATCGAAGCCGGCGGCACCGTACGCACCACCCAGCAGTCGCAGCGGATGCGCGCGACAGCCCGGGCCGCCGAACGGTACAAGGTCGCGCTGTCCCTGCGGGCCCGATACGAGGCCGGAGCAACAGTGCCGAAACTCGCCAGGGAGCACAGCTACTCCGTCGCCACCGTGTACCGGCTCCTGCACCAAGCGGGCACCCGCATGCGGCCCCAGCACCACCACGGACCGGCCCACGCTCTGAGGAAGCAGCCATGAGACTCCACGTCCTCGTGGGTGTTGCCCACCCTGCCTGGCAGATCAAGAAGGCGGCCGTGTGCCATTCCGGCTGCCACAGGGCAGCACGGGCGCCCCCGTCGTCGGCCGCTCGCCGATGCGCGCGCCAAACAACACCCCTTCCCGTTTCAGGAGATCAAGCACACGTGAACGAGAACACCCGCCACAAGACCCTGGCCGCGGCCACAGAACACGTCTGGGACGCGTTCGTGATCGTCGTCGGCATGCTCAAGGGCGGCACCGGCAAGCCCACCTCCGCCTGGTTCATCGCCCTCTACTACGCCGTCGTCCTCGGCCTGCCCACACTGCTGCTGGACGCCGACGCCACCAGCCAGTCCGCCTACGACTGGTTCAAGGTCGCCCAGGCCGCCGACTTCGACATCCCCGCCAACCTGATCGTCGAGCGGTACCCGTTCGACGACATCGCCGACTACATCCGCACCAAGCGCGCCGAGTTCGGCGCGATCGTCGTCGACGCCGGCGGCGGCAGCGCCCGCATCTTCCACGAGGCCGTCACCGAGGCGAACCTGCTGCTCGTACCGGTCGCCCCCACCAAGATCGAGCGCCGCAAGCTCGTGGCCACATTCGACGAGGCCGAACGCGCCGCCGCCCGCAACACCCACGGCGTCACCGCCCATGTGGTCATGGTCAAGGCCGACGACCGCACCAGCCTGCCCAGCCGGGCGAAGGACCAGCTCCTCGACCCCGCCGAGGGCGAGGGCATCGGCCCGGACCGCGACGAGGCCTTCCCGCTCGCCGAGACCGCCATCCACTCCTGGGTGCACTACATGGAGGCCTTCGGCGAGATCCCGACCGAACTGAGCGAGTACGCCAAACTCATGAAGGAGCTGACGGCAGCATGACCGAACGCATGAAGCCCCCTGCCCGCCGCACAGGCGGCCGTACCTTGGGCGGAACCAAGAAGACAGCCCCTCCCCCGGCCGCCGAGCTCACCCCCGAGCAGTACGCCGCCGAACAGGCAATCAAGCAGCGCCAAGACCGCCCCACTGCGGGCGAGCCGCAGGGTCAGCCCGCACCTTCCACCGATCCGGTCGACGGTGCGACACGAAGCCGGACCAACACGGTCCCCGAAGATCCGCCGACGTCCACCCAACCGACCATCGAGACCTCGCCGAGCGCCCCTGTCTCTGAGCCGACCGCCAGTCAGCCACCGCACCCCGCCGTCGACACGCCCGAGGCTGGGGCCGAGTCCGCTGGGATGCCAACGGAGCGACAGCTACCGCTGGGGGTGCTGGCCGTCGAGCCTGCGATACGTGCGCCCCAGCAGCCCACACAGCTGGCCGAGCACACTTCGATCAACGGGCCATCTCACATGACATCCACGGCTCCGGGTGTGGCTTCTGCCGCCGAGGTGGCCATTCGCCCTGCCGCTCCCCCGGCGGCAGGCGGTACGGCATTCCCCGTGAAGACCGACACTCCGGAGGCTCGCCAGGAACAGCACACTCGACGGCAGGAGGCGCCCAGCGAGGGTGCGCCGTACCCGCACGGCTCTGGCCGTCCCAAGGACGTTCCCGAGGTCGCCGTCGTTCTCAACCAGCGCCTCATCGCCCGCGAGAGTCTCGACTCATCGGTTCCCGCTGCCCTGAAGCTCAAGAAGCGGATCAAGCGCTTCGCGCTGGACAACGAACTCGATCACTTGCCCATCGGCGACATCGTCTCCGTCGCCCTGGACGAATGGCTCACCGCCCGCGGCTTCTGAACACCACTGCAGGGCACAAGGCGGCCGCAACCACGCCAGGGCGCGGCCGCCCCTCCTGCCGACTATTCCAATAGCCCAATAGGCGGATAGCTATCCGCCTAGAAGGACCAACCGGAGCAGCTCTCGTGCCTCAACACTCCCATCACGCGCGCCTACTGCGTGAAATCGCCGACGCGCTAGACACCGAACTCCAGCCAACCGACGACGCTCTCACGCCGCACCCGGACACGCTGGACGTCATCAGCAACCGGCACACCAAACGCCGGCAACTCAACTACGCCGTCCCCGAAGTCCTTCAACTCCAGCGACGCATCCGACGTTACAGCGCCGACCATGGCACACCTCACGGCGACATCGTCACCGTCGCCCTCGACATCTGGCTCCGCACCAAGGGCTACCCGCCCAACCTCACTCCGCCCAAGGGAGGAAGAGCAACACGCCAATAGACCTAGAGCCGGGCAAACCGTCAATAGGACATGGCTGGGGCACGGCGGTTGATCAGCGTTCTTTCGCTGCGACGGTCGTGAGGCGTGTGCCACGATGGCGGAAGCGAGCCGGGCCTCGGTGATCTGCACGACCACCATCACCCAGAACCTCCAGCGCGGCCTTGCGCAGGTCCGTGGACAGCGATGATCAACAGCCGCCCGGAGCGGCTGCCGCTCGCACGGCGGACCAGCACACGTGAGGTCCCGAGGCAGGCCGCCGGCATCGCGTTTGTCAGCGGCACCATGACCGGGTTGTCGGAGGCGAAGCCCCGCGGCGCACTGCGCGGCCGTTTCGGATTCTGTCGAACTAGGGCCGCCGCGGGAACGGTTCGTGCCACGATGGCTCTCCGCACGACGGCGCGCATACGGGGGGGCGAACGATGAAGGATGCGGAGGTCGTCGAGCTGGAACTGCCCGACGGCGGCACGCTGTTGGTACGTGCGTTGCCGGTGTGGGCCGTCGGTGACGAGATGGATCACCATGACGGTGGGCCGACGAACATCGGGCTTCGCGAGGCCCTCTCATTCACCGCGGTGAGCGCCGCGGTGCAGGGGGTGGCGACCACGGTGCAGGATGCCCTCCAGTCGGTGCGACCCGATGTGGTGGAGACCGAGTTCGGGCTCGAGTTCGCCCTGAAGGGTTCACAGCTGGTGTGCCTGCTGGTCGGCGGGGAGGCCAAGGCCACGTTGCGTGTACGCCTGGAGTGGCAGAACGGTTCGGTTTCCGGCAGCCGGTGACGCGGGTGGACACCAGTGCGCGTGAACTCCTCGATCTGCTGGGCGGTTTCGTGGTTCAGGTCAGCGGTCCAGACCTCCGCGGAGGCAGCGGCTTCTTCGCCGGCCGTGGCCTCGTCGTCACCTGCGCGCATGTCGTCGCACTGCCGGCCAGGGGTGGCAGCCGGGCGACCGCCGCGCGCGCCAGGGTGACCTGGCTGGGCGGCCACGCTGAGGGATCAGTGGTTGCGGTGCCGCCCGCCCACCGCGGCAAGGGCCTGTGGAGACCCCCGGACCTGGCGGTGATCACACTGGACGAGCCGGTGTCGGACCACCCATGGATCCGGATGGCCGAAGGGCCGCCGCGTCTGGGACAGCACCTGCACGCCGTCGGCTACAGCGCGGTCTACGAGCAGACCTCCCGGCTGGGCGTCACCGCGGTGTCGTACGAGGGGCCGCAATTCCACGGTGCCGACCAGACCGTGCTCCAGCTGAAGGACGGTGAGCTGGCCCCGGGAAAGTCGGGCGGACCGCTGCTCGACCTGGAGCGCGGTGAGGTCTGCGGGATCGTCACGACCTCCCGCCGGGAGAACCTCGACATGGGCGGCCTGGCCCTCGCCATGTCCGCGGTGCGGCACACGTTTCCTGAGCTGTGGGAAGCCAACAAGGCCCCCAGCTCGCTCGACCCCGAGCTCTGGCGGCTGCGCGCGGCGCTCCAGCCCGAGCACCAGCCGGGGACCGTACTTTCGCTGCGCGAGGAAAAAACACTACTGCATGCGGCGCAACGCTCCGGTCTGGCACCCGCCGCCTTGTACTGGCGCTCGGTCCACCGTGACTACGGCGAGTCACCCGGTCGCCTCGACAGCATGGCTGACGCGCTGAGGGAGGTTGCGGACGCCCCGGCCATGCTGAACGGGCCGCATCCCCTGCTGCTGTTCATCCGGCAGGTCACCGATGCGGCTTGTCCGCAGGACGCGGACCCTCTCACAGGTTTGCTCGACCTGGTGGCCCGGCGGCTGGGTGTGCCCGCGCCGCCTCCCACAGCCGTGCTGTCCGCGGCCGGCACCAACCGTGTCGCGGCGATCAGCGTGCACCTGGACACGCAGACCCCGGACGGCGACCACTACTTCCTGCGGGTGTGGAAGTACCCCGATGTGATGAAGGGTGAGCCCCCTTACCCGGTCCTGTGTGACGACCAGCCTCTGACGCTCGACGAGGCGCAGGAGCAGTTCCGGGCCGTGGTCCCTTCGGCCATCAGGGACCTTGCGGAGATCAGCAGTGACCTGCTCATTGAATTCGCCCTGCCGACCGCCAAGTTGAGCGCCGTCGATGTCGACACCTGGTATCTGTCCCAGGCGTGGGCGCCGGTCAGCTGGCAATACCCGGTGGTGCTGCGCGCACTGGACCGGAAACCGGAAACGTACCCGTCCTGGATCACGAGGTGGCAACGGCTGTCCCACGGCCCCCACGTCGACACGGCGATGGATTGGGTGGACTGCCGCAGGGACCTACGCCCGAAGGAGTTCTTCGCTTGGCTGCAACAGCAGCCCGATCTGTCCGTGCTGGCGCTTCCCTTCAGCCCGGACGCCACGGCGCGTCAGCATGTGCTGGAGACGGCGCTGTACGCCGGCATCCCCGTAGCCGTGTGGACACGTGCCGGCTGCTCCGTGCGGTGCCGCCTTCGCCAGGCGCCGGGCCAGGGCAGAGCACTCACTGCCGTGTCCGACGCTCCTTCCGAGGCGTGCGCCGGTTCGGCCTTTCGCGATGAATTCGCCGCGGAACTCGCCCGTAGCAGTTTCAGCGACCTGCCGAAACTAATCAGGAAGCTGCGCGTCGATGCGGCCACCGCACCCGGCCACTGCGGGGAGAAGGTCGTACTGCTGTGGGACGACGCGAAGCGCAAGCTGCCGATCGACGGCCCCGCCCTGCGGATCCCCGATGACAAGTCCCAAGGAAGGCACGCGAATTGACCGACTGGAGGATTTTCCGAGGAGACAACACGCCTCATGACGGGATCACCCAGCTCCCTCCACCGCAGTCCTGGCGAGCCTTCGACGGCGGTCCCCCCATCACATCCGCACTGCCCGAATGGTCACCCGTCGACATCAAGCGCGCCTCGTTCTACCAGGCCGACCCGGAGATTCTCGACCTCGTCAACGCAGCCCTGTACCTCCGCCGTCCCCTGCTAGTCACTGGCAAGCCTGGTGTCGGCAAGTCCACCCTGGCCCTGGCCGTCGCCCACGAACTGAGCCTGGGCCCGGTACTCCGCTGGCCCATCACCAGCCGAACCACGCTGAAAGACGGGCTCTACGCCTACGACGCCATCCGTCGCCTCCACGACGTCTCAACGGCCAGGGAACAACACGAGGCCGAAACGGACATCGGCCGCTACATCACCCTCGGCCCGCTCGGCACCGCCCTGCTGCCACGCGAGCGCCCGCGTGTCCTGCTCATCGACGAGATCGACAAGAGCGACATCGACCTCCCCAACGACCTGCTCCATGTATTCGAGGAGGGCGAGTTCACCATCCCGGAACTCGAGCGCGCCGCGCGGGGCGAACAGGCCGAAGTCAGCATGTCCACCGCCGACCGCAGCCCTGACGGCATCGTCGTGCACGATGGACGGGTGCGCTGCCGGGCCTTCCCGTTCGTCGTGCTCACCAGTAACCAGGAACGGGAGTTCCCACCGGCCTTCCTGCGCCGTTGCGTTCCCTTGCAGATCCTGCCCCCGAACCGCGACGAACTGATGGGGATAGTCGAAGCCCGGCTCGCCCCGGAGATCAGCGACGAGGCCGACGCCTTGGTGACGGAGTTCCTGCGCCGACGAGACGCAAGCGATCTGGCCACCGACCACCTGCTCAACGCCCTGTACCTCACCTTCCACGCCGCCCGCGGCGGCGGCGACCGAGAACAGCTCGCCCAACGGCTCCTTGGCCACCTACCCCCTTCAGCTACATGAATCCCGACTTCGACCGCATCCTCACCGCCCTTGAGGGAGTCGGATTCGAACTCACTGCTCGCGAGGCAGCGGAGGCGCTGTGGCTGGCCACGCACATCGCTCAGTCGGCGAGTACGAGCACACAAGGACCCGGACGCCTGCCCGCCCCCGGCAAGAGTGAACGCGCCCCGGCCCGCCGTGCACCCCGGTCGGCGCATCCGCCCACGCCCGCCACTGTGCACGCCCCCACGACCGCTGCTGCCACAGCGGTCGGCCCAAGCTCGGTTTGTGCTGTCCCCGTCCGCGTGGCCGACGCCCCGGCACTCCCCCACGAGCTCAACCTCCTACGAGCCCTGCGTCCGCTCAAGCGCCGGGTTCCCTCCCGCCACCGCGTGCTCCTCGACGAGAGCGCCACCGCTGAACGCTGCGCCGAAGAAAGGCTGTTCCTCCCCGCGACCCGTCCCGAGCCCGAACGCTGGCTCAGTCTCGCCCTGATCGTGGAGACGGGACCCACCATGGCCGTCTGGCACTCCCTTGTGAGCGAGCTGACAGCCCTGCTGCAACGCACGGGCGCTTTCCGCGACATCCGCCTCTGGCACCTGCACACCGCCTCCGACGGATCAACCGGCCTGCATCCACAGGCGATACCCACGAGCGCACTCCACAGTCCCCGAGAAATCGTCGATCCGACGGGCCGGCAGGCCATCTGGTGCATCAGCGACTGCGTATCAGCTCTCTGGCACGACGGCCGCGCCGATAGCCTCCTCGAACTGTGGGGGCAAGGCGGACCACTGGCGGTGATCCAGCCCCTCCCGCAACGGCTGTGGCGCCGCACCGGACTACGTCTGGAACAGATCCGCCTGCACACGGACGCACCCGGTCTCCCCAACTCGTATCTGCGCACAGCCTGGCCCGACAGCTCTGGTCTGATGCGTGGACCTCTGGCAGGCATGCCGGTGCCCGTCCTCGAACTCGACCCCTCGTGGCTCAGTCTCTGGACCGGCTTGATCACCGCCACCGCCCCCGGCGGAGTCCCGGCAGTCGTCACGATGACGAGCGCCACCCGTGATGCCGCCGCCGGACTCGACCGCGACACCATCTCTGCCGACGCCCCGTCCGATGAACCACTGAGCCTGGTCCGTGCCTTTCGCGCCCACGCGTCCCCTCAGGCCTACCGCCTCGCCGGCTGCCTGGCCACCGTCCGCCTCACGCTGCCCGTCATGCGGCTCGTCCAGCACGTCATGCTCCCCGAGTCCCGACCCGCCCACCTGGCCGAGGTTCTCCTCGGCGGTCTCCTCCACCGCACCCACCAGGACTCCCTCAGCCCCGAATACGACTTCGTCGACGGAGTCCGCGACGTCCTGCGCAGCACCGTGCGACACTCCGACACCCGCCGCGTGTACGAAGAGGTCTCCACCTATCTGGCAGCCCACGCCGGCGACGCCCGGGACACACAGGCCTTTGCCATGCTGCCCTCCGGCCGAGGCAGTGTCACACTGTCCACCCCCAGCCCACCCTTCGCGGAGATCACCCTGCGCGACCCCTCACTCCCCTCCCGCCCCGATCCGCACCACGAGCCATCGCCGAACGACCAGGACGCCGAGCCAGGACCGGTTCCAGCCTGGGACAAAGGCAATCCAAGACGTGTGCGCCAGTGGCTGGTCGGCAGAATCGTGGACGTGCTCCAGTCCTCCGACACGATGCGACATGGCGCCTCCCGAAACCTCTGGCGCGAGATGTTGATGGCCGAACTCGACGTGCCCGTCGAGCCTTACCGCGATGAGCCCCTGCGTGTCTGGCTGCTGAAGGTGGTAAGCACTTCCGCCGAGCAGCCGGGCGGGCTCTTTGGCGTGGTGCGGAGCCTGGAGTACGTGGAGCAGCCGTCGGTGACGGTCAACGCACTGTGGTCGCTCGTGGACGAGTGGGAGGCAGCCGAATTTTTCGACTACGCCGACCTGCAGCCGCTTCAGCCGGTCCTGCAGGCAATGGGACCCGATGGATTGACAGCAATGGCTCGGCACGCCAGCCGGTCACGGGTCCGGGAACTGCCTCCGCGGTGCGAGACCGGATGGCAGGTCTTCCTGTGGCTGGCCGGTGAAAATAGCCCGGCCAGCGAACTCCCGCCTTGCATGGCGTTCCTCGCGCTGTCCGCCGGCCGACTGGTGGCAGAGGGGCAGACGGAAGCCGCCGAACTCCTACGCCGCTTCAACCGCAGGCAAGCCATGGACCTGGGCGTGACCGACCGGCTGACGGACTGGCAACAGGCGTACGTCCCGCAGTCGGCGCCGTCCCTTGTGCCCGCTTATGTGCTCATCCAACTCGAGCCGGACCGGATCGATCCGGACCGCTACTACCTCTCGCACTGGCTCCAGTCCGACCGCGAGGGCTGGCATCCCGTGGTCGGCGAGACCGTCCACCTGGCCCAAGCGGAGCTGCCGATTGCGGTGGACCAGCTGATGGAGCGGGTCGAGGGACGGTGGGCCGATCTGCGGCAGCCGGTGATCCTCGAGTTCGTCCTGCCGTGGGAGCTGCTCAACGAGCCGGTCGAGTGGTGGTGCAAGGAGGCCGACTCCACCTACCCCGTCCCGTTGGTCCTGGACTATCCGGTGGTGCTGCGCAGCTTGGAGCGGCTGCAGCGGGCCGCCTGGCACCGTGCCTGGCACAACAAGTGGGATCAGCTGAAGGAGCGGCCGGGGGAGAACTATGCCCACTGGAGCCATCCGGAGGGCGACGACGCGTACTTCTTCCGTCTGGAGCGCGAACTCAGGGAGGACCCCCGGGCGGTCTGCCTGGTGCTCAGCGAGCCGCCCGGCGGTGATGCGGGCACCGGCCGCCGCGAGCTGCTCGCCGGGCTGCGGGCCGGTGTACCGGTCGTGATCTGGGACCGGCGAGGCCGCACGGACGACGCCTTCCGCGAAGCAGTCCACGAGATCGTGCAGGACCTCAGCCCCGACGGCCTGATGAAGCAAGTCACCAAATGGCGCCGCGAGGCCCTGGTAGCGGGTCCGGAAGAATGGGACAGACAGGTCGGCCGCCACCTGGCAGTCCTCTTCGACGATCCCGAGCGCAAGCCCGGCCCACCCGCCCCGGTCTCGTAGTCCGAGCGGAGGCGGGGCACCATCGCGGCATGTCGGCCGTCGCCAGGACCCGCGTATGACGCAGTCGTCCCGTACACGCCCTCGCCGTACAAGAAGCAGAACACCAACCCGACAGGCGGCCTTGGCCCTGGGGTACGCTCACAGCCGCCTGGTGCAGTGACCGCACCGTTCCCCGCCCTCCTCGGGCCGTTGGCCACGGCCGACACGTGTCACATAGGCGTATCAGGCGGCCTTGGGTATGTCCCAGCCATGGACCGGCCGGTCAGTCCTCGTAGCGGATGCGATGGCACAGGGCGGGGATGTCGCCCCTAGCGAGGCCCGGCATGACGGCGGGCAGGTCCTCGAACCGGCTCTCGCTGGTGATCAGGGCGTCCAGCGCGGGATCGGCGAGGAGTTCGAGGGCCAGCGCGAGCCGGTCCGCGTAGCTGCGCTGGGCGCGGGCGGGTGAGACGGTGCCGACCTGGCTGCTGCGGATGGTGAGCCGGCGGGAGTGGAAGCCCTCGCCGAGCGGCAGGGTGACCCGCCGGTCGCCGTACCAGCTCAGGTCGATCACCGTGCCCTCCGCCCTGAGCAGTTCCAGTGACCGGGCGAGGCCCTGGTCGGTGGCGCTGGCGTGCACGACCAGGTCGCAATCCACGTGCGCCTCCTCGGGGGCGGCGAACTCGACGCCGAGCGCGGCGGCGGTCGTGGCCCGGCCCGGGTCGGCGTCCACCAGCTGTACCCGGACGCCCGGGAACCGTGCCAGCAGGGCCGCCACCGAGCAGCCGACCATGCCGCCGCCGACCACCGCGATCCGGTCGCCGATCAGGGGCCCCGCGTCCCATAGGGCGTTCACGGCGGTCTCGACGGTGCCTGCGAGGACGGCACGCCCGGCGGGAACACCATCGGGCAGCGGGGTCACCGCGCTCGCGGGAACGACGTAGCGGGTCTGGTGCGGGTACAGGGAGAAGACCGTGCGGCCGCTCAGGCGGGCAGGGCCCTCCTCCACGACGCCGACGTTGAGGTAGCCGTACTTCACCGGGGCGGGGAAGTCGCCTTCCTGGAACGGTGCCCGCATCACATCCCACTGGCTGCGAGGCACCTGGCCGCGGAACACCAGTGCCTCGGTCCCGCGGCTCACACCCGACCAGAGTGTGCGCACCACGATCTCGCCCTCGCCGGGTTCCGGAAGTGTGACGTCACGTATCTCGCCCTGGTTCGGGGAGCTCAGCCAGAACGCGCGGGCGGAGCGGCTCATCGCGGTGTTCCTCCAGAGGTATCGGGGTTCTCGGGTCGACGAAACATGTCGCACCGCAGAAGGTACACACTCGGCAGGAGATCCTGAGTCCGTCCCGGGCCTCCTCCGACCGCCCCGCCTGGGGTGAGTGGTCGCACAACAAGAACATTTTCGGCCATAGCAAGTGACGAAACCCCCCGGGGCATCTACTCTTCTGCCTGAGGTGTGAGGGTGGAACGGTCGGCGGTCGCAGCTGCCGCCGTCCACCGGCAACGGGGCCGCACCTGATGGGCGACGGGTCGCGTCCCGCCGCGCCAATTCCGTACCCGAGGTGCCGGTGTGCGGCCCGCGACATGGCACACCCTCGATCGGGGCGGTGAACCGCGTCCCGCTCGCCATGACGCCCGGTGATCCGTGCGCACGGACGCGGGGAGGGTGTGGCCCGGCCGGGCTGGTCCAGCGGTGAAGGGAGTGGGGGACAGTGGAGTCGATCGTCGGGACAATGGTCGGCCGCGAGAGCGAGCAGGAGGTGTTGTCGGATCTCGTGGCGGACCCCGGGGGACGGGTTCTCGTCCTGCGCGGGGACACCGGCGTCGGCAAGAGCGCGCTGCTGGAACACGTCGCCGAGCTCGCGGCGGCCGGGGAGCACCGGGTCATCAGGGCGGCCGGGGTCGAGGCGGAGTCGGAGCTGCCGTACGCCGGTCTGCACCAGTTCCTGTACCCGCTGCTCGCCTACATCGACCAGCTGGACGACCAGCACCGCACGGTCTTCGACGTCGTCTTCGGCCGAGGTGGCCAGAGCGCGCCGCCCTCCGTCATGACCCTCGGCATCGCCGTCCTCGACCTGCTCTCCCTCGCGGCGTCGCAGAAACCCCTGCTGCTGGTGCTCGATGACGGCCAGTGGTTCGACGCGTCCAGCACCGAGGTGTGCGGTTTCGTGGGGCGCCGGCTGACCGGCAGCTCGGTCAAGCTCGTCGTCGGCCTGCGCCACGACGTGCCCTCGGGCTTCGACACGGCCGCCCTGACCGGGCTGACGGTGACCACACTGTCGGAGAAGGCCTCCGAACAACTACTGGACCTGCACCACCCAGGACTGGAACCGCACGTCCGCCGACTGGTCCTCGAAGAGGCCCAGGGAAACCCGCTGGCACTGCTGGAACTGCCCCCGCACGTACGCGGCGGCCGAGCGGAACACACGACCGAGGAAGTCCTCGGGTATGTCGGCATCACCCTTCCGCAGCGCCTTCAGCAGGTGTACGGCGCGCGCATCGAATCCCTCGGCCTGGCTGTGCGGGGCGAGTTGTTGCGTGGTGCTCTGGACGGCGTCGGAGCGGGAACGGCGGCCACGCCCGCGCGCGGTCGCTACCGGATGCGCGACGCGGACGGGGCCGTGACGGCGGGCCTGCTGGGTGTCGACCCGGTCAGCGGGGACTACGTCTTCCGGCATCCGCTGGTGCGCTCGACGGTGGTCCAGATGGCGACCCCGAACGAGCGGCGACTGGCGCACGCACATCTGGCAAGGGTGCACCAGGACGACGTGGAGCGGCGGGCCACGCATCTGGCCGCCTCGACGGTGGACCCGGACGAGGGGGTGGCGCTCGTGCTGGAGAGCGCGGCGGAGTCGGCGACCCGGCGTGGTGGCGCGCTGGCCGCCGTGGCCTGGCTGACCCGGGCCGCAGAGCTGAGCGAGGACCGTGAGGAGCGCTCACGCCGGATCGGCGACGCGGCCTTCATAGCCGGACACGCCGGTCTCCTCGACCAGGCACAACAACTGGTCCGCTCGGACGGCACGTCCGGGAGACCGGAGTCCCTGGCCGCGGTGGTCACCTCGGCCTACATGGCGCTGTACGAGGACGGGGACGTACGGTCCTCGCAGCGCCAGGTCCTGACGGCGGTCGGGAGCATCCGCGACAGCGGGCAGCGGGAGTCCGACGAGACGCTCACGCGCCTGGTGAACCTGCTGCTGGCCATCAGCCAGTACGCTGGCGACCAGACCGGATGGGAGCAGGCGCACGAGCTCCTGGACTCCCTGGGCGATCTGGTGCCCCCGTTGTCCCGGATCTACCAGGATGCCTGGGGCGACGTGGTACGGCGCGGCACCGGAGTGCACCGGCGGGTGGAGCGGGCCTTCACGGACCTCCGTAACCTCGAACCCTGGGACGTCAGCAGACTGGGCGTCGCCGCCTACCACGTCGACACGCTCAGCCAGTTCCGGCCGCATCTCCAGCGCATCGTGGACCGCGAGGTGGAGACGGGAGCCATGGTCATCGGCACGACGATGCTGCACCTGATCATGCTCGACCAGATCGCGGTCGGTGAGTGGAAAGAGGCCGAGCGCACCGGACAACGCTGCCTGGAGCTGACGACCTCGCACCGGAACGTGCTGTTCGCCCATCACAGCCGGGCGTATCTGGGACTGCTCGCCGCCCTGCGCGGCGACCTCGAACTCGCCCGCACCCTCCAAGCCACCGTCGACACCTGGGCCCGCCCCCGCGGCATCGGCTTCCTCACCCAGATCACCGACACCATCGGCACCACCGCCGCCCTCACCGAAGGCGACTACGAAGCCGCCTACCTCCACGCCATCGGCATCACACCCCCCGGCGCCTTCACCCCCTACGCCCACCAAGCCCCCCGCACCCTCCTCGACCTCGTCGAAGCAGCCCTCCACACCGGCCGCACCGAACAAGCCCGCACCCACGCCCTCGCCGCCCGGGAAGCCAACCTCCCCGACATCTCCCCCCGCCTCGCCCTCCTCACCCACGGCGCCCTCGCCCTCACCACCGCCGACCCCACCCAAGCCCACCACCACTACCACCAAGCCGAAACCCACCCCCACGCCACCCACTTCCCCTACGAACTCGCCCGCATCCGCCTCGCCCACGGCACCCGCATCCGACACACCCAAGGGCCCAAAGCAGCCCGCCACCCGCTCACCCTCGCCGCCCAGACGTTCGAACGACTGGGCGCCCGCACCTGGACCGAGCGAGCCCGCGCCGAACTCCGCGCGTCAGGCATGGCCACACGCGCCATATCCCTCCAGCTCACCGATCTGACCTGGCAGGAACGGCGAATTGCCGAACTCGCGGCAGGCGGCCTGACCAACAAGGAGATCGGCGAACGGATGCACCTCTCCCCCCGCACCGTCAGCTCACACCTTTACCGTGTGTTCCCCAAACTCGGCATCACCTCACGCGCCGCCCTCCGCGACGCACTCGCCAAGGTGCCCGACAACCGGACCGTATGACGTCACCGTCCCGCGCCGCCGGGGCGCGCGCTACGCGGAGTAGGCGTGCAGCCCTCGATCGTCGAGCCAGCCGAGCACGTGGTCGGCGACGCCCCGCCATCCGCTGTCGATGACCAGGGAGTGGGCCCGGTCGGCGAACTGCTTCAGATCGGTCACGGCGGTGGAGTCGCCGTACTGCTTGTACACGGCGCGGGTGACGGCGTCGGGCACGAGCAGGTCCTCCTGGCCGGAGATCAGCAGGAGCGGTCCGCGGTCCGTGTTGTTGACGTCCGCGACGGCACGCGGGCTGCGCGCGGCGCCCGCGCATCCAAGGTCGGCGAGCAGCCGGCGAGGGGCCGGCACTGCGTAGCGCTCGAACAGCCGGGCGGCCTCCTCCGTACCGACGGTGTTCGCGAAAGCCTGGTGGAACCCGGCCGGTGACAGCGACACCAGCCCGCTGTCGCTGTTGTCCCGGCCAGGGGTCCACAGCCGGGCCGGGGGTGCGGGCAGCGGAACGTCGTTGACCGGCGCGGGTGCGATGGCCACGGCGGCCCGCCCGAGGTTGGCGCCGATGAGATGCTGCGCGATCAGCCCGCCGACCGAGTGCCCGACGATCACCGGTGCGGTGTCGAAGGAGCGCACGATGTGTGCGTAGTGGTCGGTGAGTGTGTCCAGGCCGATACCCGCGAGCACCTCGGAGCAGGACGCGCGGACCTCCCGGGCGACGTACGCCTCCCCCGGCCAGCCCGGTGTGAAGACGAGGAAGCCGCGACTGGCGAACCGCTCGGCCCATGACTCCCAGGAAAGCGCGTGCAGCCACGCGCCATGGATGAAGACGACGGGAGTACGGTTCACGGCTGGTTCCTCCGAGCACGACGACCGCCCTGCACCGACGCACGGGCGACGGTTCCAGGATCGTGGAGGCGCAGGTCGGGGGCGACAGTCGAATGACTTAATGTCGGCCGCCCACGGCCCCCGAGGGCCCGGACCCAGCTTCCGGGACCACGTCGCGCAGGCTGCTCCCAGCCTGAAAGCGGTCCACCTGTCGGGCACCGGTCACGCTTTTCACCGTCGACGACGGTGACATCGGACGGTCAAGTTACTTATGTACGCCGATCCTGCGGGGACCAGAGTAAGTCGCGCCAGCATCCGCCAGAGAGAAGGATCAACTCGTCATGAGCGGCAACCGACCGGACGTACGGGCCCGCCGGGCAGGGTCGTACGACAGCCTTGAGCTGATCTTGGACATCGAGCGTGTGCTGGACGTCTCCGCCCGGCAGCCCATCAGGGCGGAGTTCCGGTTCGACCCGGAATCCCCACTGGTGGTTTGCGTGGAGTTCCTGATAGCTGGCGGCCCGCGGGTCATGTGGCGGATCGGCCGTGATCTCCTGCACCAGGGGCTGTACTCGGTGAGCGGTTTTGGGGACGTCCAGCTCTGGCCGTCCCGCCCGGAGGTCCGGGCCACCGCGCGCCTCCAGCTGACCTCGCGGGACATGGCGGCTCTCTTCGAGCTGCCGGTGCCCCCGCTGGCCGAGTGGCTGGAGCACACCTACGAGCTGGTGCCCGCCGGTCACGAGCTGACAGAGATCGACTGGGACGTCGCCACCGCGGACCTGCTCCAGTAGCCCGGCACACGGTCCGACCAACCGCGGAGTCCGTCCACCGTCCTCACGGCGGGCCAGCCGCACGGGCGAGCCTCTCCCCCGCAGGCCGTGCCGCCACACCTCCTGGTGCCACGCCCGGTAGTGCCCGTCTCCGGTCCCGTCCGGAGAGCGTCCGTCGTCCCTACCCCGCCGTCGCCGGCCCGTGCCGGTCCACATCGCGGAGCCCGGGGCTGGTGAGGTCTGTGGGCTCAGCGCTCGGGCCGCCGGGCCGCGACCAGGACGGGGCCGCCCGGAACGGTCGGGAAGGTGTCCGTCCCCACCAGCCCGAGGGACGCGAGCTCCTCGGTCATCCGCGCGGTGTCGAAGGAGTTGCCACCGCCGCGCACCGCGGTCCACCGGCCGACGGAGCGGCGCAGCGCGTCCTCTGCGAGCGGGTTGGTCCCCGTCACCAGCCACGCTCCCGGTGCCAGCGCCTCGACGAGGCGGGGCAGGGCTGTCCGCAGCGCCTCCTCCGGCAGGAACGGCGCCGGCAGCCAGACCAGGTCGTAGGCCTCCTTCTCCGACACGTCCACCGCGTCCCGCAGGATCAGCGACACCCGGGCAGCCACGGCGGGGTCCGCGGCAGCCAGCTCGCCCCGACCCAAGCGCAGCGCGCGCTCCAGTACGTCGATGCCCTCCACCCGCGCCTGGGGGAAGCCCTCGGCCAGCGCCAGAGCCAGAGCGCCGACGCCCGTGCCCACATCGAGGACTCGGCTGCCCTCGACGGCCAGCCGCTCGGCGCACCCGGCGAGCCGCGGCACGATCTTTCCGGCGAGCGCGCGGCCGGTCGCGGCCGAGGCCCGTCCCTGACCCAGCAACACCTCGTCGCTCTGCGCGCCCCAGCCGCCCTCCGGGGTGCCGGCCTCCTCGGAGGCGGCGGCCGAGACGGCCTGCCGCAGCGAGCTGAGCTTCGCCTCAACCGAGCTGTGTGCCGTCGCCGCGTCCGGCCGGTCCAGCGAGGGGTGGACGACGAAGCCGTCGGGGCCCCGGTGGACCAAGCCCACGCTCTCCAGGACCTCGGTACGCCACGGGTCACGCAGGAGCACGTCCGCGAGCGGCTCGGTGAGGGCCTGCCGCTGGACGCTCACGACCGCGGCCATGGCCCACACGCTGGCCTCCAGGACGGCCACGGGGTTCTCCCCCAGCGGCAGCGCGGGACCCGTGGACGGCACGGCGGGATCGGTCGATGCGGGCATGGGACGGGCCTCCGGGGAAATACTGCTGCGACATACGTGTCGCGCTTGTTCACACACATGCTGCCACAGACAGGTGTGAGTCGGGTAAGGGCGCTCACGGCACGGGCTCGGCGTCGGACCAGGAAACGGCGGTCTCGGCTGTGGCTGTGGCGACCGTGGCCAGACGGTCGTAGTCGAGCGTCCCCGGCACGTCGGTGGACCGGTGGTAGTGCGGATTGCGGAAGTTCGCGGTGTCCGTGAGCATCAGCGCGGGGATGCCCCGGTTCCAGAACGGAGCGTGGTCGCTGCGCCCCAGGTGGTTGGCGGGCGGCACCGCGAGCCCGATCAGCAGGCCCAGCGGGCCGTCCGGCCGCGGGTCCCGCAGCAGCAGGCCCGGCACCGCCGAGGGCGCTGCTGCGGCGGCCTGCCGCCAGGTCTCTGCCGCCCCGGCCGAGGAGCGCCGGTGCACCACGAGCACGAAGTCGCCCCGGTGTCCGCCGGACCGGGTCGTGGCGGACGCCTCGGGGAACACCTTTTCGAAGCCGACGGGAAGGCGCTGGGTGCCGGGGTCGTCCGAGAAGTATCCGACCGACTCCAGGCAGATCATCCCCCGCACGCCCGCGCCACCGCCCAGTTCGCGGGCCGCCTGCCGGGCTCCGATCAGTCCGAGTTCCTCCATGTCGAACACGGCGAGAGTGACGCGCGGGGGTACGGGCGCCGCGGCCAGCAGACGTGCCGTCTCCAGGACGACCGCCACCCCGGAGGCGTTGTCGTCCGCGCCCGGACTGCCGCTGACGCTGTCCAGGTGGGCGCCGACGACGACCACGGGCCCGTCGCCCGCCCCGGGCAGCGAGGCGATGAGGTTCGCTCCGCGCAGCCGCCGGTGCAGCCGGGGTTTGAGGGCGAGGGCCCGGTGGCCGTGCCGGTCCGTCGAGCCGAGCTGCCAGCGCGCGGCAAACGGGCGGCGCCGCACCAGCCAGCCCGCGTCGGTCAGTTGCTCCCGGACATACGTTTCGGCCCGCTCCATAGCCTCCGGCGCCCGCAGCCGGCTGCGCGGCTCGACGGCGAGCGTCTCCACGTGCCGCCGCAGCCGGGCGACGTCCGCAACCGGCCCTCGTCCCCCCGCGGCCGTCGGGTCGTCGTTCGTCATCCGGCACTCCGGTCTGGATGGGATCAAGGATGCCGGACAACCTAACAGGCCGCTGACCACCATGGAGGTGTCGGTGATCGGGGTCGCGGCCGACCAGCGGCCCGGTCCCGCAAGAAGGACACGGACATCCGATGCGATTACCCCGCCCGATCTGTGAACCCGCCGCGCCTTCAATCCCGTTGCCCCAGAGAAAGGCTCCTGCGCTCAGGATGTTCATTGGCTGGCCTGAACGCAGGACGGTGCGGCCGTCCTCATGCTCTTCCCCGACGTGAGGGCGGTCGCGCCACCCCCATCTCCACGAGTCGCCCCGAGCACGCTGTCCCGGGGGCGCGGAGCGGTCCCGGAACGGGGACCGCTCAGGGCGCGGCCGGACGCCGGGCCCCGTCACGGCTCCGCCGACCGCGTGTCCGACCGCGGAGCCTTCCAACCGGAGAACGTGGCAGCGGACCCGAAAGGTTGAGCACACACCGTACTGGAGTTGCCGTCTCAGAGATACATGGCTCGGTGACTGCGGAACGCGAACGGGTCGCCCGAGCTGAGGATGGTCACGATCTCCTCGCAGAACTCCCGGTACTCCGCCTCCTGTTCCACCGACAGGGTCACGGACGCGACGGGTTCCGGCGATACGGCTAGCCGCAAGGTGTGGAGCAGCCTCTCGGGTGAAGGCAGCAGCAGCACCTCCATGACACGGCGAAGGACGTCGGTGAAGATCCGCTCCGCCTCCGGCAGTTCAGCACCCGCCGGTTGCCGACCGGGCCGCCGCTCCCGGCCCGTCTCGACGAACAGATCGAGACAGGCCGCCAGATGGCCCAGGTCCGCCGCGGCCAGCTCGGTCGGGTAGAGACTCGTGAGCTGTTCGCCGGCCGCGTTGTAGAGCGTGTACCGGGGCCGGTCCACCGAGTTGTCGGCCGAGGTGTCCGCAGTGTTCCAACGGGACCACAGCGGCAGCTTCAGCAGCACCTGCACCCAGCTGTCGTAGGCATCGGAGATGATCCGCTCGTCGTCGGACTCCAGGCCCTCGCTGTGCAGTCGGTAGAGGTGGCGGAGCAGCGGTTCTTCCAGGCTCTGGAACTTCGCGAAGAACACCGGATCGTCAGGGACCAGGACGTACAAGACGGTTCCTCCTCTCACCCAAGTGCCGATCACGCGTCCCGTGTGCCGTCGTCCGGGTCGCCGTCCCCGAGTCGCGTCCGTCCGGTCGAGGGAGCCCGTCATCAGGTGAACGGAACGGGCCACCGCCAGGTTCACGGTCGGCGGGAAGGCACCTGTGTCGGCCTGGCCCTGCCCTCGGCCGCCCGACCGCCTCAAACGTGGGTGAGCTTCGAGCCATGCACCCTCACCTCAATGATCCACCACCCAAGCTCCGCCCGCGCCACCGGGCACACTCCGCCAGTAACCTCCTTGACAGGTGACGAAATCCAAGAAAACATCGTCACCTGTCAAGCAGGTTACTCTTGCTCGTGGGAAGCACACCTGCCGTCCGGGCGACCGCAACACCCCGACCGTCATTCGACGCACCAGGAGCACGAATGAAGCAGAAAGAGCACGTCGACGTACCGGGGCGGCGACGCGAGCCGGCCGTCACCTTGGTGGCGGCGGCCCGCACGGCCGTGGGCCGTCCGTGCGACAGCCCGCCTACGGAACCGGTTCTCACCGGGCGCTCCCGCCGCGACGCCATCGCTCCACATCCCCAGACACCCTGTCGCGTCCCCGCGAGACTCATGATATGTCCGGCGCCTCCGCACATATGCGAGACCCCTCCGGCGACCACCTCGGGTGTCCCGTCTTGGCTGCGGAAACATGTCACGCGACATGGCTACACTTCGCGGTCTTGGCGAGAAGCTCCCCGGGAGGGGACAGCCTGGCCCCCACCGCGGACGCGACGGCAGATCGGGCGGGCAACCAGCAGCACCCGATGAGAAACAACGAGGCGAGCCGCGAGATGGACGCGACAGTGCGCTACTCAATCCTTGGTACCGTGCGGGCGATGCGCGGGGACAGCGAGATCGATCTGGGTCCACCGAAACGCCTCGCCCTGCTGGCCCTGCTGCTGCTGCGCGCACCCGGTCCGCTCACCGTGGGCGAGGCGGTCGACATCCTGTGGGACGACGAACCACCGCCCAGCGCCGTCAACGTGGTCCATCGGCACATCGGCGCGCTGCGCAGGACACTCGAACCACACCTGCGCAGCCGGACCCACGCGGAACACCTCGTCCGCGCCGCCGACGGATACCGCCTGCTGGTCGACACCTCGGCCTCGGACCTGCTGCGCTTCCGCGGCCTGCGCGCCCAGGCACAGCTCGCGGTCAAGCGCGGCGCCACCGCCCAGGCCGCGCAGGACTTCGTCGAGGCCCTCCGGCTGTGGCGCGTCCCCGTCGTCGCCGCCGGCACCACGGTGGCCCGGCATCCGGTCTTCACCTCGGTCGGCCACGAGTTCGTCGCGACGGTGAAGGAGGCCGCCGACGCCGTCCTGACCGCCGCGCCCACTCTGACGGAGGAGGTGCTGACGGTGCTGCGGCACGCCGTGGAGAACCACCCCTTCGACGAGGCACTCCATTCCCGGTTAATCGCCGCGCTCTCCGTCACCGGCCGACAGGCCGAAGCCCTGCGGCAGTTCGAGGACATCCGCGGCGCGCTCGCCGAGGAACTGGGCGTCGAACCCGGCCCCGAACTACGGGCCGCCCAGCAGCGCCTGCTCCAGCGCCGGGCCCCGCAGCACCCGGTCGCTCGCCTGTCCCAGCCCCAGCAGGCCGACCGTCCGGCCCAACTGCCCCCGGACTGCCTCTCCTTCACCGGCCGCCGTCAGCCGCTGAGCCAGTGCCAGGAACTGCTGCTGCCCCAGGGCGAATGCCAGTCGCCCACGATGACCGCCGTCATCTGCGGCATGGCGGGAGTCGGCAAGACGACCCTGGCCGTGCACTGGGGCCATATGGTCGCCGACCACTTCCCCGACGGACAGATCTACGTCGACCTCCAGGGCCACCACAGCTCCCGTGCCCCGCTCGACCCGGCCGAGGCCATCGTCGAAGTGCTCGGCGCGCTGGGGGCGGACAGCGGCAGCCCGCACGCGAGTGCCGCCGCACTCGCCGCCGCCTACCGCACGGCACTGGGCGGGCGCCGGCTGCTGCTCGTCCTGGACGACGCGGAGGACTGCGAACAGGTACGCCCCCTGCTCCCCTCCACGCCGGGCTGCCTCGCCATCGTCACCAGCCGGCGCCGTCTGGAGGGACTGGCCGTCACCGACAACGCCCGGATCATCACGCTGGACCCCATGCCCCGCGAGGAAGGCCTCGAACTTCTCGACCGGCGCCTGGGCACCGACCGGATCAGGTCCGAGTATGAGGCCGCGGTGGAGATCGTGGAACTGTGCGGCGGATTGCCGCTGGCGCTGGCGGTCGCCGCCACCCGGACGCTGCTGCGGCCCTGCCTCCCGCTGGCCTCGCTCGCGGCCAGGCTCAAGGACATCGAAGACCGTCTGGACGCCGTCTCCGGCCGGGACAGCCGCGCCAACACCCGTGGTGCGTTCCACAGTTCCTACGAAGCGCTGAGCAGCAGCGCCGCTCGGTTGTTCCGACTGCTCAGCCTGCACCCCTCGCGGGACATCACCATGTCCGCCGCCTCGAGCCTGGCCGGCACCGACCCGCGCCGGACCCGGCAGGACGTGGCCGAGCTGATGGATCACTGCCTGCTCGTCGAACTGGGCCCGGGCAGATACACGTGCCACGAACTGCTGCGCACCTACGCCCGGGAAATCAGCTCGCTCCTCGATGCGCCGAGCGTACGGTCCGAGGCACTGTCCCGGATGTTCGAGCACTACATGTACAGCGCCGACGCGGCCACGGCGTTGCTCGCCCCGCACAGGTCCGCCATCATCCTGCCGCCGCCCGGGCCCGGCGTACGCCCCCAGCGGTTCGTGGGACACGCGGACGCCGCCGAGTGGATCGTCGCCGAGCAGTACCTGCTGCCGGAGATCGTGCGCTCCATCAGCCACTACCCACGCGGCGAGGCCTTCCGACGCCAGCTCACCTCAGCGCTGGAGACCTGCCTGGGCTCGACCGGCTATTGACCGGAAAGCATGTCCTCGCACACCCAAAAGCGAGGGATTGCCGGCCCAGGGAACCACCCCGGAACCTCTGACCGCGCCCGTCAGCGTGACGCAGGCGTAGGCCGCATGTTCTCGAACACCCGAGGAAGCCACAGCACAGAGTCGGTCCACTTCTAGCCGGCCTCCAGCCGTGCCGCGCCCCGTAGCTTGCGCAGTGCGTTGTGCTGCCGGCTCTTGACGGTGCCCGCGGGTACTCCGAGGATGCCGGCGGTCTCCTGGATGCTGCGGTCGCACAGGTAGATGTGGACCAGCACGGCACGGTGCTCGGGAGACAGCTGACGCAGCAGGGGCCGGACCACGTGGGCGTCGTGCACCCACTCGGTGCTGTCGGTGCCCACGACGGGATCGCTGTAACTGACTCCGACGACCTCCCGGCGCGCATGGGGTGTGCGCACCCAGTCGATGACCAGGTGCCGGGTCACGGTGAAGAGCCAACCACGCACCGCCCCCTCCATCCCGAGCAGCCGGTCGATGTTGCGCCAGGCCCGGATGATGGTCTCCTGGACGATGTCCTCGGCGAGTCCGCGGTCGCCCAGCATCTTCTGGGCGTACGAGACAAGACCGTCCCGGTGTTCCGTCATGATCGTGCCGAGCAGATCGGATCGGGACATGGCTGTGGGGGGCGTAGCCATAGTGTTCTGGACCATCCTGGTTCTCTTCGAGCGGCGACCGGAGGCCGGATGCAACCTCCGCATTCGCACTGTAGGCAGCGCAACGTGCCGGAAAAATGCCGCCTTTGTGTCGCCCGAGTGCCGTGCCCCCACCCCGTGGACACATATGTATGAGACTCGGCCGCCCCGAACCGGAAAAACAGCTCCCACCAGGGATTTACAGACCGTACGCGTCGATTCCCGGTTCTAACAGGTTCCAAACAACCATCGGTATGTGAGTTGTATGTCACCCGTGTCGAGCCGCCTTGCCATATCCATCGGCGTTCATTCCAAGGAAACATATGCGGCCGCGCACCAGTCGACAGCAGGAATGGGTGTCCGTCGCAAGTGTGAGCACGGTGGCGGGCCCTGCGGCCGGAACCCGCACCGGGGGCCCGACCGGACAGCCCGGTGATTTCGCCACTGTCATCAGCCTTGACAGGGAAGCGTTCGCCACAACAGCCTATGGCAACGTTGTCAGATCGCCCGGGAGCCGCCCGGACACCGCAACGCGCCACTTCCACCCGCCTGTGATTGGACGACTCACCCATGGCCGATCAGCCGAGTCCAGTGCGCCTCCCCTCCCGGCGTACCGTCGTCGCCACCGGTTCGACGCTACTCGCCGGCTTCGCTCTCGGCGCGGTGTCCGCGCCACCGGCCGGCGCGGCCGAACCGGCCGCGGGTGCGACCGGTGACGCCGCCTCCTCCGTCCCAGGCGGGATCGCCCTCCACCGCCCGGTTCGTGCCTCCTCGCAGGCCTACGCGCCCACCCCGCCGAGCTTCGTGACGGACGCGCTCCCCGTGAAGGGTGTGCGTGGCACCGGATGGCGCGCGGGCTCGGGCGACCCTCAGTGGATCGAGGTCGACCTGGACGCGGACTGCCGTGTGGACCGGATCCGGCTGACCTTCGAGGCCGACGCCGCCGACCCCGTGTTCACCCCGCCGAGCAGCGGCAACCCGCGCCAGGACACCACCGGCACTGAGATCCTCTCCAGCTACGCGACCGAGTTCGTCATGGAGACCTCCCGCGACCACAGCTCCTGGACCAGCGCGTACCGGACGACGGCGGGCACCGGCGGTGTCGTCGACATCCCGTTGGCCAAGCCCGTCATGGCCCGCTGGATACGGCTGACCGCACGTAGGCGCTCCAGCGCCAACCCCCTCGGGCTCAACGGCTTCGAGGTGTACGGCACTGCCCCCGCCCATCGCCCCGAGGCCACCGACTGGACCGACTGGGGCACCCACCACGGCCCCGCGCCCGCGCTCGCCATCGCCGCCGACGGCACCGTCCCGCTGGATTCGGGCTGGACGCTCACCCTGGACGACTGGGCGGACGGCAACGGCGCGGCGCTCTCCAAGTCCGGTGTGGACACCAGCGGTTGGCTGCCCGCGACCGTGCCCGGCACCGTTCTCGCCTCCCTTGTCGACCAGGGCAAGCTGCCCGACCCGGTCACGGGCCTCAACAACCTGCGCGTACCGGAGGCGCTGTCCCGGCACTCCTGGTGGTACCGGCGGGACTTCACCCTGCCGCGCGGCCTGCGCACTGGGGCCGACCACCACGTGTGGCTGGAGTTCGACGGCATCAACCACAGGGCCGAGATCTGGCTCAACGGCCGCTCGGTGCGCAAGGTGGTGTTCCCCTTCGCCCGCTCCGCGCACGACGTCACCCAACTCCTGGCAGCCTCCGGCGACAACGCGCTCGCAGTACGGATCTCGCCCATGCCGATACCGGGCAGCCCGGGGGACAAGGGTCCTGCGGGTGAGTCCTGGGTGGACGCGGGCGCCAACACGATGAACCGCAACTCACCAACGTATCTGGCCTCTTCGGGCTGGGACTGGATGCCGGCAATCCGCGACCGGGCGGCCGGGATCTGGAATCACGTCCGGCTAAGATCCACCGGGCATGTCGTGATCGGTGACCCGCGCGTGGACACCGCGCTGACGATGCTGCCGGACGTGTCGGTGGCCGAGCTGACCGTGACAGTCCCCGTCCGCAACGCCGACACCGCCGACCACCGGACGACGGTCACCGCCGCGTTCGGCGACGTACGGATCAGCCAGACCGTCACCGTGCCCGCGGGCAGGAGCACCGACGTCACGTTCTCCCCGGACGCCTTCACTCAACTCCGTCTGGACAAGCCCCAGTTGTGGTGGCCCAACGGGATGGGCGACCCGGTTCTGCACGAGCTCATCATGGTCGCGACGGCCGACGGCACTGAGAGCGACCGGCGCACCACCCGCTTCGGCATGCGACAGTTCGGCTACGCGTACGACACCCCGCTGAAGTTCACGGCGTCCGCCGACGCCTACACGCAGAGCGTGCCGCTCGGCGACCGCAGCGCCCGCCACGTCCGCGTGCGCTGCCTCACCCGCGCCACCGGCTGGGGCAGTTCGCTGTGGGCGCTGTCCGTGTACGACGGCGCTCGGCCCGGCACCGACCTCGCCCTACACGCCCCGGCCGCCGCCTCCAGCACCGACGGGGACGACCACGGTCCGGCCAACGTCACCGACGGCGATGCCACCACCCGCTGGTCCTCCGCCTACGAGGACGACCAGTGGATATGTGTCGACCTCGGCTCGACCCAATCCTTCGACCGGGCCGACCTGGTGTGGGAACAGGCCTACGCACGCACCTTCGTCGTCGAGGTCTCGACGGACGGCGAACAGTGGACGGACGCCGCGTCCGTGGACAACACGGCCGTGCCGCTGCCGTTCAACGGCGGCGACGCGAGCCTGCGGGTGACCGACTTCGAGGCACGTACGGCCCGTCACGTCCGGTTGTCCTGCGGTATCCGCAACACCAGCTGGGGCAACTCCCTGTGGTCGCTGGCAGTGGTGAACAGCGCCGAGCCGGGTACCGACCTGGCCCTGCACCGGCCGGCGACCGCCTCCAGCGCGGAGGACGGACACCCGGCGTCCGGCGCCACCGACGGCGCCCCGGGCACCCGCTGGTCCTCCGCATACGAAGACCACCAGTGGATACAGGTCGACCTCGGGGCCTCCAAGCGATTCGACCGCGTCGCGGTGGTGTGGGAGCAGGCGTACCCGAAGACGTACACGATCCAGGTTTCCGACGACGGAGATACCTGGAGCGATGTCACGACCGTGTCCAACACCCCCGACCCGCTGAAGATCAGCGTCAACGGGGTGCGGGTGCTGGTGCGCGGCGGCAACTGGGGCTGGGACGAGCTGCTGCGCCGGATGCCGCCGGAGCGGATGGACGCGGCGGTGCGGATGCACCGCGCCATGAACTTCACGATGATCCGCAACTGGGTCGGCAGCAGCAACCGTGAGGAGTTCTACGCCGCCTGCGACGCCCACGGCATCCTGGTGTGGAACGACTTCCCCAACGCCTGGGGCATGGACCCGCCGGACCACGAAGCGTTCGTGTCCGTCGCCCGCGACACCGTGCTGCGCCACCGCGCCCACCCGAGCATCGCGGTGTGGTGCGGCGCCAACGAGGGAAACCCGCCGGCCGCGGTCGACGACGGCATGCGCGCGGCGGTCGAGAGCCAGGCACCGGGATTGCTCTACCAGAACAACTCGGCGGGCGGCATCGTCACCGGCGGCGGCCCCTACGGCTGGGTGGAGCCGGAGCGCTACTTCGACCCGACGACGTACGGCAGCCAGGACTTCGGCTTCCACACCGAGATCGGCATGCCCGTCGTCTCCACCGCCGCGAGCACCCGTGCCATGGTCGGCGAGGACGGACCGGAGTGGCCGATCGGGGGTGCCTGGTACCACCACGACTGGAGCGAGCACGGCAACCAGGCGCCGCAGAACTACAAGGCGGCCGTGGAGACCCGGCTCGGCGCCGCCCACGACCTGGATGACTTCACCCGCAAGGCGCAGTTCGTCAACTACGAGAACTTCCGCGCCATGTTCGAGGCCTGGAACGCCAACCTGTGGAACAACGCGAGCGGGTTGATGCTGTGGATGTCCCACCCGGCCTGGCACAGCACGGTCTGGCAGACCTACGACTACGACTTCGACGTCAACGGCGCCTACTTCGGCTGCCGCAGCGCCTGCGAGCCGCTGCACGTCCAGGCCGATCCGGTGAAATGGCAGGTCATCGCGGTCAACCACACACGTACCAGGCTGCGAGGTGCGACGGTCACCGCAGAGACGTACGACCTGGCCGGGCGTCGGATCGCGAGCACCCGGCGGACACGGGTGGACATGGCTCCCGCCACCACGGCGGCGGCCTTCACCTCTGCCTTCACGGACGATCTGCCGGACCTGCACCTGCTGCGGCTGACCCTCACGGACGAGCGTGGCCGGGTGCTGTCGCGCAACACCTACTGGCGCTGCCGCACCCCCCAGTCGCTGCGGGCTCTCAACCAGGTCCAGAAGGTGAAGCTGTCGGCCTCCCTCACCCGGGTGACCCGCGACGGTGACCGGCGGACGACGACCGCCACGGTCCGCAACCGCGGCTCCATAGTGGCCGCGATGGTCCGGCTCTCCCTGCTCGACGAGGCCGGCGCCCGCGTCCTGCCGACGCTCTACGACGACAACTACTTGTGGCTGTTGCCCGGTGAGACCCGCACGGTGACGCTGTCGTGGCCCGCCTCCGCACTGCCCTCCGGCCGGCCGAGGCTGCGGGTCGAGGGGTACAACACCGCCCCGGTCACGGTACGCGGCTGAGACACCGCGAGTGACGGGAGCCCGCGACGCGCACAGGCGTCGCGGGCTCCCGTCCTTCGGTGTCAGACCTCGCGCTCGTAGCCGGCCCACGCGATGTGCGACTCGTGCAGGGTGACGGCCACCGTGCGGATCGCCCGGGCGCCTTCCCCGAGCGCTCCCGCGTGGATCGCCTCCACCAGGCGGTTGGCGACCACCTTGGCCAGGTATTCCGTGGAGGTGTTGATCTGGTCGAACTGTTTCTCGTCGTCGAGGTTGCGGTAGTTGAACTCACCGAGCACCCTGCCGAGTTCCGCGGTCGCCAGGCCGATGTCGACGACGATGTTGTCGTCGTCCAGCTCGGGACGCCGGAAGGTCGCATCCACCAAGAACGTCGCCCCGTGCAGCCGCTGGGCGGGCCCGAAGACCTCGCCGCGGAAGCTGTGGGCAACCATCATGTGGTCACGTACGGTGATACTGAACAAGACTCCTCCTGGTGGGGTCGCTCCGACGCGGCGGACACATGTCTGTCGGCGTGCGGCCGACGCGCGGCCGCGGTGACGAAGAGGCTTGGCACCGAGCGTACCCCGCCAACGTGTGACATGTGCCGGGTGCCGCCGACACCTGCCCCCGGCCCTGCCGTTTCCCCGGCACGTTCCAGCGACGGTGCCGTCGAGGTCACCGTGGACGTGGACGGCCGTAAGACCGGCATCCGTTTCGTTCGACGAACGTGCCCTGGTCACGCACGCGCACAAGGCCCCGCACCGGCGCGGCCGAACATCTTCGGGCCACATACGGTGTACCCGTCGTCCGTTAGGCGGAGACCTTCCCCGCTCCGGGCGCCTTGGACCTGCCCGGTGCACCGGTTGTGCACACACCGGGGCACATCAAGTGGCACTGTGCCTACCACCTGCCCGAAAGCGGCATCCTGATCACCAGCGACGCCCCGGAGACCATAGCTCCCTGGCCATGGTCGAGGGCCTGGACGCGGATCTTCTCGTGGCGTGACACGGCTCCGTCAAGGAGGCCCTCCGGCGGGCCTGCGAGCACGCCGACGGTGACCCGGGGCCGGTGCGGCCGGAGCGTCAGCCCTGGTCACACATAACGGTCCCCGGAGGGCGTGCCGGGTGATTCGCCGACACACTTACCGGGCAGTATGTTCCCAGAGACACTAGTGCAGACGCCCCCCGGCCTCGGCAGGCCGAGGGAAAGCCGACACTCCCTGCATGTACAGGCACATCAGCGCTTATCGTGAAGAGTGAACATGCCCGACGAGTCGTCTGGCGTCGACACTTATCCGCACGGGACCCTCGGCGTGGGTACCATGCGCAGCGTCATCCATATCGAGGGAGTGAACGGTTGTGACCAGCCAGTCAGCCGCCACGCTCCGATCGCGGTACGTAGAGCAGGCCGCGTCGGACTTGGAGGAGAACCGTCGGAAACAGCAGGAGCTGGCGGAGCAGAGCGCGGTGTTGAAGCAGGAGGAAGCCCTCCTGGCGGAGATCCTGACCCTCGCCGAGCGGTACGAGGGCTTCGCGGACACGTCCCGCCTGCCCGAGCAGCTGCAGGAGGAACCCGTCGTCGCGAAGGCGAAGCAGGCCCCCGCCCGGGCCGCCTCGCGAAGCTCGGCGTCGGCCGGGAAGACCCAGGACACCTCGGCGAAGGCCGACGCGAAGGGGAAGTCGCGTCCGGCCCTGCTCGGTGACGTTCTGGCGGACCTGCTCGGCAACTACGACGAGCCGCGTCTGGCCAAGGAGTTGAGGGACGAGCTCCTGGAGAAGTACCCGGACCGCAACCCCACACCGCAGGTCGTGCGCAACACCCTTGAGTCTCTGGTCGCCAAGGGACGTATCCAGCGGCACAAGCAGCAACGCACCGTCATGTACACCCTGGTCAAGTGAGGTGCCGTCGGCTGATTCCTCCGCTGGTTCCGCGGGCGGAGGTCCAGCCGGCCCAGGGGACGCGCCTTCGCACACCCGCGACTCTCACGCACCGGAGACTGGGTCGATTCCCGCGCCCTCCTTCGCCAGCAGGACCGGCGGCCCCACAGGGCCAGCAGCAGCGTGCTGATCAGGCCGATCTCACCGTCCGACGAGAGGACGGTGTCGGTACTGGGCTCCCTCGCCGACAGCTGCACGCACGCGGTGCACCAGCACGGGGACCGCGCAGCGCGAAGGTCGCGAACGCCGCCGTCGCAGGATCCCATCGGTCCCCATGCTTGGCGCACACCTGGCCGGACATGTCGACGTGTGCGCGCTGGACCCCCGCTGCCGGGCCCCAGGACTTAGCCCCGCCATATGTTGTCGAACGCGGCATTCTCGATATCCCGCCGCAGTCGTGCGGCCTCCAACTCGGTCACGGTGTCTGCGACGACGGACAGCACCGTCGCGACCGCGTCCCCGAGCGGGTGTTCGGGGTCCGGTGCCGGGTCCTCCTCCCCGACTCCGGTCACCGAAGCCAGGAGGCTTGTGAGGACGGGCTCGCCGGAAGCCCTTCTGCGTTCGGCGGCGCGGCGTGCCGGTGAGTCGGCCGGCCCGGAGCGCCCGGACCGGTGCCCCCCGCCGTGGCCCGCCGGGTGGCTGATCGCCCCGTCCCGTTTCAGGTCGCCGACGTAGACGGCGGCGAGTTCGCTGCCGCGCCGCCACAGCCAGGCGGCCACCGTCTCGTACGGGGGGCGCCGGACGAGCGCGTCGACGGCCTGGTCCAGCAGTCGGTCGCCCGTCGCCGTCCGCGGGCCCGGGACCATGCTGTCGCCGTCCAGGGTCAGCGCCCCGCTCTCCAGCAGGTCGACGGCCTCGGCCCCAGCCAGCGCGAGCGACAGGTCCCCCTGTTCCACGGGCGAGTCGGGCGGCAGACTCAGGACGACGAGTGTGAGATCGCGTGCGGTGGTCATGAGTCGCGCCTCGTCTCCAGCAGGCGCAGCCACACCTCGCTGATGGTGGGGAAGGCCGGTACCGCGTGCCACAGCCGCTCGATCGGCACCTCACCCGTGATGGCGACGGTCGCCGAGTACAGCAGTTCGCCGACGCCCGGCCCGGCGAAGGTGGCGCCGACGACGACCTGACGCTCCTGGTCGACGAGGATCCGGGCCGTGCCGCGGTAGCCGGGGCGGTACTGATGGGCGCCCGCGAGGTGGCCCAACTCGTAGTCGACGATCTCGACGGCGCGGCCGGTGCGTGCGGCCTCGGCGGCGGTCAGCCCGACGGTGGCGATTTCGGGGTCGGTGAAGACGACCCCTGGGACGGCCTCGACGTCGGCCGTACCGCTGTGCGGGGCCCAGCGGCCGGTGTCGAGTTCCTCGCCGCGCGCTCGGGCGGCGATCACGGCCCCGGCGACGCGGGCCTGGTACTTGCCCTGGTGGGTGAAGAGCGCCCGGCGGTTGACGTCACCGACGGCGTACAGCCAGTTCCCGGGGACGTCGGTGACGGTGAGGCTGTCGTCCACGGCGATCCAGCCGCCGGTGGCCAGTCCCAGGGTGTCCAGCCCGATGTCGTCCGAGCGCGGGGCCCGGCCGGTGGCGAACAGGATCTCGTCGACGGTGAGTTCAGCGCCGTCCGACAGGGTGGCCCGGACCGCTCCGTCGTCCAGCCGCTCGGCCGCCACGACGGAGACGTCGAAACGCACGTCCGCGCCGACCTCCCGCAGCCGCTCGGTGACAAGTTCGCCCGCGAAGGGCTCCATCCGCGGCAGCAGCCCGTCCTCACTGGCGAGCAGCGTGACCCGGCTACCCAGCGCCTGCCAGGCGGTGGCCATCTCGACGCCCACCACACCGGCGCCGACCACGGCGAGCCGTGGCGGCGCCTGCTGGGCGGCGGTCGCCTCCCGGCTGGTCCAGGGTCGCAGATCCTCGATGCCGGGCAGCGGGGGCAAGGCCGCCCGACTGCCGGTGCACACGGCCACCGCGTGCCGCGCCCGCAGGCGCACAGTGTCCCCCTCGGGGGTCGACACGGTCACCTCGCGCTCCGCCGCCAGGCGTCCGTGGCCGCGCAGCAGCTCGATGCCGGCCGACCTGAGCCACTCGACCTGGCCGTCGTCCTTCCAGTCGGCGGACATGCGGTCGCGGTGGGCCAGGACGGCCTTGGTGTCCAGCGGGTTCCCGACGGCGGGGTCGAGGCCCGGCACGTGCATGGCGTCGGCGCGAAGCAGGGCGGGGCGCAGGAGTGCCTTGCTGGGTTCGCAGGCCCAGTACGAGCACTCGCCGCCGACCAATTCGCTCTCCACGATCACGGTGCTCAGGCCCGCGGCGGCGGTGCGGTCCGCCACGTTCTCGCCGACCGGGCCCGCGCCGATCACGATGACGTCGTAGGTGCGGGTGTTCTCGGTCGTCATGGGTCCTCCGGTGGATTGATTGCGGCCGTAGGGCGGCGCGGCGGCGGACGGCCGCCGGTGGGGCGCGTGTCGGGGCAGGGCGAGTGTGAGGGTGGGGCGGGTATGCGATTCCCGGCGCTGCGGGGAGGCAGCTGCGCCGGGAACCGGTCTCAGCGGCCGGGCGCGCGCTCGGTGACCTCCTGTAGGAACCACTCGTTGCCGTCGAGGTCCTTGAAGGAGGCGAATGTGCCGTAGCTGGCGCGCTCAGGGTGCGCCCCCGGGACGCGGTGGGTCCCGCCGGCGTGGTGGAAGGCACCGGTCTCGTCGCGGAACGGTCCTTCGACCTCCACCCCGCGCGAGGTCAGCTCCTCCTGGGCCTTGAGGATGTCGGTGACGGTCAGCTGGAGGCCGTGCAGTGTGCCCGCCTCCTGCCGGGTGAGGCCCTGGCCGAAGATGATGGAGCACTCGGAGCCGGGCGGGGTCACCTGCACGATGCGGTAGCCGTCGTCGATCGGGAAGTCGGCGTCGAGACGCCAGCCGAGTCGCTCCACGTAGAAGCCCTTGGCCCGGTCCACGTCGGACACCGGCAGAATGACGACTTCGAGTTTCATGTCCATGGCGGTTTTCTCGCTTTCAATGGTTCGTTAGTCGGTTGGTGAGTTCGGCTACGGCTTGTTCGGCTGGGGCATGTGGCTCAGCCTCGGTCATGGGTCACACGTTTCGCATCAGTCACCTGACGGTGTGTTCCGGCGGAACTGCGGTTCCGGGAGCCTTGAGGAGTCTTCATTGATTCGTTACCGGTGCCCTCGACACCCGGTCACCGTCAGATACGTGTGAAGAGTGGGTGCCCGCCCTTCGGCGGGGCCTTCGACCGATCACGGAAGGACAGATCTTGAGGAAACTGTTTCCCACCTCCCGCGCCGGACGCGCACTGACGGTGGGTGCCGTGCTCCTTTCCGCCGGCGCGGTTCTCGCGCCGACCGGAACGGCTGCGGCGAGCACGGCCACGGAGAGCAGGGGCGGGACGGACTACGTCGCTCTCGGCGACTCATACGCCTCCGCTCCGCTCGTGCCGACCCAGGTCGACGCGGCCTGCCTGCGCTCAAGCCAGAACTACCCCTCGCTGGTCGCGGGGTCGCGGGGCGCGAAGCTCACGGACGTCAGCTGCTCGGGTGCCACCACCGCCGACATGACGTCTACTCAGACCGACGGTGTGCCGGCCCAGCTCGACGCTCTCGACCGGGGTACCGACCTGGTCACCGTCACCATCGGCGGCAACGACATCGGCTTCTCGACCGTGCTGGGCACCTGCGCCCAGCTCACGGCCACCGCCCCGGTGGGCACCCCCTGCCAGACCCACTACACGGGCACCGGATCGGACCTGGTCTCGGACGCGATCGACCGGTCCGCGCCGAAGGTCGCACAGGTGCTGCGCGACATCCACCGCCGCGCGCCGCACGCCCAAGTCGTCGTCGTCGGCTACCCCGACCTCTTCCCCGACGACGGGGTGGGCTGCACCAGCAAGACTGTGCCGCTGGCCATGGGCGACTTCGCCTGGGTCCGCGACAAGGAGAAGGAACTGAACGCGATGCTGGCCCGCCAGGCCCGCAAGCACGGCGCGCGGTATGTGAACACGTACACGCCGACCATCGGTCACGACCTCTGCAAGCCGACCGGCGAGCGCTGGATCGAGAGCTTCGCGCCAGAGACGCCGGCCGCGCCGGTGCACCCCAACGCCACGGGTGAGAGCGCGATGGCCATCGCCGTCGAGAGCACGCTCGCTCGTCACACCTGGCACCGTTGACCTACTCGTAGGTCGGAGCGCCGATGCTCCGGGCCGGTCCGGCATGATCCCCATGCCGGACCGGCCTTTTTGCGGGCCCACGGCAATTTCCTCCCCTTCTCCGCTCATCTGCTCATTCGCTCAGACGAAGCTGTACGGGCCGGGACCGTAGCCCGAGAACACCGCGCTCTGCGCCCAGTTCCACACATGTGTGTCGGTGGGCCAGTCCGGCTCCGCGGTGTCCCCCACCTGCGGAGACGGTGGCTCAAACGGCGACGGCTGCGGTGACGGGGACGTCTGAGGTCCGGTCCGGGAGGGGGCGAGGCCGCTCGGTGTGACGTGCTCGGGTGTGCGTCGTCAAGGCCATGTCCTGCCCTCGCTCTCCGGATTGCGGTGCGGGTGTGAAGGAGGTGGCGGGTCCCGTGCCGAGGGGGGCGAGCACGGGACCCGCAGTCAGGGTGTTTCTGGTCAGGCCGCGGCAGTGGCGTTGATGGTCACCGGCACGTTGTCGCGGGTGGCCTTGGAGTACGGGCAGATCTGGTGGGCGGCCTGCGCCAGTTCCTGCGCGGTGGCCTGGTCGACGCCGCCGAGGACGGGGCTGAGGACCGCGGAGAGCGAGAATTCGCCGTCGTCGCCGTGGGTGAGGGTGATCTCGGCCGTGATGGTGGTGCTGGTCAGCCGGACCTTGCGGAGGGTTGCGGCACGGCGGAGCGCGCCCAGGAAGCACGCGGCCCAGCCGGCGGCGAGGAGCTGCTCGGGGTTGGTCGCGGCGCCTGAGCCGCCCAACTCCTTCGGGAGAGCGAGGCTCGTCTCCAGCAGACCGTCGGAGGAGCGCACGTGACCGCCGTTCCTGCCCTCTCCGTCGACGTCCACAACGGCCGTGTAGCTGACTGCCATGACTGATGCTCCCCATCTGGATCGAATGCTCTTCGGCCACCTCCCACCGGACACTCTTCCTATCACCGGTTGAGGCGGTGACGAAATCATGGCAGCCGCATGCATCACCCGTCAAGGTGGTGATTTCAAGTCTTCCGCCGGCCCCTCCGCCGGCGCTCGCCGCCACCTGGGCCGGGCACCGCCGTATCGCCCCTACGACATGTCCGACGCGCGCCACGAACGCCACGTGTGCCACGTGTTTCCCGTGACATGCGCCCCGCGGTCCTGGTGATCCAACGGCGTCCCGACCGGTCCGCCGCCTTCCCCGAGACCCCTCAACCGTCCAACACCGAGCGCAGGTTGACCATCACTGCACCCAACTCCGCGGACCGGCCCGTCACCTTCGACCTGGCCCCCCGCACCGCACCGGGGCCCCGGTGCGGCTCGCGACAGCAGGCGCCCGGGGCATCCTGCAGGTGCACTTCGACCCAGTCCCTGGCCCCGCTGACGCCCGGACGGCGGCCACTCCCCGCTTGCCGGTCGTCAGCATCGCGGCGGGCACCAGAACACCCGTCCTGCGACGACTTCCCCACACCCCCCATGAGCCGCTGACACGTCCAGCTGCAAGAAGTCACCGTCCGAGGCTGGTCATGAGGTACCGCATGTCGCTGACCATGGCTCGCTGGAAAGTGGTCGGGTTGGGCAGGTCGGGCGGGTTGTCGAACGTGGAGTCGTCACCTGCGCTTTCGTAGTACTGACCGATGGAAAGGCTTATCGAGAACACCGCCCCGCCCGCCAGGACCCTGAGTTCGCAGTGGCCGGCGTCCTTGACGATAAAGAAGGCCTGGTGCCCGAGACCGGGCAGGGACCGCACGTCGACGGACGGCACGATGCCCAGGTCGGTCACTCGCTTCTGCGCCTCGAACTCGGTACCGGGGTCGGTCTTCTTGTGCAGCGCGACCGTGACGCCCACGGTGTAGTTCCTGTGCCAGTGGTCCTCGCTCATGGTCTGTTCGCTCGTGTCGAGAGGTATGGAGCACTGGACCTGGTCGAGAGCGCGGCTCCGCAGGAGGCCCGAACTGGTCACGTAGTCGGCGTCTCTCGGTGTGATCGCGGTTTCCAGCGAGGGCAGCCGCATGGTGCGGCACGGGTCACGGGTGAGCCGGTAGCCCAATGCGTCGGGCTTGTGGCCGCCCAGGTCCAGCAGGCCCACCGCCGCTGTCCAGAGCGCCGATGCCGCGACCGCCCCGCCCAGGGCCCACACCCACGGCGGCCTCCGCCGAGGGCGTCGCTCTCCGGCCTCCCGTATGCGGTCACCCACGACCTCACGGGAGTCCAGGGGGCCGAATTCCTCTGTCATCTCCGGCTCGGAAATCACTTCGTGCTCCCTCGGCAGTGCGTGTCCAGTGTGGAGACACCCATGGTTAACACAAAGTCGACTGCTACCTGAAATGAGACGGCGAGCGGCGCGATGTGCCATGGGTAGACTGCCGAACGCAGACACATGTGTGACATCCGGGATCCGATGAGCATGTGTGTTCGCCTCGGCGGCAGTGGCCGCTCCGCATCCGCTTCACGCTGCCCGCGTGCCTCCGGCCGTCGCATCATGAACTGTGAGGACTGTATGACCGACATCCCCGCGGGAGACGCGGTAATCGAACGTGGCGCCGGCCGGGACCGTGGCGAGGCCGGTCCCGGTGCCACCGCCCCGCTCACCGTCTTCCCCGGCGGTGAACGCCTGCATCTGGTGCACACGGGGAGCAGGCCACCGCTGTGGCTCACGCGGCTCGCCGACCGGCTCGGTCCCACCCGGCCGAACGAGGCCGTGGTCCTGGTCGGCGCACCTGTGGGCGCGGGCGGTGCGGAAGGGCTGTGCGGGTTGCTGGCCCCGGTCCTGGAGGCCGACCGGGACGCTCATGTACGCCTGTTGACGCTGGTGATGTCCGAGGGGGCCGACGAGTCCGAGGGACACCCGTCGGCGGCCCGGCTGATCTGCGAACGGTGGCGGTATGACGTCCTGGCCACCGCCGGGGCCGCGCTGGTGACCGCGGACGGAGCCCTCTTCTCCCCCTCTGCCCCGGGCGCGTCCGGGGGTTGGTGGCACTTCTCACCGGGCGCTCCCGCCCGCCGGGTGAGCTGTCATCTGCCGGTTCCGGGCTGGGAGGCAGCCATGCGGCGGATGGGCCGGCAGTCCTTGGCCGGACACGTCGTCGAGCCCGTGGCGGCCGGGCTCGCCATACGGCCCGTGGGCCCGATGTCACCCGCGACCCGGGCCCGGCTGGACGCCGTACCGCCGGAGCCCGACCGGCCGCACCTGCTCCTCACCTCGCCGGACATCCCCGCCGCCGCACTCGCGGTGGTGATGGCGGCACTCCCGGAGCAGGTGCGCGACGCGCTGCGGCTGGTGTCCCTGGCCGGGTGCCCGATAGGCCGGGCCGCCCAGGAGGTGGCGGACCTGCTGGGCTGCGATGTCCAGGAGGCGGTGGGAGCGCCGGTGGTGAGCCACGCGGATCTCGCTGACGGTGTCGCGGCCGGCGATGCCGCCGTGGACCAGTACCTGCTCGACTCCGCCGGCCGTCCGGCCTGGCGGCCCTTCGCCCGGACCATGGTCCACGCGCCGGGCGGCCGGCCGGCGCGTGTGACCCAGTGGCGGGTCCCGCCGGTCCTGAGCGGGGGCGCCGAGCCCGACGCGCTGCCGCTCGGGCGGTACTGGAAGGCGGCCGTGACCCCCGCCGGGCTGTGGATCGGCCCCCGTGACACCGAGCCCCCGTTCCTCGCCACCGCCCGCCCCGCCCAAGCGGACACGGTCGCACTCGACCTCGGCGTGCCGCACCGGGCGGCCGACGCCGCTCCGTGGGAGTGGGATTCCCTCTGGCCCGAACTGGACACGCTGTTCGGCCAGTTGGAGCCCGAGGTGTGCGTGCGTGCCGTGCTCCACGCCCACGGCGCCCTCGGCGCACGGGACCGGCAGCAACTGCACGAACTGACCATCCGGCACGGGCTGTCGCAGTCAGCCCCCACGGCGTCCGGCCTGCCGGTGCCCGTCATCGGCCGGGGCATCGGCTCCAAACCCGTCTCGGGCTAGGGCCGGATCCGGCGACCGTTCCCCCAACCGGCCGCCCTGCCCGAACCGGACGCCGCAGGCGTCGGTCAGGGGACCGCCCGACGACGGGCTCTGTGCTCGTCAGCCGCCCAGGAGCCGCAAGGCCGGCTCGGAGAGGTAGTAGAAGCCGAGATACGACGTCTCGAGGGGCGGGGCGTCGACGGCGAAGGCCGCGTCCCGCGACACGGACGCAGGGCTGCCGGACAGTCGCAGGCACTGGGTCACTGCGAGAACCTCACCCTCATGCCGCCACACCCGGGCGTGCTTCCCGGGTCCCCAGCCCTCCTCGAACGGCGTGAGCACCGGGAAGAGGACCTGCATCATCTGGTGCAGCAGCTCGTCGACAGCGTCATACGTGGAGGCGAGCATCGCGCCGTTGACGCACATCCGGTCCTCGTCCCGGCCCGCGACGGTCGTGGGCAACGAGGCGGGCCCCAGCACGTAGCACCCCCGGAGGGAATCGCCGGCCCCCGCGGTCCCGCCTTCGAGCCACGCGGCGGCTTCCAGGAACAGGGCGGCCATGGGTTTGTCCGCCCAGATCGCCCAGGGCGTTGCGGCTTCGCCGACCTCGGCGTCCAGCCTCGACAGGAGTGTTGCCCGCAACTGCGGAGTCACGGTTGCGTACGGCAGACAGCTCTGGGCCAGGACGGCGGAGTGGAGCACGCTCCACACCACGTTCAGGCCCATCCGAATCTCCTCCGGACAGCCTTCCGACAGCGCGTGCCCGCGCGGTGTCCCTTCGCCCTCTTCACCCGAGATACCCATCCGATCCTCCATGCTCGTAGGTCACATCCCCCCATACATAGACCGACGCGGCGGCCTGCCCGGTTCACGGCTGAGGCAGGTATCTGTCGCACAACCTCGTTGTCGCGACCGATTCATAACTGCTACGTTTCGCGACGTTCGAGAAACACACTAAGCGCGGCAGATGTCTCGATGCGCATCGGGGACGGCATGAGTGACAAGGAAACGTTCGGCCGGCTGCTGCGTGAGGCGCGGCAGCGGGCCCTGCTGACGCTGGAGGCGCTCGCCGGAGCGTCCGGTGTGAGTGTGCGGGCCATCAGCGACATGGAGCGCGGCAGGAGCCTGCCCCGCCAGACCACGCTGAGCGAGTTGCTGGACGCCCTGGAGCCCACCAAGGAGGACCGGCACCTGCTGGTGCGGGCCGCGACGGGCGATGTGCACAAGGTGCCCCGGCAGTTGCCGCCCGATCTGGCCGTCTTCCGTGGCCGCGAGGAGGCCGTGCGGACCGTTCGCGCTCTCACCGAGCAGGGCGCCGGGCACGGTGGTCGGGCCGTCATCGCGGCCATCGGGGGCATGGCCGGCGTGGGCAAGACGACCCTCGCCGTGCACTGGGCGCACCAGGTCGCGGACCGTTACCCGGACGGACAGCTGTATGTGAACCTGCGCGGGTTCGAGGAGACCGGGCGGCCCCTGGACCCGGGGGAGGCTCTCGGCGGATTCCTGACCGCGCTGGGGGTGCCCAGCGCCGAGCTGCCGGCGGACACGCAGGAGCGTGCGGCGCTGTTCCGGCGGCGGACGGCGTCCCGGCGGCTGGTCGTCTTGCTGGACAACGCCCGTGACGAGGAGCAGGTCCGGCCGCTGCTGCCCACCGCCTCGGGCTGCTTCACCCTCGTGACCTCCCGCAACCGGCTGTCGGGACTGGCGGCGGCCGAGGGCTCCAACCTGGTCGGTCTGGACGTGTGGGATGAGGGCGACGCGCTGGCCGCGCTGGGCGCGCGCATCGGTGAGGAGCGGTGCCGGTCCGAGCCCGGGGCGGCGGCCGAACTGGTCCGGCTGTGCGGGTACCTGCCGCTGGCCGTCGCTGTGGTCGGCGCCCAGCTGAGCGCCGCACCCGGGATGCGTCTTCGAGTCGCCCTGGATGAGCTCCGGGAGGCACGGCTCGACGTCCTGTCGACCGGTGACACGCGCGCCGACGTCCGGGCTGTCTTCTCGTGGTCGTGTCGCGCGCTGACCGAGGAGACGGCCCGCTTCTTCCGGTTCCTGGCCCTTCATCCGGGGCCGTCGGCGTCCGCAGAGGCCGCCGCCTCCCTGGCCGGGGTGGACATGGCGTCGGCCCGGCTGCGGCTGCGGGAGCTGACCGCCGCGAGTCTGCTCTCCCACGACGCCCTCGGACACCATGTCCTGCACGACCTGGTCCGTGCCTACGGCGTGGAACTCGTCGAGCAGTGCGGTGACGACCGACTGGCCGCCGAGACCCGTCTCCTGGACTACCTGCGCCACAACGCCTACGCAGCGGGGCTGTTCGTCTCCAGGGTCAAGGCCGACCCGCCCGGTCCCGCGGCCGAGGGGGTGGCGTACGTCCGGATGGCAGGCCGTGAGGAGGCCCTGGACTGGTACCGGCGGGAATCGGCAGCCACCACTGCCGCGCTGCGCCGTATCGAAGACCCCCGGCTGCTGCGCCGGCGCGTCGATCTCGCGCTCGAATGGGTCGGCTACAACGTCGTGACGGGCCGCTGGACGGAGGAGATAGCCGCGGGACGCATCGCCCTCGACGCCGCTCTCACCCTCGACGATCCCGTCGCCATTGTGCAGAGCAGCGCGAACCTCGTGCGCGCGCTGGTGGAGACCGGCAGCCACGGGGAAGCGGACGAGCCGGCGGCCATGATGATCCGGCACATGCACCGGCTTCCCCCGGCGCGCCGGGTCCGCGCCGAGCAGAACCTCAACTGGCTGCGTTTCTCGCAGAAGCGCCCCCACGAAGGCCTTCGGCACGCGCGCAACGCGCTCGCGCTCTGCCGGGAGCACGGCCTGCGGGACAAGATCCCGGTCGCTCTGGTGGGACTCGGAGCCGTTCTCGACGAGGTGGGCGACCATCTGGGGGCGATATCTGTGGCGGAGGAGGCGCTCCCCTTGCTCCGTGCGGCCGGTGACCGTCGCACCGAAGGGGTGGCTCTGGCAAATCTCGGCCAGGCGCGGCAGAACCTCGGCGATCTCGCCGCGGCCGTCGGCAACTACGAGAGCGCGCTGCGGCTGTTCGAAGCGGTCCTGGACACCTACGGCCAGGCCGAGGTGTGGGACCAGATCGCGTCCGCGCAACTGCAGCAGGGGTCGGTGGAAGGGGCCCGTGCGAGCTGGACCCGGTCGGCCGACCTGTTCGACGGCCTGCGGGTGGCACGCGCCGACCTCATCCGGGCCAGGCCGAACGGCCTGCCGCACCGGGCGGACCCCTCCGGCGCACCCGACGGGCGGTGAAGAGACCTACGACAGCCCAGGATCCTGGTTCGTGGTGTGCTCCGAGAGCTTGCCCAATTGGGCCAGCCAGAGTTCGTTCAGGCGCTCGGCCCAGGAACGGGAGAGGGTGTCGAGAGGCCGGGGGACATCGGCGCGGACGGCGTTCTCCACCACGATCTCCGTGCTGCCGCTCTCGGTCTCCGTGAGCAGCCAGGCCTGGTAGAGCATCACGCCTCCGCCGATGCCCAGCCAGCCGATCCGGCGGGGAGGCACGTGCTCCCCGACGAAGACCTCGAAGCGGTGCCCCGCCCAGACCACCTCGAAGGTCTGCGTCAGGGTGCCCGTGCTGACCTCCTCGCAGCCGGGCACCCAGTTCGGCCAGTTCGCCACGTCCGTGAGCAGGGTGAAGGACCGCTCCGGCGGGCCGGGCACGACAGCCTGCGCCCGGTGGAAGCTGTGGGCGTCGGCGGGCGAGAAACCGGAGGGCCAGTGGATGTCCGGATGGTGGTCCGAGGTGTCGTACATCCGCGTTCTCTTTCGTGCTGCTTGTTCGACTTTCGGGTGGGCCGACGTCGGTGCCGACGGTACGACAGTCTCAGGGCGTTCCCCGACCAGTGTGCGGGCGGACCGGTCCGGGCGCATACGTCATCTGACTGGCCGGTCCGGGATGGAGTTCGAGGGCGCCAGGGCGTCACGGAGGGCGGCACGGGAGTCGACGCCGAGTTCCGGATAGATCGGGTACAGGTGCGTTCCGATCGTGGGGTGCGAGAGGAACAGCCGCTCGGCGATCTGCTCGTTGGTCAGCCCGGTCGCCGCCAGGTTCGCGGTCTGCCTCTCCTGAGCCGTCAGCAGCCTCGCCGTCGGGCGTCGCCAGGGCATCGCATGCCAGGTCCAGTACCCGCACAGGCGGGGCGGGAGCCGGGCTGTGGCGGAGGCCCGGGAAGCCGTGTGTCCCACGCCCCTGCCGTCGCCGTTCACTCCCGACCGTCAGATGACTGATGTGTCCGGTTTCCCCACGGGCCAGAGTGTGTATCGCCGATGCCGTTCCCGGAGACGGGGCGGCCTCGGGTCCGCTGTCCGCACCCGACGAAACGCCCATCGCCACCTGATTGACAGGTGACCGGTACCGCGCGAGAGCCATCACGCCCATGAGCCGCGCGGTGCCCCACAGTGCCGAAGTGCGCGGGGGATGTCACGGACGCGGGCCGGTCACCGAAACGCACGAGAGGGTTTCACATGATCAACAGGCGCACCTTCAGCAAGGCCGTCGGCCTGGGCACCGGCGCGGCGGCGGTCTCGCTGTCCGGCTTCCAGGCCGGTGCCTTCGCCTCGACCGCGACGCACACGCCGGGCGGCATCGCCGCTCCCGTGGTGCCCGCCGTCACCCCCGGCACCCACACGGAGTTCAGCACGGTCAAGCACGTGAAGGCCGGCGTCCTGGACATCGGTTACGCCGAGGCGGGGCCCGCGCACGGCCCGGTCGTCCTCCTGCTGCACGGCTGGCCCTACGACATCCACAGCTTCGTCGACGTCGCCCCGCTCCTCGCCGACCAGGGTTACCGCGTCCTCGTCCCGTACCTGCGCGGCCACGGCAGCACCCGCTTCCTGTCCGGCCACACCTCGCGCAACGCCGAGCAGTCCGCCATCGCGCTGGACATCATCGCCTTCATGGACGCCCTCAAGATCCAGAAGGCGATCCTCGCCGGATTCGACTGGGGCTCGCGCACCGCCGACATCATCGCCGCCCTGTGGCCGGAGCGTGTCAAGGCGCTCGTCTCCACCAGCGGCTACCTGATCACCAACGTCAAGGCGCAGCTAGAACCCGCCGCCCCGGCCGTGGAGCACAACTGGTGGTACCAATGGTATTTTGCCAGCGACCGCGGCAAGAAGGCCATGGAGAACGAGGACCAGCGCATCGCGCTGTGCCGCTACGTGTGGACGCTCGTCTCACCCAACTGGAACTTCGACGACGCCACCTTCGAGCGCACCTCCCAGGCCTTCAAGAACCCCGACTACGCGGCCATCGTCCTCTACAACTACCGCTGGCGCATCGGACTCATCGCAGGCGAACGCCGCTACGACCGCTACGAGAAGCAGCTCGCCGCGCAGCCCCCCATCCACGTGCCCACCATCACCCTCGACGCGGCTCTCGACCCCTTCACCCCGGCCGGCGACGGCGCGGCCTACCGCGACCACTTCACCGGCCCGTACCAGCACCGGACCATCGCGAACATCGGCCACAACCTGCCGCAGGAGGCGCCCACCACCTTCGCGCAGGCCGTGGTCGACGCCGATCGCCTCTGAGATTCCCCAGCCGCCGGGCCGGCGTCCCGCCTGCCGGCCAGACCACTCACAGGAGAGGTCCCAGATGAGCGAAGTCCTGTGGAACCGTCTGACGGTCACAGAACTGCGCGCCCTCGCGGCGCGGAACACGGGGGTGGTGGTGACCCCATCGATCTCAGTCGGGCTCTCCGAGCACCACATGGCGCTCGGCGGCACCCTCACGATCAGCCTGCCCACCCTGCACGCGCTGCTGCGTGACGTGTGCCGTTCCATGATCCGGGTGGGTTTCTCCCGCATCCTGATCGTCAACGGGCACGGCGGGAACATGACCGCCCTCAACACCCTCACGACCGAACTACCGTGGAACTGGCGACACCGATCGCGTTCACCAGCTACTTCGGCGTCGGGCGTGAGCCGTCCATGATGATGGCCGCCTATCCCGAGCTGATTCGCACCGAGCATCTGAGCCACGCGCACGGGCCGCGGGCGACGCCCGGATGGCGAGTCCGGAGAAGGGCGAGCGACCCCGATCGGCCCCCACCTGGCACATGTGCGGGAGGAGCCCGCCAACACCCGCACGCTCATTCGTCACCATCTTGACAGGTGACGAACGGCGTGACAGGTTAATCACCAGTCAAGGCGGTGACGCGAGTCCGGTCGGGTCGCCCACCCTGTTTTGGAACTTCTGTAAACACATGTGAGAGAGGTCTGTCGTGGTGAGCATCAAGGATGGCCGCAAGCGGCTGGTGACAGGTGTGGTCTCGACGCTCACGGCGGGACTCGCCCTCGGCGCGTTCGCTCTGAGCGGCACCGCCAGCGGCGCGACGAACACCGCCGAGGCGGCCAGACACACCAAGCCGACCGTCGTCCTGGAGCATGGCGCCTTCGCCGACGGCTCCAGCTGGAACGGCGTCATCGCCGACCTGCGCGCCGACGGCTACCCGGTCGTCGCCGCCGCCAACCCGCTGCGCGGCCCCGCTTCCGACGCAGCCGCCCTGCGCACGGTCCTCGACCACGTCAAGGGCCCGAAGATCCTCGTCGGCCACTCCTACGGCGGCAACGTCATCAGCGAGGCCGCCACCAACGACTCCCAGGTCAAGGCGCTGGTCTACGTCGCGGCCTTCCTACCCGCCCCGGGCGAGAGCGCCCTGGAGCTGACCAACAAGTACCCCGGTTCCACCCTCCCCGACGCTCTCGACCCGGTCACCTACCAGCAGGCCGACGGCACCACCGCCACCGACCTGTACATCCAACAGGCCAAGTTCCACCACCAGTTCGCCGCCGACGTCCCCGCAGACCAGGCCGCCCTGATGGCCGCGGAACAGCGCCCCATCGCCCAGGCCGCCCTGACCGAGAAGGCCACCACCGCGGCCTGGAAGACCATCCCGAGCTGGGACATCGTCACCACCCAGGACCTCAACATCCCGGCCGCCGTCCAGCGCTTCATGGCCAAGCGCGCCCACGCCCACACCACGGAGGTCGCCGCCTCCCACTCGGTCGCCGTCTCCCATCCCCACTTGGTGGCCGACGTGATTGAGCGGGCCGCCCACGCCACCGTCCGCTGACGCTCCCGGAGGGCGGCTGGACACCCGCTCCCGCCGCCCTCGGGGCACGCCACGGACATCGCCCGGCACACCTCACGGTGTGCGGTTCGCCGGAGAATGGACGCCATGACCTCACACGTCGACCCTAGTGCGCTCGGGAAGTTCCTCAAGGCCCGCCGAGCCCAGCTGGATCCGGAGGAGTGTGGTCTGCACGGCACCCACACCACACGCAAGGTCGCCGGACTGCGCCGCGAGGAGGTCGCCCACCTCGCCGCGATCAGCGTCGACTACTACACCCGGCTCGAACAGGGCCGCGTCCGCGCCTCCGCCCCCGTCCTCGCCACCCTCGTCCGCGCCCTGCGCCTGGACGACGACCAACAGAGCTACCTCTACGAACTCGCCGGGCGCACCGACGACCGCCCGCACCGGCGCCGGCCGGCCCAGCAGGTACGGCCTGCCATGCGTCGGCTGCTGGACCAGCTAGCCCGGACACCCGCGCTCGTACTCGGCGCTCGCCTGGACATCCTGGCCTGGAACCCGGCCGCCGCGGCCCTCTACACCGACTTCGCCGCGATCCCGGCCGACCGGCGCAACTACCTGCTGCTGATGTTCACCGACCCCGCGATCCGGGGGATGCACCAGGAGTGGGAGCACGACGCCCGGGACGCCGTCGCCGCGCTGCGCATGGAGGCCGCCGCCGACCCTGCCGACCCGGACCTGGACCGCCTCGTCACCGAACTGTCCGCGAAGGATGCGGACTTCCGCACATGGTGGGCCGAACACCGAGTCAACAGCGCGACGTACGGGACCAAGCACTACCGTCACCCGCTGGTCGGTGACCTCACCCTCGACTGCGACACCTGGTCGGGCTCCGACGGCTCCGGACAACGGCTCATGGTCCTCACCACCGAGACCGGCACCCCTTCCCACGACGCCCTGCGCGTCCTCACCGCCTGGACCGCCGAGCCGGTGAACCCGCGCGCCGTCCCCTCTCGTGATCCCAGAGAAGTATGAGAAGACGTGCCACATGCTGGCATACGACATCCTGGACAGCGGGCCCGGTCTGATCCTCCTGCCCGGCATCGGGGGCTCCGCCGCCGACACCTGGGAGGCACTGGTCTCCGGCCTTGCGGCACACACACCGTCGTGCTCGCCCACCTCCCCGGATCGGGGCGCGGCCCGCCGGTCGACTGGCCGCGGACGCCCTGGCCGACCGGGTGATGGCCACGGCGCACGACGCCGGGCTGCGGGACTTCGTGATCGCCGGGACCCCGCTCGATGCCATCCTCGCCGTCAAGGTCGCCGCCCGCCACGCCGACCTGGTCCGCAGCCTGTTCGCCCTCTCCGGCCTCGCCCAGCCCCGCACCGCGCTGTGGCTCAACCTGGAGATGTGGGCGTCGCTGCACGCCCGCCGCAACACGTTCCTGACCTCGCTGCCCTTCTCCGGGGACCATCTGCGATGACCTCGGCGGCCCCCGTCCCACGGGCGCCCCAGTAGGCGTGGACAGCCCGACACGCACCGATACGGCCTCGGAAGCTCGCCAAAAGGCGTATAGCCGGACCGCCGTGGAGGCGGGCTGCACCACCGCCTCGGCGCGGCTCCGATCCGCCTGAGGGACAGCGCCGCGCCCGAGGAGCCGTTCAACCGCCTCCTGTCACAACTCCTCGTCCTCGCCCACCCGTTCCCGTGCCAACCGCTCCTCCAGGCTCCACGCCCGAGTGAGCGCCGCGTCGGCGTCCGGCGCGGGACGCGTGGTCACCTCGATCAGCTGGGCGAGGAGCCGAGCGAGACGGCCGTCTCCGACGTAGGTCAGGGCGACGCTCCCGTCCAGGGGGGTCTCGCGAACCCGGACCGGGGTGAACAGTCCATCGCCGGCACAGGCCACCAGCAGGCGGGCCGCGAGGGTCCGCTCCACGGACCGGGCGGGCCGATCTTGGACGACTGGGAGAGCGGCTATCACATGTGACATGGGAATCGATGGCCTTCGGACGGCCCGCCCTCGCCGGAACCGTCCGACCGGCTACGGCGACGGACCGCGTGCGGCGCACGTCCTGAAGTAGGGTGCGGCGCGGCTCCGGTTCTGTTCGCGGGCCGGTGTAGGTTTCCACCAGAATACGTGTCTCATTGGGGCCAGCACACCGGCCCCGGTGAGACACGTGTCTGTTACATCGACCCGGCCCGGAGCAGCAGGGCAGGCCCACGGCATGACCACCGTAGAGACCGGAGAGACCGGAACATCGATGAGATCGGACGCACGCTCCAACCGGCTGCGCATCCTCGAAGCAGCGGCTGAGGTGCTCGCCCTTCCCGGCGACACCTCGCTGAAGTCCATAGCGCGCAGAGCGGGTGTGGGGCAGGGCACGCTCTACCGCCACTTCCCCAGCCGCGAGTCCCTGGTGCTCCAGGTGTACGGCGAGGAGGTGGAGGAGCTGACGACCGCCGTGCCCGCCCTTCTGAGCACCTTGTGCCCGTCGCTCGCTCTGCGGGCCTGGCTGGGGCGCCTCGTGGAACTCGGCAGGTGCACACCGGAGTTCGCGAGCGCCGTGCACGGAGCCACGGGAACACCGACAGAGCTGTGCCGTCAGGCCCATCAGCCGCTGCTGGACGCCCTGACGGCGCTGGTGGACGCCAACGAGGCGGCCGGGACCATCGCGGCGGGTACCACCGCGACCGACATACTCCTGCTGGTCGGCCCCTTGTGGCGGGTCGGCACGGACGAGGGCGACGAGGAGGAACGTGCCCGGCGCGCAAGGCTCTTCGACGTGCTCATGCGGGGGTTGTGCCCCTTGGGGTGAACTCCGCCGGGTGTCCGGGACGTTGTGCCGGTGTGGTCAGTCATCCGCCTCTGTCGCGGACGCCGGACACCTCGCCCCCGGTCATGCCGGGACGTCTCGGGCACAGCAGGCTGCCGCAACCCCGGCGTACGTCGCGGACAACCAGTTCCTGGGCCGGGTCGAAGTCGGCAACATGGTTCACGGCCGGTGTGTACCTGTACGGCCTGAGCCTCGGCGATCATGAGATCACCAACTACCTGCACGGGCGCTTCTGTTCCCGCCGTCATGGTGACCCAGTTCCTGTCCCCCACCGACCGGGCACTGCGTCCCTGGGACACCGTGCTGATCGCGGTGAACGCGCTGTTCGTCGGTGCGGCCACCACGGCCGACCTGCCTTTCGGAAAGGCGGAGTTCGAACCGTTCGCCAACCGATGATCCGCTGCCACGCCGTCGCGTACGGCGCCGGGATGCTGTCCACTGTCGTGGTGAAAGCCCGGTGGCCACACCCTCGCCTCAGTAGACGTCCTCGGCGGGGAAGAGCGTAAGCAGCCGTACGATCTCCACGTAGAGCCAGGTCAGGGTCAGGGTGACACCGAACGCGGCCACCCAGGCCTGCCCCCGGGAGGCTCCGAAGTCGATAGCGTCTTCGACCTTGCGGAAGTGCAGGGACAGCATGGGCGTCGCGAGGACGACACCCACGAGCCCCATGAAGACACCGAGTCCCACAGGGCGCAGGCCCAGACCGTCGGCGCCCAGGTCAGGCAGCAGGAGCCAGTCCGCGAGAGCGAGGTGGCTCAGGGCCAGCAGCCCGGCGCCGACCAAGGGCCGGAACCGACGGCCGGCCCGGATCCAGTGCAGCCTGTGGGCGAGGAGGGAGCCGGCGGAGGCGGCCATGGACCCGAGCACGGTCTGGACGAGCAGGCCCGGGGCGGCGTGGTGGGCGACCGTGCCGGAGAACACGCCCAGGAACACGCCCTGGAACGCGGCGAACGTCAGGCTCAGGGCCGGCGAGGGCCGGTTCCTCCGGCACTGGAGCACCAGCAGCGTGGCCGCGACGAGTGCGGCGCCCGCGACGGCGCCGCAGGCCGCTCCCGTGGCGAGGGGGACGGCGGCCAGCAGGGCCCACGACAGTGCCGCGGCCAATGCCGTCGCCGTGAGCCCCGCTGCCGCGCGGTGCACCACGTCGTCCATCGTCATCAGGTCGGCGACGAGCAGGGGCAGCGGCGCGGGACCGTCGCCGTACAGCGGATCGGTGTCCTGACCTGGGCCGGTCCGGCCCCACGGGACGACGATCCCCGCCCCCTGATCCATGACCACCGTCTTCTGTCCGCCCCGGCGCCTGAACTGCGGCCGGGAGAGTACCGGGTTGCTGCTCGTCAGCGAATGCTGCTGCTCGACCGGTGTCACGCCAGTTCCTCTTCTCCATGTCGGACGTACCGTCGTCCGGGGCCCTTACCAGCACCCGCGAAGTGGCGTCCCCGGTGTGCGTGTGCGTGGTTCCGGGTGTCGGCCGCTGCCAGCCTCCACCACCGGACAAACTGCGCGCATCAGTCATTCGACGGCGCTGTCCGCAGGGGTGTGTGGCCCGCGACGGACAGTCACGGCAGTTCGAAGCCGAGCTCCCGGGCACATGTGTCTCCAGGAGCGGGATCAGGCGGGCATGACGTTGTGGTTGAAGCGGAAGACGTTGTCCGGGTCGTGACGCCTCTTCACCTCGGCGAGCCGGTCGTAGGCTTGCGGGCCGTACACGGCGCGCATACCCGCGGCGTCGGTCGCCTCGTCGGGTGAGAGGAAGTTCGCCATGCCCCGCCCGGCCGCCCAGGGCATCAGTCCGTCCACGACCCGGTCCAGCCCGGTCCTGAGCCGTTCGGCGTCGGCCGGGTCGCCCGCCGCGAACGCGAAGACGACGTACGGAAGTCCCCGGCTGGAGACGGAGTTGGGGAACTCGGGTGCCCGGTCGAGAGCGCCGCCGAGTGCCCGGATCTCGACGTTCGCCAGGGTGCAGCCCGAGTCGGCGCCGGTCAACTCCACCAGCGTGCGGGCCGTCTTCGCGGAGAACTCCTCCAGGCAGACGCTGCGGTCGAAGTAGGGCATCGGGTCGACCGGGTCCATGTGGATCTCCCCGATGGCGGTGAAGGGCTTCTCCCCTACCAGGTCGAGCAGGGCCGGTGCGGCGGCCCGCAGCGGGGCAACGAGTTCGGCGCCGTCTGCCGCCGACCCGAGGTGACCGACCCGCAGGTGGACGACGAAGGCACCGCGCAGCGGCTCGGGCAGCGCGGGTATGTCGGGCAGCCGCTGGATGCCCAGGGACGAGGTCGTGTCCTCCCCCACCGTCGGCAGCCACGCGCGCCAGGCGTCCAGCACCCGCTCCAGGTGCTCACCGGCGAAGTAGACGCCGCCGCCGTAGAAGCGCGAGACCGGGAACACCGCGAACTCCATGCCGGTCACCACGGCGAAGTTGCCCTTGCAGCCGAGCAGCGCCCAGAACAGGTCCGGGTCGCCATGCGGCGTCACCCGGCGCGGTTCACCGTCCGCCATGACCACGTCCAGCCACCGGACGTGGTCGGCGGCGTAGCCGTGGGTACGGCCCAGCAGGGGGCTCTGCCCGCCGCCCAGTGTGTAGCCGACGACGCCGACCTCCGGCGCGGAGCCGGCCACCGGGGCGAGGCCGAACTCCGCCGCGCGCGGCAGCACCTCGCTCCAGCGCACGCCCGCCTCGACCCGCACGGTGCGATTCTGCGCGTCGACGGATATGCCCTTCATCCGCTGAGTCGTGATCAGCAACCCGTCCTCGGCCCCGGACACCACCTGGTGGGCAGCGGACTTCACCGCGACCGGCAGCCCGTGGGCCGCGGCGAACCTGACCGCCTCGCGGACGTCCTCCTGGCGAGCCGCGCCGACCACGACAGCCGGGCGCAGTCCGCAGACCAGGTTGAACGTGGCGCACTCCGCCGCGTAGCCCGCCGCTCCCGGCTCCAGGACGGGTCCCTGCACGGCGTGCCGCAACACGGCGATGTCCTCCGGCCGCAGGTTCACACCTGTCACGTTGGGTACGTTCGCACTCATCCTGATCACAACCTCACTCGCACACGGCGCCGAAACCTGACGTCACTGACACGAGACGGACGCCGCCCACGTTCACATCGACATGTCGAACGTCACATGTTTCTTGAATCAGCCATTCCGTCTTTCATGAAGATAGGTATCACACACACGTGTGCTACTCGAATCGTTGATACGGTTGATTCCGAACCGATGATTCACCTTGGAACACGAAGAACGGATCACTATGTCTTCTCAGCATCCCGACCACGACATCGTCATCGTCGGTGGCGGCTCGGCCGGCTGTGTGCTCGCCGCGCGTCTCACCGAGGACGGCACCACCCGCGTGCTGCTGCTGGAGGCCGGTTCGGCCACGCTGCCGGAAGCCGTGGCCTACCCGCCGGCCTGGCCCTCGCTCGCGGCCTCGGAAGCCGGCTGGGGTGACAGGACCGTGGTCCAGGAGGCCTCCGGCGCCCCGGTGCCGCTCCCCCGCGGCAAGGGCCTGGGCGGCTCGTCCGCCATCAACGCCATGGTCTTCGCCCGCGGCCACCGCACCAGCTACGACGCCTGGAGCGTCCACGGCGCCAAGGGCTGGACCTACGACGACCTGCTCCCCTACTTCCAGCGCACCGAGACCGCCACCAGCGGCGCCCCCGGCCGCGGCACCGCAGGACCGCTCACCGTCGGCCCGGCCGCCCAGCCCAACGAGGTCCTGCTCGCCTGCCTCGACGGCGCGGTCGAGACCGGGCACCGCCGGGCCGTCGACATCAGCGGCGGCCTGGAGGAGGGCTTCGCCCCGGTCGACCTCAACGTCGTCGCCGGACGCCGCCAGAGCGCGGCCGACGCCTACCTCGCCCCCGCCCTCGACCGCCCCAACCTCGACGTGGTCACCGGGGCGACCGCCCACCGGCTGATCTTCGAGGGCACGCGCTGCGTGGGCGTGGAGTACGGCATCGACGGCCGGACCCAGACCGCGAGGGCGGCGACGGAGGTGGTCCTCACGGCGGGGACCATCGGATCCGCGTCGATCCTCCAGCGTTCCGGGATCGGCTCCGAGGACGACCTGGGGGCTGCCGGGGTCGACGTCTTCCACCGGCTGCCCGGCGTGGGCCGCAACCTGCACGACCACCCGCGCGCCAACCTCGTCTACCAGGTCCAGCGCCCGGTGCCCACACCGCGCAACAACCACGGCGAGATCCTCGGGCTCCTGCGCAGCACTCCGGACACGGACGGGCCGGACGTACAGATCATCTTCATCGACATCCCGCTGCCCAACGCGGTCGCCCCCGTGCAAAACGGCTTCACCATCGGCATCTCGCCGATGCGTCCGGTCAGCCGCGGCTCCCTCCGGATCGGCTCGGCCGACCCGTACGCGCCGCCGGTGATCGATCCCCGGTACTTCACCGCGGAGGAGGACGTACGCGCGGTGCTGTCCGGCATCACCACGGCCCGCCGGATCGCCTGGTCCAGCGCGCTCGCCGAATGGGGGATCGAGGAGATCAGCCCCGGGCTCTCCGCGGTGGACGAGAAGTCGCTGGCCGAGCACGCCCGCCGGTACTTCGGCTCCTACTGCCACCCTGTGGGCACCTGCCTCATGGGCGAGGACGAGATGTCCGTCGTCGACTCCGAACTGCGGGTGCACGGACTGGACGGCCTGCGTGTCGCCGACGGCTCCGTCATCCCCGCCATCCCCTCCAACAACACCAACGCCACCGTGTACGCCATCGCCGAGCGGGCCGCCGATCTGCTGCGCCGTTCCTGATCCGGCCGCATCCGGCCCCGCTCGCGGCGCGGGTGGCCGGAATCCTCTCCCGGCCGGACGGCAGTCCGGCCGGGAGCCGGCGAAACCCGCTCAGCGCCGGGGCTGGCCGGGCCGAGCCGGGCTCCCACCGAGCGCGGCCGGGAACGCAAGAAGGGCGAAATCCGGACGTCCTCTAGAATCCAGTGATCGCAGCGGCGGACGGGACCCGGTGCCGGCCCGGTCGGGTCGGCACCGGGCCGGCCGCCATGTTCCGGCCGTTGGAGGCAGCCCGATGAACGACCTGGACTCGGCCGTCCGCCTGCCGTCCACAGGGCTTGTCGGACGGGACAGGGACCTCGCGTTCATCGACTCCTTCTTCGGCAACTCCGAGGTCCAGGGAGCGGCCCTGCTGCTCTCCGGCGAAGCCGGCGTGGGTAAGACCGCCGTACTCGATGCCGTGGCGACTGGCGCCGCGCGCGACGGCGTACGGGTCCTACGCGCTGCTGGCGTGCAGTTCGAGGCCGACATCAGCTACGCCGGACTCAACCAACTGCTCGTCCCGCTCTTCGACGACTTCGACATCCTGGACGACGTGCACCGCGACGCCCTGCGGGTTGCGGTCGGCATCGGAAGCGGGCCGGCGCCCGACCGCCTGCTCACCTCCACCGCGGCGCTGCTGCTGCTACGGCTGACCTCCGTCCGTACCCCGCTGCTGATCGTGGTCGACGACCTACCGTGGCTGGACCGGGCGACCAACGCCGTTCTCGGTTTCGTGGCCCGGCGGCTCATCGGCAGCCGGATCGGCTTCCTCGGCGCCTCCCGCGCGGGCTCCGACAGCTTCTTCGAGCCCAGTGGCCTGACCACGCGCCGACTGGAGCCGCTGGACGACACCTCCTCGGCCGAGTTGGTCTCCCTCGCGCACCCCGACGTCTCCCCCGCCGTACGGCGCCGCATCGTGGCCGAGGCGCGCGGCAACCCGCTCGCCCTGGTGGAGCTGCCGATGGCGCTGTCCAGCGAACAGCGCACGACCCTGGCGGCGGTGCCCGCCGTGCTGCCCCTGAGCGAACGGCTCCAGGCCATGTTCGCCTCGCGGGTGGCAGGACTGCCCGGCCCCAGCCGGGAGATGCTGCTGATCGCCGCCCTCGACGGGACCGGCGACCTGGCCGCCGTCGAGGCCGCGACGGACGGCCGTGCCTCCGTGGACGACCTGGTCCCGGCTGAGCAGAACCGGCTGGTGACGGTCTCCGCCGACAACCGGCGGCTGCTCTTCCGGCATCCGCTGATCGGTTCCGCGGTGGTGGATCTGGCGACCGCCTCGGAGCGCCGAAGGGCCCACCAGGCACTCGCCGGCGTGCTCGGCGACCAGTTGGAGCGCCAGGCCTGGCACCTCGGCGAGGCCGCCGCGGGCCCCGACGAAACCGTCGCCGCACTGCTGGAGGAAGCCGCGCGACGCCGACTGCGGCGCGGCGACGCCCTCGGCGCAGTGGCTGCGCTCACCCGGGCCGCGGGGCTCAGTCCCGCGGCGGCCGACGAGAGCCGCCGACTGGCCGAGGCGGCCTACGTGGGCGTGGACTCCACCGGCGAGCTGGAGGACGCCACACGGCTGCTCGCCGGTGCCCGCATGGTCCACCCCGCCACTGGGCACGAGTCGCTGCACGCGGCGGCCGCGTCCGCGTTCCTGCTGATCAACAGGGACGGCGACATCGACACCGCCTACCGGCTCCTGGTCGGGGCGATCGAGGCCGGGCAGCACGGCTACGACGCCTCGGACGCGGCTCTCATCGAGGCGCTGCATCTGCTGGTGCTGCTGTGCTGGTACGGCGGCGACGCGAAGCTGTGGCGGCCGCTGATCGCGTTCGTGGACCGGCTCACCCCCGAACCGCCCGAACTGCTCTGGGTGATCATCAAGACCTTCGGCGACCCGGCCCGCACCGGTCCCGGGGCTCTGCCGCGGCTGACGAAGCTGATCGACGCCCTGGGCGACGACCCCACCCAGGTGGTGCGCGTCGGCACCGCCGCTGTCTTCCCGGACCGGCTCGGGGACTTCCGGTGGGCCACCCGTCGGCTGGTCGAGCAGGGCCGCGCGGGCACCGCACCCGTCCGCCGGCATCTGGGCGCGCTGATGCACCTCGGCCTGGACTACTTCCACCTGGGCCGGTGGGACGACGCCGCCGAGCTGGCGGCCGAGGGGCTCAGGCTGTGCGTGGACCACGACTACCGGTTCTTCGCCTGGTACTTCCAGTACATCCAGGCGGCCGTGGCCGGTGTGCGGGGCGATGAGGAGACCAGCGCCGCGCTGACCGAGGAGATCGTCCGCTGGGCGACCCCGCGCGGGACCCACGGCGCACGCTTCTTCGCCTGCCACGCCCGGACGCTGGCCGCCCTCGGCAGCGGCGACTTCGAGACCGCCTACCGGCACGGCAGCGCGCTCAGCACGCCGGGAACCGTTGCCCCCTACGTCCCGATCGCCATGTGGGGCACGATGGATCTGGTCGAGGCGGCCGTCCGGACCGGCCGGGACAAGGAAGCCGCGGCCCACGCCACCGCCGTGCGCGAGTCCGAGATGGCCGGGCTCTCGCCCCGGCTGGAACTGCTGGTGCTGGCCTGCGAGGCGCTGACCACGCCCGGCGAGGCGGCCGTTCCGGTCTTTGAGCGGGCGCTGTCCCTGCCGGGCCCCGAGCGGCGGCCCTTCGACGTAGCGCGGGTGCGGCTCTTCCACGGCGAACGGCTGCGGCGGCTGCGGGCCACGGCGGAGGCCCGGGAGCAGCTGACTCTGGCGCTGGAGGTGTTCCAGCGGCTGGGGGCCAAGCCCTGGGTGACGCGCGCCACGGCCGAGCTCCGGGCCAGCGGCCAGTCGGCGCCCGCCGCCGCCCACCCCGGGACCGTGGCGCTGACGGCCCAGGAGCTGCAGATCGCCACGCTCGCGGCGACCGGACTGACCAACAAGCAGATCGCCGAACGGCTGTTCCTGTCCCACCGGACCATCGGCACGCATCTCTACCAGATCTATCCCAAGCTGGGCATCACTTCGCGCGCCGCGCTGCGGGACGCGCTCTCGCGGCTCGACGGGCACGACGCCGGCTGACCGCGGACTGATCTCGGCGGACAGGGCGACGGCTTCGACGCCGCTCAGTCATTCGACGTATGTCGGGTCCCGGGCTTGCGCGCACTGTGGACGACGGGAGTGGCCGCGTGGGGTGCCACCCGGCACACGAGAGGGGAACGTGATGTTCGGCGCCTCCGGCAGTCATCCGGACATCCACTGGCCGTCGGGTTTCTCGCCTGACCAAGCTCACGGTTTCTGTCAGGCCCAGGCGGTCGTGCACGCGCCGCCCAGCACGACCTTCGCCCTGCTCGCGGATGTGGCCCGGTGGCCGGACTGGGTGCCGGGTGTGACCGAGGTGGGCCCCGGGAGGGTCGAGCACACCTTCGACTTGTGGTTCCACGGGCATCGCTTCGAGATCAGTCTCGGCGAACGCGTGCCGCACACCCGGCTCGGCTGGTCGGGCATCGGCACGGGTGTGCAGTTGTACCAGGCCTGGTTGCTCACCCCGCTCGCGGACGGCACCCACGTGGTGACCGAGAACGTGGTCCGCGGTCCCGTCGCCCGCTCCATCGACGCGCTGACCCCCTTGTGGACGCAGCGCCTCAACGCCCTGTGGCTGGCCCAGTTGAAGAGACTCTCGGAGAACGCCTCGGCACCCGACGCCCCGTAGCGGACATCCCACCCGCGCGATCGGCACCGCCGGCCGACCCTCTTTTCCGCTACGACGACGGGGCCGCGGTCGACACCTCGGTGACCATCAGCCGCGGCGGACTCCCTCCATAAAACGACCGGCCAGGTCGACGCGTTCGGCGAGGGGGGCGTGCGTCTGGCCGAAGTCCATGAACAGTTCATGCACACCCGCCTCGGCGGCGGCACGCGCGTAGTCGATGTACCGGTCGAGCGTGCCCGCCCCGGGCATCCGGTCGGGGTCGGTCCTGCTCCCGGTCAGCTGCGGGTTGACGCGCAGCGCCATCCGCAGGGCGGCCGGGTCGCGCTCCGCCTCGACCACCGCCTTCTGGATGACGTCCCACATGCCCATCAAATGGGGCAACGGCATCGCCACGGGCAGCCAGCCGTCCAGCCGCCGTCCGATCCGCCGTAGGCCTCCGGCGTGAACGCGGCCAGCAGCACCTGCGGTGCGGGCCGCTGGTGCGCCTTGAGACCCACCACGGTCTCCGGAATGGTGAACAGCGGTCCCCGGTGCGAGAAGACGTCACTGGTCCAGTACTTCTCCAGGATGTACAGGGTCTCGTCCAACCGCGCGCCGCGCCCCTTCCAGGGCACCGAGACCGCGGTGTACTCGTCGGGCATCCAGCCCAGGCCCAGGCCGGCGACCGGCCGCCCCTCGCTGAGGACGTCGAGGGGGGTCAGCGAACGGGCCGGCATGATCGGCGACTGCCACAGGCCGTTCAGCGTGCTGGTGCCCAGCCTCACGCGGGTCGTGTGGGACGCGGCGAAGGTCAGCGCCACCAGGGGATCCATGTGGTTCTCGTAGATCCGTCCACAGGGAGTCGTATCCGGCGTCCTGCGCGGTGCGGCAGATCCGGAGGATGCCTTCGGGTGTCGCGTCGGGACCGAAGGTCGGAGGGCCAGACCCAGTTTCATGGGTGTCCTCACAGAGTGACCCGGTCTGGGTCCGTGCCGGTGAGCGGGATGCCCAGCAGCGTCTCCAGGGCGGCGACCGTCCGGGCGGGGTTGATCGCGTGCACGGTGGCGAATCCCAGGTCCGCGGCGGGCGCCAGGTACTGCTCGGTGTCGTCCACGAACACGCACTCCTCGGCGGTCAGGCCGAGTTCACGCAGCACGAGGCGGAAGATCTCCGGTTCGGGCTTACGCGTCCCGTGCTCCCCCGACAGCACGACGGCGTCGTAGCGACGGTGGATGTCGTAGCCGTCGTACAGGTTCCACGGCTCCATGCCGACGGTGTTGGAGACGATGCCCACCCTGATCCCGGCCCGGCGCGCGGTGGCGGCCGCGGCGATCACGGAGGGCTCGGGACGCAGGTCGGCGAAGACACGTCCCATCAGTCCCTCGGGCTCGACGCCGACGAGCCGTCCGGCTGCCTCGTTCCACTGCGTCTGGGTGAGCGCGCCGCGCTCCAGTTCCTCGGTGAGCCGGATGCCCTCGGGGTTCAGGTAGATGCCGGTGAGCAACGCCCCCTCGGGCAGTCCGGCGCGCTTCTCGAAGGCGAGTGCAGCAGGGAGTAGGGGTGTCGTCAGCACACCACCGAAGTCGAGCACGAGGCCCTTGCGGTGCTGGGTCATACTCACACCCTAGAAGGCCGCCCGGACCGGTGTTCCACCAGGGTCGACAGGTGTGTCGGCCAGCGCGCACACGTGCCGCGGGCGCGGGCGGCGTGGTGCCGGAAGGGGTCCGCCCTTTCCGGACCGCTCCGCACACCCCTGTCTCGGGTGCCGGAGCACAGGCGGTCAGCCCTTCAGCCGGTACGGATGTGCGGGGTACACACCCAGCACGCGCACCTCGGTGGAGAAGAAGGCCAGTTCGTTCAGGGCGAGAGCGACGCGGGGGTCGTCGGGGTGGCCCTCTATCTCGACGTAGAAGCGGCTGGCGTTGAGCCCGGCGCCCATCTGGTAGCTCTCGATCTTCGTAAGGTTGACCCCGCTGGTCGCGAACCCGCCGAGCGTCTTGTACAGCGCGCTCGGGATGTTGCGCACACTGAAGAACACGCTCGTCATGGTCGGCTCGCACTGTTCGGGGGCGGACATGGCGTCCCGGGACAGGACCACGAACCTGGTGGTGTTGTCCGGATCGTCCTCGACCTCGGGCCGCAACATCTCCAGGCCGTAGAGTGTGGCGGCGGGCGGGGCGAGGGCCGCGTGCCGCGGGTCACCCAGCTCCGCCACCTCGCGCGCCGCCCCTGCGGTGTCGTCGCTGACGAGGGTGCGCCAGCCGCCCTCCCGCAGCACCTTGCGGCACTGCCCCAGGGCGTGCACATGGCTGCGCACGCACTCCACCACCACTGTCCCGAGAGCGCGTGGCCGCCGGGGACCGGGCGCGCCACCGGGCCCGGGACGCCCGCCCGGGATACGGCGGTGGTGAGCGCCGCCGCCCAGTTCCAGGTACCGGTGAAGGCCTGCCAGGCTGCGGCCGGGTCCGCGTGGCCGTCGGTCTCGAAGAACGCGAACACCTTCGCGAGAGGGGTGTCGGGTCCGAGCAGCCGTAGAAAGTGCGCGTGCGTCGGTGGTGTCATGGTCAGGCGGCTCGTTCGCCGGCTTCGGCGCCGGGGGAGGTCAGCACGACGTTCTCCAGGTCTGCTCCCCGCGCGTAGCGGTGCAGCTGCCGGGCGACGAAGTCCGTGTTCATCGTGGAGAACGTGTCGGTGAAGGCTGCCACGTGCGGTGTGATCAGTGCGCCGGGCAGCTGCCACAGGGGGTGGTCGGCCGGCAGCGGCTCCGGGTCGGTGACGTCGAGGCCGACCCGCAGCCGCCCCGCCCGTACCTGACGGACCAGCGCCGAGGTGTCCACGAGTTCTCCACGAGCGACGTTCACCAGCAGCGTGCCGTCCTTCAGCAGGTCCAGCGCGTCCGCGCCGAACATGCCGCGGGTCCGGCCGGTCAGTGGGGCGCACACCACCACGGCGTCCGCCGTGGGCAGCAACGCGTGCAGGTCCTCCACGCCGTGCACCCGCCCGGCCGGTGTGGTGCGCGCCGTCCGGGCGACCAGGACCGGCTCGCACCGGAACGCGCTGAGCCGGGCGGCGACGGCCGCGCCGACCGCGCCGTAGCCGACGACCAGGACGCGCTTGCCCAGCAGCGAGGACCGGAACTCGGGCCGCCAGGTCCCCTCGGCCTGGTGAGCGGCGAACTGGTCCAGCCCCCGGCACAGCGCCAGCAGCAGGGTGACCGCGAGTTCGGCGGTGGCCTCGCGGTGCACTCCGCGGCCGGTGGCCAGTCGGCATCCGGCGGGCAGGTCGCCCAGCAGCGGCGTCATGTGGGCGTAGCCGGAACTGAGCAGCTGGAGCACGTCCAGGTCGGGCATGAACGGCAATACGGGGCGCAGGACCCGTTCCGCGCCAGGCCTGGGCGGGGCAATGAGGAAACGGACGTCTGCGGGGTCGCCTGGCAGCGGGCCCGAGCCGTCCCAGTGGGAGTAGGAGAACCCGTCGGGCAGCCCGGGTATCCGGTCACGGTGAAAGGGGAGCCAGACGGTCCTACCGTCCTTCATGGTGCATCAGCTTCTTTCCCGCTCTGGTGCCGCGCAGCCCGACGCCTGCATGCCCGGCTCCGCGTGAGAAACCCACCGCACTGTTCGCGATCGATGGTGTGCCGGGCCGTACCGGCCGACATGTGTTTGTGAACCCACTTGATTTGACATGTGTATCACGGGGGCGCCCAGTCACGAATCGTTCGCGCTACGGCTCCGGGAGTCACCGCATGATTCACACCTGGCCCAGGGGATGTGATGGTTCGGCGGGTCGGGCGTTCCGCCACCTCACGAACCGCGCCGGTCGGCACTCGGGCCGGCGCCCCCGGCGGAGGCTAGCTAGGCCTGTGCGGCACGCAGATGACGGCTCACGTCGCCGATCAGGTTGATGCGGACGCGGCGTTCCACGAAGCGCCACTGTCCGTCACGACGCTCGAAGCGGTCGTGGTACCGGCCGCCGGCGATGGGCCCCAGTGGCAGGTCGGGCAGAGCCTGGAGGACGGTGACATAGGCACGCGAGACCGCGGTGCCCGCCTGTTCGTCGACCTCGACGGCGATGTTGGTGGTGACGTGCTGGGTTCGTGGCGTGCCGTCGGCGTACACGATCAGCGTGTCGTGGAACATCTTCTCGATCGCGTCGCGGCCGCTCACCGGCTCGCCGCTGCCCGTGAAGGTGGCGTCGGCGAGAAGGGCGCCGAGTCCCGCGAAGTCCCCGTCATCCACCAGCTCCGCGTACCGGGCGATCAGGTTCTCGACGGCCCGGTGGCTCGGCAGCGGGTCACCGGGGGTGCGGTCGGGCGTGGACATGGTCTCCTCCGGGCGGGGCACGCGATGTGCCGGTGGGCGCCCGCGGTGCTGTGACCGCGGCGAACACACCGGTTCTGACACATATCTTGCCATGCCGAGTGGCAACCGGGCGGAACTCCCGATGGCTTCCGCCGGGTCCGACGCCCGCCACATGTGTGCCGTGCGGGTGTCAGGCCAGCGCGGCGGTCAGCTGGTCCGCCACCTCGCGGGCGGAGGGCATCGCGGCGATCTGGCCGGCGGCGCGGCGGGCGTTGTTGCGGAACGCGATGTCGCCGAGCACCTGGGTCACGGCCTCCGCCACGGCCTGGGGACCGGCCGGTGGCATCACCGCAACGCCGAGGCGCGCGCCCGCGACGGCTCCGGCCTGGAGGAACTGGTCGGCGCCCTGTGGGACGACCACCATGGGCAGCGCCCGGGCGAGGGTTCCCAGCGTCGTGCCTGCGCCGCCGTGGGTGACGACGAGGTCGATGCCGTCGAGCAGTTCGGCGAGCGGTGTGAACCCGACGAACTCGACGTGGTCGAGCCCGTCGCCGTAGTCCGCTGCCGTCGCGGTCAGGCCGAGGGTGACGACGAGGTCGGCCGTCGGCGCGAGGGCCTCGACGATCGGGCGCAGCAGGGCCGGCTGTCCGAAGTGGGTGCCGAAGGAGAGGAGCACCTTGGGTCGGGCGCGCACGGCGAGGGACGACGCGGGGGCGGTCCCGTCCGTCGTGCCGGGACCGCGGTAGGCCTCGGCCCGCAGCCGCAGATGGCCCTGCGGAGGCTGCCAGCCGGGTCCCTGGAGGATCTCGGGGCACGGGTCCACGTACCAGGCGGGGGTGGGCACGGCCAGACCGCGCTCCTTGTAAGCACGCTCGGCGACCGCGTCGAAGACATCGGTGAACTCTGCGGGTATGAGAGGCCCGAACGCATGCTTGGCGTAGGGGACTTCGAGTACGGAGGCGACGAACGGGCCCACGTAGTCGGTGGCCTCGGCGACGATCACGTCGGGCCGGAACTCACGCGCCGCGGCGATCGCCTCGTCCGCGGTGAGGGCGATGCGCGCCCCGGCGAACACCTCGGCGGCGACGGCCGGGTCGGGCGCGGTCGGATCGGGCGCGTCGGCCCTGCGGGCGCCCTCCGCGAGTAGTTCCGGCATCTCGGGCCCGACGGCCAGCAGCGTCAGGCGCTCCGCGTCGAGCATGGGCCCGAAGGCGGCCGAGGTGAGCACGGCCACGTCGTCACCGCGGTCCCGGAACGCACGGGCGAGAGGGAGCAACGGCATCAGGTGACCGTGGGCCGGAGTGCCGGAGAAAAGGATACGCATGGGGGCAGTGTAGGGCTTTGGATGAAGTAACACTTCATCAAATCTCGTCACACCTTGAGCAGCACGGCGGCACACACGGCATCCGTGAGAAAGACACATGCTTCCTCCCAGTCCCAGCCGATCTCCAGCATCCTGAACCAGGACGGCGGCGTCACGAAGTACTCCAGAACCCGGACGGTATTCCCCGCGGTGACACCCGGGCGCAGGGCGCCAAGCTGTTCCAGACGGGCGGCCACCAGCCCGAAGCGCTCCCGCTCCAGTTGCCGGATCCGGTCCAGCAGGGCGGCCACACCCTGGTCCACCGTCGCGGCGTCGAAGAGCGCGGTCATGGTGTGCCTGCGTCGGCGCACCAGGTCGTTGATGCTGCGCACCACCAGCCGCACCACCTCGTCACCGGTCGCGGCGGCCTCAATGGCCGTCAGGACCTCGCCGATGCCGGAGTCATCGGCAGCGCGCTCGGTCAGCGCGGTGACCAGCGCCGGCTTGCTGCCGAAGGCCGCGTAGACGGTGCCCTGGGCGACGTCCGCCTCCTCGGCAATACGTTTGATGGTGATCCGGGCATACCCGTGCTCCGCGAACAGTGCCTCGGCGGTGTCCAGGATGGCCGTCCGAGTCGCCGCGGCTGCGCGGTCACGCACGGTCGAACGGTAAGTGCGGGACGTCATGAGCCCAGTGTAGGAACGACCCCAGCAGAGTGATCGTTCCGGCCGACGGGGGAACCGTCCTTCCCCGGTTCGTGGTTCCACGACCGATGACGGTGCTGTTCCCGGGCGAGAACGGCACCGGCGCCGCGGTCCGGTCAGCTCGTGCCCCTTCAGGGTGGCCAGGGTGATCGCGCTCTGCGGCACGGACGCGTCCTCAACGGCGCTGATCGGGCCGCGGTCCACGACCAGGACGGGGTCCCGGGCGTCAGGAAGACGACCGGGGTGACCGAGGCGACGTGCATGAAGATGTCGCCGTCGGCGTCGCAGCAGGCGCTCTCAAGGCAGGTGCGCACGAGGGTGGGCAGGGTCGCCAGGTCGGGGAGGGAGTTTCGCCGCTGCCGGAGGTCTCCGGGGCCACCGCCCAGTCGCTCGGACCGAGCACGGTGATGGTCTCGCGGGCGTAGTGGCCGATCCGGGTGGTGAGGACGGAGCGGAGGCCCGAGATACCGCCGCGCCGCCGAGGAACCGGAAGAAGGTTGGTGTGGAAGACGCGGCGCCCAGGTCGCTCGGGGAGACCTGGTTCTCGGTGCACAGCACCAGGTTCCGGAGCGCCATGCCGACACCGAGGCCCAGCAGGGTCAGCGCCCGCTGCCGGACGGTCAGCCGTCCCTGTCAGGCCCGTCCGCCAGTCGATTGAGCCATTCTCGGAGGAGGATTCGTTCGCCGGTGCTGAGGGGCACGGTCCCGTCCGGGCCCAGGGCGGCGAGCAGAGCCATCGCGCTGCTCGCCACCGACGTGCCCGAGGCGGCGGCCGGGGCTGTCTCCGGGAGCGGGATCGTGAGGGTGTTGATCACCATGTCCCGGGCCTCACGGGCGTTGCGCAGATCGCGGGCCGGTTCAGGGTGGCTGATCAGGGTGAGGATCGTCCCCACTCCAGTGGAGTGCATGACCTCGGTCGCCCGCTCGACGCTCATCCGCAGCCGCCCGGCGGCGGCGACCTTGGTGATCAGGCGGCGCAGGTCGTCCGCGGCCCGCCGGCCGGCCTGGGGGATGCGGCCGGGGCGGACCTGGCCGTAGACGAGCGAGTAGTACGCGGGGTGCTCGAGGCCGAAGCTGATGTGGAGGTCCCACGCGTCCCTGAGTGCCTGCACCGGGTCGTCGCCGGTGAACAGCGCGGACTTGACCTCCAGGTAGCGCCGGAAGCCGTGCTCGGCCACCGCTTCGAGGAGTCCGTCCTTGTCACCGAAGAGCCGGAAGATCGACGGCGTCGGTACGCCGGCCCGGGCTGCGACAGCACGGGTCGACACGGCGTCCAGGCCCCCTTCCTCCAGCAGGCTCGCGGCTGCCAGCACGATCTTCTGCCGCAGCGTGGGGCCCGCCTGTGCTGGTGCCGTCTCCGTTTCGACCACGGATCGACGATACCATTTACACGAATCAGTGATTCGGATGACGGGACCGGGCCACACCCTGAGTACGGCGCACGCCACCGACACATCGGCATATGTGTTCATGCCCATTCCGGCTACAGGTCGCCGGTCGCTGTGACGGGTCGCCAGTCGCGAAACCGGACACCGGACCAGCCAGCGGCGGCTCCGGGCGGGCTCGCGGTCCCCGCCCGGAACTACTCACAGCCGGGACCCGCAACCAACCAGATACCGGTGCGACAGACCCGCCTGTCGAATCAGCGGGCCGGCCCGTCCGCGAGGTGTTTCTCCTTCAGGTCCGCCAACTTTGCCAGTGTGTTCTCGCGTCGGGCCGCCCGCCAGCCCCTCTTGGCGAACATGCCGTTGAAGAACAACTGGACGCTCTTGACCGGGGGCGCGGCGAAACCGGACGACGTGTGCGGGGCGTACACGATCTCGGGCCCGGACACCTCCAGCCAACCGGTGCAGACACGGTTGGCCAGTCCGACGGCCTGCGGGCCGAAGGAGTGCGCGGTCAGACCGGCCCGGCGGGTGCCCTCGGGCAGCAGGCCGGGGGCGGCCTCAAGCAGCAGCCCGCGTTCGTCATGCCCGGTGACGCGGACCGGCACGACCACCGGATAGCCGTCCGCGCCCTGGTAGCCGACCAGTTGGTGCGGCAGCTTGCCCACCTGGCCGTGCAGCTTTCCGGACGCCACGCGGGGGCCCGTGCCGTTGGCGGGTGCCGACTGCACCTCCGGAGAGTCCGGCCAGACCGCGCCGGAGACGGCCCGCTCGCCGCGCCCCTGCTCGTCGGACCAGGAGACAACCCGCCGTACGGCGATGTCGATGACGATCCGGTTGTCGAGGTAGTCCCGCAGAACCCAGTCCCAGAAACGTCCCCGGGGCATGGCGCCCAGGAAGTGTTCGATGCGCGGCGCGAGAGTGTCGAGGACGTCGGGCGACGGACTCAGCGGCACAGCGGCGACACCCTGCGCGAGGACGAAGTCCCCTGCCTTCCCGAAGCCGTGCTCCCGCGTGTGGTAGGCCATGGCGACACGGGAGTCCCGCAGGATGTGGAAAAGCTTGCCGTTGAAGGCCAACGAGGTGGTCACACCTATCGAACCGGCGTCCCGGTCGACGAGACCGGTCGGCGAGACCGGGATGACCACGCAGCCGCCGGCCGGGGTGCCATAGGCGAGGGCGGTCACTAGGTCGCCGGCCATGGCGTCCTGTGCCGCGTCGGACCAGGCGACGATCCCGGGAGCGGTCCGCTCCGAGGCATTGGGTTCCATCATGCGGGGAATGATAGGGCCGCCGCACACGTGTGACGAACCATCGTCGGGTGGACACGAGGACACATGTCCTGCTGCGGATGGTCGAACGGCCCCAACGGCGGACGGTGTCGACGTGTCGAGCCCGGCCCGCCAGCAGGACCCCCTTCGCTCATGGAGGCGGGTCGGGCGGACTCAACCCATGGACCTGCGGTCAGTCCATGGAAGGGTCAGCGCCCGCCGTATGCGGACCAGGACGCCAGTGGACCCGCAACTACCGGAGGGCCCCACACACACCAACCTCTGCTGCGCCTCGGACCGTGCGTCACCCCTCGGTCTAACGACCGTTCCAGAACCGAGGGGCTGGGGCGGCTGCGGACAGGACGGAGTTCGGCGGGCTGTTGCGGGCGATCAGCGACATGGGGCGGGGCCAGAGCCTGCCGCGGCAGGCGACGCTCAGCGAGCTGATGGACGCCCTGATGTCCCCTGCCCTGCTCCAGAGGGAGCAGCACCCGCCGGCCTGGAAGGCGGCGTCAGTAGCCGGTCCCGAAGCGAGCACCTGCGGTTTCCTCCCGGCAGCGGGCAAGCTGCATGTGAACTGCCTGGTTCTGTAAGTCTCATTCCACTGAGATGGGAGGAGGCAAGAGAGCCTTCCCACGGTCCGCCGGGAAGCCTCGCCGCAGAACAGGGGTCATCGATGAACGCGCAGACCAGGGTCTCCTCGCTCACCGCAGGTCAGGAGGGGCCTGGGACGTCGTCTCCGGTCACCCCTCCGCCTGCGGCACCGCCGGAGGACACGGGGCTCGTCGGCCGCGACGGCGAACTGCGGGCGCTCGGCGACTTCCTGCGCGAGGCGACGACCCACGGCGCGGCCCGTGTTCTGTCCGGGCACGCCGGTTCGGGCAAGTCGGCGCTGCTGGAAGCCACGGTCCGTGCGGCGACGGCCGCCGGGACGCGGGTGCTGCGCTGTGCGGGCATCCGGGGCGGCGGCCAGGCCGACCTGTCGGGTCTGCGCCAGATGGTACGGCTGCTGCTGAGCGCGCCGGGCCCGACCCCGGCCGAGGGGCTGAACGCGCTGGACCTGCTGCTGGTCGACGGTACGCCCGCCCCGGGCCAACGGTCGCGGCTGTCGTTCGCCGTCCTGGAGGTCCTGGAGTCGGTGAGCGCCGGGCAGCCCCTGTTGGTGGCCGTGGACGACTGGGACGCGCTGGACGAGTGCAGCAGGGACGTGCTGTCCTTCGTCGCCCGGCGTACCGGTGGCCACGCGCTGGCCCTGCTGATGACCTCGCGTCCGAAACGCACCCGCCTGGCGCCCCTGGCCGGCGTACCCGAACTGCCGCTCGGTCCGCTGAGCTCGGCCCAGTCGGCCCAACTACTGGCGACCAGGCGTCCGGGTCTGGACGCGCAGGCCGTGCGCGAGCTGCTGGCGACCGCGGTCGGCAATCCGCTGGCGCTGCTCGAACTGCCCGCCCGCCGCGAGGACGCCCTGCCCTGCGTGCCCGCCTCGTCCGACCGGCTGGCCGCCGCCATGGCGCCCGGCGCCGCGCGTCTGCCCGCGGGGACCCGGGACCTGCTGCTCGTGGCGGCACTGCACCCGACGGGTGACCTCCCGCTGCTGCTGTCGGCCGCCTCCCGGGTCGGCGATACGGAACGGGGCTTCGCGGACCTGGAACCCGCCGAGCGCGAGGGCCTGGTGGCGTTCGATGGGATGCGGCTGAACTTCGCCCACCCCGCAACCGCGGGGGCGGTGGTGCATGGCGTCCCCACGCAGCGCCGCCGTGCCGCGCACGCCGCCTTGGCCGCCGTACTGGCGGAGGGCTCGGTGCGCATGCTGTGGCACCTGTCGCAGGCGGCCGAGGGCCCCGACCCGGAACTCGCCGGCCGGCTCGAAGCGGTGCACGGCCACGCCCTGGAGCAGTGCGAGCCGCTGACGGCGGTACGACTGCTGCGCCGGGCGGCCGAGTTGCACCGCGCGCCCGAGGAGCGGGGCCGCTGTGCCCTGCGGGCGGCCCAGCTCGCCCATGTCCTCGGGCTGGAGCGCATGACCCGGACGATGGCGCACCGCGCGCTGCACCTGCCGTCGGGCCCGCTGGGCACGCTGTGCGCCGAGGTCCTGGCACGCACCGGCGACGAGCACCCGCCCGCGGACCCGGCCTCCTGGCCCGCGCCGGTCGGCCCGGCCGAGCAGGAGAACGCGCTGGAACTGGCCCGTATCACGGCGCCCGAGGTCGCGGGCGACGACGCGCGCGCCAGGGCGCTGCTCGCTTTCCTGGACGGCATGCCGGACCGGGCGGACGACCCTCGGCTGCTGCTGGCCGTGGCCACTGCCGACCCGGTCCGCCGGGCCGCAACGGTCCTCGCGGGCGTGTCCGCGGTACGGCGCCTCGCGGATGTGCCGGTAGGTGACCTCGAACGTCTCGGTGAGGCGGCTCTGCTGGCCGGTGACCCGCTCAGGGCGCTGGACCTGTACCGGCAGGCCGAGCGCCGCCACCGCTTCCACGACGTACCCGACCAGCTCCCCCGGGTCCTCCTGCGGCAGGGCCTCGCACATCTGGCGATGAGCGCTTGGGGACAGGCCGGTCACGCGTTCGCGCGGTGTGCGGAGATCGCCGAGGACCACGGTCAGGACGACGACACGGCCGCGGCCCGCCTGCTGTCGGAACTGGTACAACGACTGCGCACCGGCGGGACGGTCCGTCCGGGCAGCGCCAGTGAGCTGGCGTCCGCCCGGCGCTCGGTCCGTTCGATCGACACGATCCTCGCCGTCGGCACGGCCTGCGCCCTGGCGGAAGGGAGCGACTTCGAGGCCGCCTTCGCCGCTCTGTCGTCCCTCCTGTCCGCCCCGCGGGTCAGCGCGGCGGTCCTGTTCGCGCTGGTGCCCTTCGCGGAGGCCGCGGAGGCCGTGAACGCCGCTCAGGAGGCGCTCTTACTGCTCGATCCGCTGGAGGAGCGGCTGGGCGGGGAGTGCGCGCCGGGGATCGCGGTCCAGTTCGCGGTGGCGCGGGCCGTCCTCGCCGACGGCAAGGACGCAGACACGCTGTTCGAGCGGGCCTTCGCTGAGGATCTCTCCGGGCGGCCCTGCCTGGGGGCGACGCTGCGGCTGGCGCACGGGCGACGGCTGAGGCGCAGGCGACAGTTCGCCGAGTCCCGTACCACCCTGCGGCAGGCGGGGGCCGACTTCGCGATGATGGGCGCCGAGGCGCGGGCGGTACGGATCACCGCCGAGCTGCGGGCGTCCGGCGAGCGGACGGACAGCGGCACGCCGGGCCTGCCCCGTCGGCAGACGCCCCAATGCCTCCTATCCGCCCAGGAGCTGCGGATCGCCGAACTCGCCGGCCGGGGGCTCTCGAACCGGGAGATCGGCGAGTTGCTCGACCTCTCGCCGCGCACCATCGGGGCGTATCTCTACCGCATCTTCCCCCGGCTGGGCGTGACGGCACGGTCACAACTCGCAGCGGTCCTGAAGGAGCACGCGGTGGCCTGACCGACCGGCCCGCCCTCCTCCCCCTACTCTGCACCGAATCTCGCCGCGAGTTGGGCGCGGGAGGTGACGTCCAGTTTCGGGAAGATCTGGTACAGGTGCGAGGCGACCGTACGGGGGGACAGGCGGAGCTGCTCACCGATGGCACGGTTGGTCAGTCCCCGGGCGGCCAGGCGGGCGATGGTCAACTGCTGGGGTGACAGCACCTGGGAGACATCGTCCGTAGCGGGCGGTCCGGCAGCCGCCCGGCCCGTCGCCCTCAGCTCGGACGCCGCCTGCTCCGCGCGGGTCCGCGCGCCCAGGGCCCGGAACAGCGACTCGGCCGTGGCCAGCGGGGTGCGCGACACGGTGACACGGCGCCGCCGCCGGAGCCAGGCGCCGTAGCCGAACTGGGTCATGGCGTGCAGCAACGGCCACGCCTCAGCCCCCGGCTCCAGTGCCCGGCGGTAGCGGTCCTCCGCCTCCTTGTCGGGAGCGAGGACGGCGTCGGCGTAGGCCAGGATGCGGTCCAGCAGTGGCGCGCGCCCGTCCCGGTTCAGGGACGTGATGTGTGCGACGACGGCCCTGGCGTCGGCGGTCTCCCCGGCGTGCGGCGCGGCCTCGGCCAGGAAGGCGAGGCCCCAGAATTCCTCGTAGGCGTACGGCGTCGCAGGTTCGGCGAACAGGGAGCGCAGTCGGGCGTAGGCCTCTGCGTACCGGCCGGTGCCGGACGCGGTGAGCGCCCGAGCCAGCGCGGCCATGCCCGACTGCCGGCTCTGGCCCAGGCGCAGGGCGGCCTCCTCGACCTCCGCGGCGCGCGCCAGCGCCCGTTCGTGTCGCCCCCGCAGGGCGTCGACTAGGCCCAGCGTCGCGGTGGCCCTGGCCGCCCAGTCGGGCTGCCCGGTCCGGTCGGCGATCGTCCGCCCCTCCTCGGCGAGGACCCGGGCGGTGTGCCACCGGGTGCCGAGCCAGATCTGCCCCATCGCCCGCGAGACGAGGATTTGCGGCAACCGTCCGTAGCGCCCTTCAGCGCGAACCGCCGCCTCCGCCTGCTCGAAAAGCGGTGCCGCCCGGTCGAGATCGGCAATTAGGTGGGCGACCTGCCCGAGCAGGACCGCTTCCTCCCCGTCCGGGGCTTCGGGATCGGTGGGCTGCGGGCACGTCGACCGGGACACCGGCACACGGTCGGCGCTGAGGTGCTCAACCTGCCCGCGCAAGGTCGCGCCTTCGCCGTCCGGGGCTTCGGAGGCAGGGTGCGGGCACGTCGGCCGGCACACCGGCACGCAGTCGGCGCCGAGGTGGGCGATCTGACCCGGCGAGACCGCTTCGTCGCCGTCCGGCATTTCGGGAGTGGGGCGTGGGTACGTCGGACGGGGCACCGGAACAGGGTCGGTCAACGCCATGATGACGAGGTCACGCGCGTCCCGGGGCGCGGACCGCAGGTCCTCGAACGCCCGTCGGACCATGCGGCGTTCGTCGGGGCCGGCCTGCTGCCACCAGCACCGGCGGGCCGCCGCGTGCAGCAGTTTCTGGGTGAGCGCCGGGTCCTGGTGGGCCACGGCGCGTGCCGCCTCGCACAGGTCCGTGATCCGCTCCTTCCCGACTATGCCGTTGCCGGGCAGCAGGTCATGTATCCACAGCAGCAGGGCACGGCCGTACGGGCCGAGTTGGGCCGGGTCGATCCGGCGGGCGTGGCGCAGCGCCTGTTCCACCAGGCCGTGGTCGCAGGCGAGTTCGGCGGCGCGCAGCAGCCGGGCCGCCCGGTGTCCGGGATCGGGGGAGAACCGGGCCGCGTCTTCCAGAGCGGCCAGGGCCACGAGCACACCGGTGCCGGAACGGGGACCGTTGGCCAGGATCTCCAGCTTCCGGGCCAGTTCCTCGTCCGGACCCGCGGCGCACCGGGCCGCGTGCCAGGCCGCGTGCGGCGGGCTGGCGAGGCTCTGCCCCAGCGCGGCGTGCGCGGCCATCCGCCGTGCCGCCGACTCCAGATGCACCACCGCGGAACGGACCAACGGCAGGGGAAACAGCAGCAGCCCGCGCCCCTCACCACCATCGGCATCTACCACCCCGGCGACAACACCGGCTGTCTGCGCGGCATCCGAGAGTCCGGTCGGGCCAGGGGTTTCGGGAGTCTGAGCGGACACGGGGGCTTCGCTGACCTCAGCGACCCCCGTGGCCTCCGGAACTCCGAGGATCTCCCTGACGTCCTCGACCTCGCGGACCTGGCTGACCTCGGTAGCCAACTCGACCTCGTTGCTTCCGGAAACCTCGGTGAGGAGTCCGCGCGTCATCGTCTCGGTGAGGCCAGTGCGGGCCGTATCGGGGCTGCCCAGGAGCAGGGTGCTCGCGGCCAGAATGCCGTGTGCGGAGGGGGAGGCACTCAGGGCCGCGACGAGCAGGACGGTGCGGGCCGCGGGCGACAGCTCGCTGAGGTCTTCCGTGTACGCCTCGGCCAGGCGTGGTGTCGCCGGGAGCATGCCGAAGCCCGCCGTGTCGCCGAGCGGACCGGGGCCCAGCGAGAGTTCGGTGAGCGCGAGCGGGTTACCGCGGGCCACGGCGAGGACGAGTTGCTCCTCGGTGTATCCGGTGACCCGTCCGGCGCGGGCGAGCAGTGCGCGGGCCTGCGGGGCGGGCAGCTCTTCGAGTGTGACGGTCAACGGGCACGGGGCCGGGGCTGCCCGCCGGGTGCCGGGGGCCGCGCGCTCGGCCATCACCATGCCCACACGTGTATCGTCGCCGCAGATTCGGGCCAGCGCGTTCAGGACGTCGCGGCTCGCGGCGTCGAGCCGGTCGAGGTCGTCGACGCACAGCAGGACCGGCTCCGGCACCGTGGCCAGCAACCGCAGTGTGGCGGTCGCCAGGTCCGCGGCGTTCGCCGCCGTCGAATCGCCGCCGAACGCGGTGTCGAGTACGGCGCGCTCCGCGGCCGGAAGGTCACTGAGGCGGGCCAGTTCGGGGCGGAGGAGACCGTGCAGCGCAGCGTACGGAAGAGCACGCTCGGCGGGTGCCCAGGCCGCAGACAACACACGTATGCCCTGGCGTCGGGCAGTCACCGCCGCGAAGTGGACGAGCGCCGACCTGCCCGTGCCCGCGACACCACGGACACGGAGCACCTGTCCGCCTCGGGGCAGGGCGGCCAGCACCGCGTTGACCTGATCCTTCTCGTGCTCACGGCCCACAAGTCCGTTGTCGCCCGGACTGATGTCGTTGGAGTCGATGTCGTTCAAGCCGATGGTCGTCCTCACTCCCCGCCCTCCAGCCTCTCCCAGCCGGCCCGAAGATGTGTCCAGTACCCGTTCTCGGCGGCTTCCGTCCGCATACGCACTCGCATGCATGTGTTCAACACTGATATGTGTCCCTAACGCCCGTCCGAGGGCCCGTGTTCCATGCCGGCCGAGAGACAAAGGTCGCGGATGCTGACAGCCGTACCCCATCGGAGACGTCGGAAGACCCAGTCGATCGGATGGCACTCCCGTGCGTCGGGCAACTCCACCACGAGAGGCAGTGGCAGGTCCGTGACCTGCACGGTCAGTGCGCGCCGCCAGACCCCGCCGGCATGCCGGGTGAGGATCTCACCGATGTAGCAACCGAAGGCGACGAGCGATTCGGCCATGTCCTCACCGGTGACACCCTCCGCCCTGAAACCGTCGACGATGTCCTCCACCAGCAGGATGCTCTCCGGACTGTAGTCCAGTTCCGCACCACTGATGTCGGCCGCGGTCGCGACGATGGCAGCGGCGTGCCGGGCCGCGTTTCCGGGCTCAAGTGGGGGGTTCAGGTGCACCTGCATGTTGGTCCTCGGGCTGTTGCCGTCAATGTGGACGAGGCTAATCGCACTACGCCGGACGGAGCATGCCCCCACCGGTATCGATATGGAACCCGGTCGACGAGAGTCCGAACAACATGGATCGCCACAAACACCACAAAGGACTCCACGACTCCATGTGTGCAGTCGATCGACTCATGCCGTGGGGTGTTCGTCGTGTCAGAGTCGGCGCCGTGTTCTGTTTCTCCGCATCCAGGGCCCCGGACCGGGCAGCCCCGCCACACCTCGGCCCATGTCCTCCTCGCTCCCGCGTGGGGACCTCTCCGACGAAGGGATCCTCTGGTGGCGCGCCCACGTGAGTTCGACACCGATGTGGCGGTGGAGCGGGCCATGGGCCTGTTCTGGCAGCTGGGCTACCAGGCCACGGCGATGCCGCGACTGACAGCGCTGCTGGGCATCGGCAGCGGCAGTCTGTACGCGGCGTTCGGTTCGAAGGACGGCCTCTACGCCCGCGCGCTGGAACGCTACTGCGACGGTCTGGTCGCGGCCCTCGACCGGGACATGCGGGCCGGCACCGACATCCGTACGGCACTGCGCGGGTTGCTGATCACGATGACCACGGCCGACGTGGCCGATCCCGAGCGGGGCTGTCTGCTGGTCAGCGCGGTCACCGAGCGCGCGGGGCACGCCGACACGGTGGAGCGGGTGCGGCTGACGGTGACCGCGATGGAGTCGGTGCTGACCGAGGCACTGCGCCGGGCGCGGGCCCGCGGTGAGCTGAGCGGCGAGCACAGTCCGGTGGAACTCGCCCGTTTTCTCACTACGTTCATCCAGGGGATACGTGTCATGGGCCAGGCACGTGCAGACCGTGCTTTCCTGGAATCGGCCGTCAGCGGGGCGCTGCGGGCGCTGGACTGAGTACACCCGCCCTCCGGTCTTTGGGGCGGGAACTGAGGTGTGAGTCCCTTCGATCCCTGATTCGTAGCCAGAACACTGACATATCTTTCTGTTACGGGCTTTCCGTTCATCCTCGGCGGCGGGCCCGCGACGCGTCCGCCTTGGCGCGGTTGCCACAGGTCCGCATGGCGCACTACTCGCTTCGGCGGCCCCTGGATCGCCGCGGCGGGCAGGGGCCGGTCGGCGAGACGGGCCCCGAGAAGTACGTAGATCGCTTCGCGCAGCGTGACTGCGGCACACAGGTCAGCCTGGCCGGAGAGCCGGGTCCGCGGTCGAGCAGTCCGGACTCGACGAACCAGGAGTCGAGGAGTGCCGGGGTGGTGATCTGCTCGATGGGAGCGGGTGTGCACCTTTCAAGAGTAACCAGCTTGACGGGTGACGGGGATGCGTGCGAGCCTTCCGTCACCGGTCAGAACAGTTACTTCTCGGTGAGGGCAACCCATGGCAGTCATACGCATCCACCTCGTCTCCAAGCTCGCCCCCAAGGACGTCCTGGGAGTGCTGACCGACTTCGGTCCCTCCCGTGCCGAGTCCTGGCCCACCATCGACGCCGACCACTTCGAGGTCCACGACCTCGGCGACACCTGGGCTGAGGTCACCGAGGGCACCGCCGCCGCCTGGGAGCGGGCCCGCTACGAGTGGCAGCCCGGCGGCGACACGGTCACCATCACCACCCTCGACTCCAAGCTCTTCGGCGCGGGCGGCGGCTGGGTCTTCAAGATGACCCCGGAGGGCGACGGCACCCGCGTCGACGTCGAGCTGACCCGCCGGCCCACCACCGTCAAGGGCAAGATGCTCGCCTCCCTGCTCCCGCTGGTCGCTCCCGGCTCGCTGCGCAAATCCTTCGCGGGTCCTCTTCAGGCCAAGTGACCCCACCACGAAGGGCCGGCAGCCGAGGCTGCCGGCCCTTCGTCATGTCACCGTGGAGCAGGGTCAGTTCGCGGCGCCCAGGTTGGCGGTGTAGAAGTCGGTCAACTTGGCGACGGCGGGGTCGACGTACTCCTTCTTGTCGTAGAGGTCGACGTGGCTCGCGTCCTGGACCCAGTGCAGCTCCTTGGGACCGGTGGCCCGCTGGTGGATGTCGACGGCCATCCACGAGGTGACGGCGCGGGCGCCGATGATCTGGAGCAGCGGGCGGTCACCGATCAGCGGGACGGCGTGGAAGGCATCGAAGGAGGCCATCCTGTCGACGCTCTCCCAGACGAAGAACTTCGCGGAGCGCTCGTGCGCGCCACGGGGCGTGCAGTAGTACTCGAAACCCTCGACACCGTGCTCCCCGCCGAGCGCGCCGGCCTGCTCGGCCGACTCCGGGAAGACCGGCAACGCCGGGGGCTCCGCACCGCGGGCGGTGGCCGTACGGGCCTGGGCGGCGGCGTCCAGCATGCCCTGGAAGACGGCGGGGTCCTGGGTGCCGTCCGCGCCGAAACGGAACTGCCGGGCGACGTCGACGCCGCTGACCGTGGCCACTGCCTTGACCCGGTGGTCACCGCCGGTGGCGCTCAGGGCGTAGCCGCCCGAGGCACAGATGCCCAGCACACCGATGCGCTGGGGGTCGACCTCCTCGCGGGTACTGAGGAAGGAGACGGCGGCCTTGATGTCCTCGACCCTATGGGCGGGGTCCTCCAGACCGCGCGGCAGACCTCCGGACTCGCCCTGGAAGGCGGCGTCGAAGGCGATGGTGACGAAGCCCTGCTCGGCCAGTCGGGCGGCGTACAGGCCGGCCGCCTGCTCCTTGACCCCGGTGCCGGGGTGACCGACGACGATCGCGGGCCGCGGGCCGGCCGTCGGCGCGTCGGGGAGGTATAGGTGACCGGCGATGTCGATGCCGGCGCTGTCGAACGTGACACTGGTCCTGGTCATGAGGGGCACTCTCCTGAGGATGACGTGAAATCCGTGACCGCCACACCGATCGGTGGGCTCGGTGTCCGCGCCGTCAGCGGCGGGCACAGATCCACCATGCGTCCTCCCGTCCTCGTCCGGGAGAGGCAGGTTTCTGCCCGGGAAAGAACCTGCCCCCTCACACCTGTGTCGTGTCCGTCGTGACCGCATGACACTGGAGAGCATGAAACACACACCTCAGTCCCATCTCGGTGCCTTTCTCCGGGCCCGTCGGGGGCAGCTCACACCGCAGGAGTGCGGTCTGCCCGACACCGACACCACACGCAAGGTCGCCGGACTACGCCGCGAGGAGGTCGCCCACCTCGCCGCGATCAGCGTCGACTACTACACCCGGCTCGAACAGGGCCGCGTCCGCGCCTCCGCCCCCGTCCTCGCCACCCTCGTCCGCGCCCTGCGCCTGGACGACGACCAACAGAGCCACCTGTTCGAACTTGCGGGCCGGAGCGGCGCACACCCGCGTCGCCGCCGGTCCGCCCAGCGGGTCCGGCCCGCCATACGGAGGCTGCTGGACCAGCTCACCGAGGCACCCGCGCTCGTCCTCGGCAGGCGCCTGGACATCCTGGCCTGGAACCCGGCCGCCGCGGCCCTCTACACCGACTTCGCCGCGATCCCGGCCGACCGGCGTAACTATGTGCACCTGCTGTTCAACGATCCGGCGGTCCGGGAACTGCACCAGGCCTGGGAGCACGACGCGCGGGACGCCGTCGGCGCGCTGCGCATGGAGGCCGCCGCCGACCCCGACGACCCCGAACTCGCCCGTCTCGTGGGCGCCTTGACGATCCGGGAGCCGGACTTCCACACCTGGTGGGCCGAGCACCGCGTCAACGGCGCCGGGTACGGCACCAAGCGGTTGCGCCACCCTCTGGTCGGCGAGCTCACCCTCGGCTGCGACACCTGGACCAGCCCGGACGGCTCCGGACAACGGCTCATGGTCCTGACCGCCGAGACAGGCACCCCTTCCCACGACGCCCTGCGCATCCTCGCTTCCTGGACCGCGCGGGAGCCCGTCGCCGACCACCCCGAGGACCTGACCCGATGACCGCCTGGACACCCGAGGACCAGACTCTCCTCACCGACACATACGCGCTCGTCCTGACCGCAGGCGACGGTGTCCACGGCAGTGTGGAAATCGGCATGGTGGTCGTCGACGGCAACCTGTACGTCCGCGCCTACCGGGGCCGTCCGCTCCCGCTGGTACCGGGCGGCCCGGGACGAGGGCCACGGACGGATCGAGGTGGCCGGTGTCACCCACGACGTCCTCCTGAGAACCCGCGACCTGGCCCTCACCCCCGTGCTGGACGACGCCTTCCGCGCCAAGTACGGCACACTCGCCGACGCCCTCGTGACGAGCCCGGAGGCGCGGGCCGCGACCATACGCATCGACCCGGCACCGCACACCCGGAAGCAGACATCATGACCGGATGGACGAAGATCGCACTCGGCTCCGGCCTGACGCCGACGTCTACGGACCCCGCACCGCCGAGACACTGATCCGCGAGGCCCTGCACCGCTACCCGGAACACGTGCCTCCTCCGCCCGCCAGATGGGCACGCTGGCCGAGCGGACGCGAGGCGCGGGATCACCGGCATCGCCGCCGTGACCGCCTACTACAACGTCGCCGCGCGCCGTGTTCGTGCCCTGGCAGCCCGTCTCGCTCACCACCTCCGGTGATCCCACCGACACCGAGGAACCTGCGGCCATCGCGGCGGTCCCGGCGTCCCTCGCCGAGACGCATGGGGCCACCGATTCTGGCGACCACGACACCCGGGCATCTGCGGGACAGCGTCGCGGCTCAGGACCTGGTGCTGCCGGCGGGGGAGATCCGTGCGATCGACGCCCTCGCGTGAGCGTCCGTGCGGACCGGACCCACCATGTGAGACCGGCACGGAACACCCGCTCCAGAACTGCTACGTTCCGCGACGTGGCGAGACACGATGCCGGCCCCGGACGAGGTGCCCAGACACATGTGGCAGGGAGTGGAATGCGCGACAACACCTTCGGCACCATGTTGCGTGCGGCACGCCAGCGGTCCGTGCTGACACTGGAAGGTCTCGCGGACACGTCGGGTGTGAGTGTCCGGGCCATCAGCGACATGGAACGGGGCCGGAGCCTGCCGCGCCGCTCGACCCTGAGCGAGCTGATGGACGCCCTCGAACTCGACGAGACCGAACGGCGGCGCCTGGTGCAGGCGGCCACCCCGCGCACCCACCAGGTTCCCCGGCAACTGCCTCCCGACCTGGCCGTGTTCCGCGGCCACGAGGAGGCGCTGAAGACCCTGCGGGAGATCACGGAACAGGCCGACGGGCAGGGCCGGCACGTCGTGATCGCCGCGGTGGGCGGCATGGCCGGAGTGGGCAAGACCACGCTGGCGGTTCACTGGGCCCACCGGATGGCCGAACGTTTCCCTGACGGCCAGCTGTATGTGAACCTGCGCGGGTTCGACGAGTCCGCGCAACCGCTGGAACCGGGCGAGGCACTCGGCGGGTTTCTGCGGGCCCTCGGGGTCCCCAGCGGCGACATACCTCCCGGTGTGCACGAGCGGGGGCTCCTCTTCCGGGAGCGGACGGCCTCCCGGCGGCTGATCGTCCTACTGGACAACGCACGGGACACCGAGCAGGTCGCGCCGTTGCTGGCCGCCGCCGGCTGTCTGACCCTCATCACCTCCCGCAACCAGTTGTTCGCACTGGCCGCCACAGAAGGTGCCGCCCTGCTCAGCCTGGACATGTGGACGCGGCGGGAGGCGCTCGCCGCGCTCGAAGCCCGGATCGGCGAGGACCGGTGCCGGTCCGAGCCGGACGCGGCGGCCGACCTGGTCGCCCTGTGCGGGTGTCTGCCACTGGCGGTCGCCGTCGTCGGCGCGCAGCTCAGCGCCGGACCCGGGCTGTCGCTGCACTCGGCCGTCCGGGATCTGCGCGCGGCCCTCCCCCGTCTGGACGCCCTCGCCACCGGCCACCACCAGGGTGACGTCAGGGCCGTCTTCTCCTGGTCCTACCGGGCACTCGGCCCGCAGACGGCACGGTTCTTCCGGAGTCTGGCCGCACATCCCGGGCCGGCCGTGACCGCCCAGGCCGCCGCCTCGCTGGCCGGCGTGGAGATGCCGGAGGGGAGGAGGCGGCTGCGCGAACTGACCACGGCCAGCCTGCTGTCCCGGGATGCCGAGGGCCGTTATGTGATGCACGACCTGATCAGGGCCTACGGCGGCGAACTCATGGAGCGGGAGCGGGACGACCGGGTCGGCGCCGAGATCCGGTTGCTGGACTACCTGCGCCACAACGCGCGCTCCGCCGGCCGGTTCGTGTCGCGCTTCCCCTCGGAGGCAGCCGACGCACCGGCACCCGGCCTCGTACGCGTCACTGTCGACGACCGCGAGGAGGCACTGGACTGGTTCCGCCGTGAGGAATCAGCCGTCGCCGCCGTATTGCGAGCGGTACGGAACCCGCGTCTGCTCCGGCACCGGGTGGACCTGGCGCTGGAGTGGGTGGGCTACAACACGGCCGCGGGCCGCTGGGCCGAGGAGGCCTCGGCCGCGCGCGAGGGCCTCGACGCGGCTCTCCTCCTCGACGACCCGGTCGCCGTCGCCCGCACCAGCGCACACCTGGCCCGCGCCCTGGTCGAGACGGGCCGGGCGGACGAGGCCGACGAGCCCGTCGACGCCATGCTCGGCCAACTGCCCCGGCTACCCACGGAACACCGGGTCCGGGTCGAACGGAACGTCAGCTTCCTGCGCGGCCGGCAACAGCGCCACGAGGAGGCGCTGGAGCATGCCCGCCGCAGCCTGGCCATCGCCCGCGCCCACTCCCGGGACGACGAGGTGGCTCGCTCCCTGATCGGTGTGGGCTTCTGCCTCGCCATGGTCGGCAGGCACGAGGAGGCCATCGCCACGGGCGAGGAGGCCGTACCCATGCTGCGGAAGCTGGAGGACCGCGGTGGAGAGGCATCCGTGTGGGACTCCATCGGTCTCGCCCAGCAACGGCTCGGTCGCCTCCGGGACGCCGTCGCCAGCTACGGCGAGTCGCTTCGGCTCGCCGAGGAGGTCCATGACGACTACATGCGGGCCGAGACCCTGGACCACCTCGCGTCCGCCCTGCTGCAACTGGGTGACCGCGCGCAGGCGCGCACCCACTGGCTGCGCGCGGCCGAGCTGCTCACCGGCCTGCGGGTACCCCGCGCCGAAACACTGCGGGCGAAGGCGGAGGCCGTCGGCTAGAAGGTCACACCGGTGTTCCAGCGGGCCCGGTGTCAGTCCGACGGTCGCACGACAAGCCGGCCACGGACGTCGCCGCGCCGGATCCGGTCCAGGCCCTTGTTCAGGTCCGCGAACGGAATCTCCTCCACCACCGGTTCGATACGGCCCCTCGCGATGAAGTCGAGCACCTGCCGCAGCTCGTCCTTGCCCGCGCCGTACGAGCCGCGTAGTTCCACGCTCTTGCGGACCAGGGTGCCGTTGGAGAAGTTCGTGGTCCTCGTGCCCAGACCGACCAGGACCACCCGGCCCTGCCGCCGTACGACGTCGATCGCGTCGGAGGTGGTGGACCCCACGCCCGCGAAGTCGATGACGGCGTCGGGCCTGTGGGCGGCGAGCGCGGTGATGTCGGTGAAGCATTCACTCGCGCCCGCCGCGTGGGCCGCGTCGAAGGTGTCCGGGTTGATGTCGACGCCGTGGACGGTGGCACCGGCGAGCGCCGCGGTACGGACCCCGTTCAGGCCGAGGCCGCCGAGGCCGATGACGGCGATCACATCGCCGGGCCGGGCGCGGGCTTCGGTGCGCACGGCGTGATAGGCAGTGACGACCGAGTCCGTGGCGACGGCCGCGTGGAGGATGGAGAGACCGTCGGGGACGGGCACAAGGGTGGAAGCGTGGACCGCCAGGCGTTCGGCGTAGCCGCCGTCGACACCGATGCCCGGCGCGAGGTCCGCCCGGACCTCGGGGTGCGCGATGATCGCGACGGCGACACGGTCGCCCACCGCGTACCTCTTGACCCCCTCACCGAGGGCGGACACCCGCCCCGCGACTTCGTGTCCGAGGGTGAAGGGCGGTCGCCGGGAGGGCTCTATGGTGCCGTCGAGGACATGGACGTCCGAGTGGCACAGCCCGGCCGCCTCGACGTCCACGACGACCCAGCCGGGCTCCGGCACCGGGTCCGGGACGTCCTCCAGCCGCAGGGGCTCGTCCTTGGACACGTATCGGAATGCCTTCATCGGTCGACTCCAGTGTGCGATCGGCGCGGACGGTCCGCGGGTCAGAGATACCCCGGAGGCTGTTCAGCCCGGCAGGCCGCGCGGGCCGGTGAGGGCCGCCTCGGGCAGGTCCTCCGGGCGGAGGGTGGTGAGCGCCTCCAGGTCGGGTGCGGCCAGCGACGCCAGCCGGCCGGCCTGCCGGGTCATCATGGTCTCCAGCAGCTGCCGGGCCAGCCGCGCGTTGCCGAAACTCCTGGTGCGCGGCAGGGCGTCGAGGTGCGATCGCAACGCCTCCAAGGTCGGCGGCGCGCACACGTATCCCGCGGTCGTCGCCTGCTCCTCCATGATCGACAACAGTTCGTCGGTGGAGTAGTCCTCGAAGGTGACGTACCGGGAGAAACGCGAGGCCAGGCCCGGGTTGGAGGCCAGGAACCGATCCATCTCCACGGGGTAGCCGGCGACGATCACCACGACCTCGTCGCGCCGGTCCTCCATCAGCTTCAGCAGGGTGTCCACGGCCTCGCGGCCGAAGTCCTGCGGCGAGTTCTCCGGCGTCAGCGTGTACGCCTCGTCGATGAAGAGGACACCGCCGACGGCCTCCTCGAACTTCTCGGTGGTCAACTGCGCCGTGTGTCCGATGTAGCGTCCGACCAGGTCGGCGCGAGCAACCTCGACAAGCTGCCCCTGAGGGAGCACCCCGAAGGACTTCAGCAGGTCGGCGTAGAGCCGGGCCACTGTGGTCTTGCCGGTGCCGGGCGGGCCGGAGAATACGGCGTGGTGGCTGACCGACGGGGTCGGCAGACCCAGCGCGGCCCGTTGCTGGTAGTTGGTGAGCAGATCGACGATGCCGCCGACCTCCCGCTTGACGGACGCCAGTCCGGTCATGGCCTGCAGCCGGGCGAGCACGTCTGAGTCGCCGGGCTTGTCCTTCTTGACCTCCGTGCGCAGTTCCTCGGCCAAGTCGGCGCCGACGTCCTCGGGCAGCATCTGCATCAGATCCGCCTCGCTGGCCTCGGGCAGGGTGGCCAGCCGCAGGGACTGCCGGTCGACCATCTCCTCGAAGACCTGGCGGGCGGCCCGGCCGTTGCCGAAGGTCGCGTCCCGCCGCATCCGGGAGAACCGCAGGTCCAGGGCCTCCCTGGCGAGCGGGCCGAGCACATAGCGGTGGCCCGCGCACATGGACTCGGTGATGGTGACGAGCTCGTCCACCGCGTAGTTCTCGAACTCGATGGTCCGGGTGAAGCGAGAGGCCAGGCCCGGGTTGGCGGCGAGGAAGTCCTCCATTTCCTTCGGATAGCCCGCGACGATGACGACGGTGTCGTCCCGGTGGTCCTCGATCAGCTTCACCAGGGTGTCGATGGCCTCCTGGCCGAAGTCGACGCTGGAGCCCTTGCTGTCCGACAGCAGGGTGTACGCCTCGTCGATGAAAAGCACACCACCCTGCGCCTGTTCGAACACCTCGGTGGTCTTGATCGCGGTGCCGCCGATCACCTGGGCGACCAGGTCGGCGCGGGCCACCTCGACGATGTGGCCGGACGACAGCATCCCGAGGCTCGCCAGGATTCCGCCGTAGAGCCGGGCGACCGTGGTCTTGCCGGTGCCGGGGGGACCCGCGAAGACCAGATGGCGGCTCATCGGCGGGGCGGGGATGCCCAGTTGGGCCCGTCGCTGGGCGAGCTTGCCCAGGCTGACGAGCATGTTGACCTGTTCCTTGACGTTGGTGAGGCCGACGAGGTCGTTCAACTCGGCGACCAGGGCGTTCTCCGACACCCCGCCTCCCGTGGAGCCGGACCCGCCATTCTCGGGCAAGACGGGATCGGTGGCCGGGTCGGTGCCCTCGTCGGGGGACTTGTTGTCGACGCTGGTGAGACCCGAGAGCGTGAACTCGCCCCGGGACGGCGCGCGTTTGATCCCGGAGCCGCGGTTGGAGCGCACCGTGCAGTCGGTGACCTCGACCGAGCAGTCGGTGTCGATTCGGATCCCGTCTCCGGCGTTCCCGCCGAACTCGCAGGACTTCAGCGCGGCCCGGCCGCCCGTGCCGACGAGGGCGCCGTGCCCGCCGCTGCCGAGCACCCGGGTGCGGACGAGGGTCAGGTCGCCGTCCGTCTCGACCGCCGCGCCCGAGGCGGAACAGCCCGAGATCTCGCAGTCCCGCAGGGTCACCCGGCCGTCGCCGCCGACGCACACACCGGATCGGCCCGCGCCGCGCAGGGCCGAGGTCCCGACATGCGGATTACCGCCGCCCTCCACCCGCAGGGCATGGCCCGCGCAGTCGCCGACCTCGCAGTCCTCGAACCGGCCACGGCTGTTCCCACCGACCAGGATGCCCGCGCCACGCGCCTCCGTGATCCGCGCCCGGCGCAGCAACGGATTGGCCCCGGAAGAGAGCGACACACCGTGCCCGCCGGGCCGTACGACGTCCAACTGGTCGAACTCCGCGACTGATTCGCCCTCCAGCAGCACTCCGACGGCCTTGCTGTTCGTCACCCGGGTGCCGGTCAGTGACGGGGTGCTGGACTCGTCGACGTACACCGCGGCCTCCTCGGCGGAGTCGAACGCGCAGTTCACGAAGTAGCCCCGGGAGCGGCCGGTGACGTACAGGCCGCTGCCCTTGGTGCGGGAGGTCTCGCAGTAGGACAGCTGCGGATCGGAGCGCTCCGCCACCACGAAGCCGTGGCCCGCGGAGTCGAAGACCTGGACATGGGACAACTCGGTGCGGGCGGAGCTGGCGAGATGGACACCCACCGAGCAGTCGCGCAGCGTCGCGCGTGTCACCCGCAGCGACGTATCGCCTTCCAGGGCGAGTCCGGGCTTCTCCACGGAGGTGATCTCGCAGTCCTCCAGGACGCCCCGTGACTGGCCGTTGGCCAGCACGCCGTTGCCACGCGCGTCGCGGATACGGCAGTTGCGCACGTCGGCGCGGCCCTGCTCGCTGATCACCACGGCGGAGGTTCCCAGGTTCTCGATCAGGCAGTCCTCGATGACGCTGCCGATGGCGCCGGCCTCCACCACACCCGCGCCGACCGGGTTGGTGATCCGGCAGGAACGCACGGCGAGGGAGCCACTGCCCCGGCTGAGCAGGGCCGTCCAGCCCGCACCGAGGACCTCGCAGCCGTCGAGGGCGACCTGGCCGCGGACCGCGTCGATCACCGGCAGTTCGCCCTCGCCCGCCCGCAGCACCAGGTCGGTGAGCATCACCGCGTCGGCGGCGAGCGTGACGGCGGCGCCCCGGTCGGGGGCGATCTCCACACTGCCGGGCGGACCGTCGGCGACGATGGTCACCCGGGTGTTCACCACCAGGGTCTCCCGGTAGCTGCCCGGCCGGACGCTGATGACGGCCCCCGACCGGGCGTTGGCGAGCGCCGCGCCGATGGTGGTGTGGTCGCACCCGTTCTCCCGGCCGACGGTGATCAGATGGCGGGCCACGCCTGCTCCTTCATGTTCGCGGTGTTGGCGATGGGTTCAGTGCTGGGTGCCGGCGGCCCAGAGCGTCTGATCGTCGGCGCTCAGGATCGTGACGTTGCCGTCGTTCTGGATGACCAGCTTGGCCGCCGTGTGGCCGCCCGTCCGGGAGGACCACAGGGTCTGCTGGTAGGCGGAGCGGACGACGAGTTCGCCGTCCGCCTTGAACGTGGCGTAGTTGCTCTGCCCGGAGGTGTGCGACGACCAGCGGACCGTGCCGTTCTCGTCGGAGATGACGAGGTCGCCGTCGGCGCGCATCGTGATCCGCATCCGGTCGGAGTGCACGGACTCCCCCGAGCGCAGAGTGAACGTGGAGGCGAAGACCTCGGTGCTCCAGGCGGGGGCGGGATCCGCGGCGACGCTCTGACCGGCAGGTGTGTCGGACGAGGTGTCGGCAGAGGTGTCCGAAGTGGTGTCGGACGCCGTGGCGGAGGTGTCCGTCGGGGTGTCCTCCGTCGACGAGGACGAGACCGCCTGCGTGCGGTCCTCGGACAGCGCGTTGGACGCACCGGACGTACCAGATGTGCCGGGCGTGTCGTTCGTACCGCCTGTGGCCGTGCCGGCGTCGTCCACCGGCGTCAGGGCGGAACCGGACGCCGTGGGCTTCGTCGTGGCGGCCGTGTCGGCGCCGGTGGACGCCGTCGCGCCCACGCGCGCGGCAACGGGGTCGGCGACGGCGTCGGACGACACGGCTGTGGTGGCACCGGACGGCTTGGCGGCGGTTACAGCGGTCGCCTTCACGGGCGTCGCCTTCACGGGGGTCTCGGCACCCGTCGCCCCCGTAGCCCGGGCGGTCGTCGCTACGGGCCGGGACGCGGCGGCGGCCTCCTTGGCAGGGGTGTCCTGGGAGGCCGCGGCGGCCACCGTCTGCTCCGGCGTGTAGGCGTCGGGCGCCTGGGCGCCAGAATCGGCCCCCGCCCCCGACCCTGATCCCGACCCGGAGGCGTCGGCCGCCAGCACCCCGGGCACCAGGGGGGAGTCCGCCGCCGTCTGGGTGTCACCGGCCGCGGCGGCGCCGCCCGAACCGTGCCAGGACCCGGCGTCGGGGTCCAGCAGGTTGTCGGCGGACGTCGTGGCGCCGCCGGTCACGGAACCCTGCACCGGCAGCTGGCCGGGGTAGGCGTCGGGGTGCCGGTCGGCAGCACCCCCGCCCTCCACCGCCACCGGATCCGCCTTGCCGAGACCCTCGTACGTCGTCGTGTGGTCCTTGGCGTTGGACGCCAGGAACGGAGTGGCCGCGACGACCGCGCCGGCCACGGCGGCGGCGACCAGGAATGGTAGTTCGGTCACCTTCGAGGTCAGCCATCTGCCCGAATGGCGCTGCGGCGGGGCCGCCACGCCCTCGGCGCCGGTGGACTCCGCCGTCTGGCCCGCCTCGTCCGTACCGCGCGGGCGCCAGGCGGCCGGGTCGGCCTCCGGCTCGCTCTCCGCGGTGCGGGACGCGGCCAGGACCGAGGAGAGCGACCGGAGCGTGCTCTCGTCGTTCGCGGCTCCCAGCGGATCCGCCGGAGCGAGGGGGGACATACTCACTCCGTCGGGCATGGGTAGCGCTGCGGCGCGGCGGATGCGCCGCTCGGCGCGCGCCCCGCCGCTCGGCGCGATCGGTTCGGCGGTGGACCTCGGCGTTCTGGGGGACATGACGCTCCTCGTGGGGGGACGCTGGACGTGGGTGTTGCTGAGGGCCGACTGCTGTCGGGAGGGACCGGCCGCCTAGGCGACCGGGTTCGGGAACTGAGCCGTTCCGGGGCGCGGGGCCGGTGGGTCCGCGCCCGCTCCGGGCTCGGCGGAGGGCAGGTCGAGCATGCTCCGCAGGCGTTTGAGGAGAGCCGCGTCGAGCTGCGCGGAAGGGTTGTGCGCCTGTGGTGGCATCTCCTGGAGGAGGCCCACGGTGGCCGCACCGTGGCGGACCACACCCAGGACCCGGAACCTGGACTCCCGCGCGAACAGGATGTCCTGGCCGACCTCGTCGGCACCGGTTCCAGTACGACGGCCGGTAACGGACCAGATGAGGACGTGGTCGACGGACGCTCCCGGGTAGGGCTGGGCCGTCGACACCGCACGCACCGGCACGGTCGCCTCCCACTCCTCCCCCACCGCATCCGGCGCGAGACGCGAGACGAGTTCCTGGGCGGTGCTCATCGCGGCACCCCGGTAAGTGGGCAGTCGGCGCATGCCGGACCGCAGACAGCGCAGCAGTGTCCGGCCCTGGTCGTGGCCCTCCGCGAGGCTGACCCGCAGTTGCGCCTCGTCCACCGCCGTCATGTAGACGTGCACCGCGACCAGTTCCGCCGTCATGGCGTCGGACAGCTCGCGCTCCTCGCCCGAGAACAGACACTCCATGATCTCCGGGACGGCCGCGCGGTGCTGCTCCCAGTACGGGCCAAGCAGGCCGCGCAATGTCACATGGTCTGGACCCGAGGCACCGCTCCCGGTTCCGGCTCCGGCCCCGGCCCCGGCCCCGGGGGACGTGTCCGCGCCACGAGGGCGGGCGGTTCCGCGACCAAGCGGCCCGGAGAGGGCGCCGGTGCCCGTGGGTGAGGGCGGGGACGTCTCCGCGGTTGCGGTCGCCGGTGCCGGTATTCCCTGCTCAGGAGTCGGATCGGGGATCTCACTCGCGGTTGCCTCGGAGGCAGGGGGCACAGGCGTGGAGGCCGTGCCCGGCTGGCTCGAGGCCGTGCCCGGCGCGAGCTTCGAAGCGGTGGCGGACGACAGGTGCCCGGCGAGCGGAGACACCTGCTCCTCCGACCGCACTCCCACACCAGCTTCCACCACTGTCTCCGACGGGGTCGGAACCGGCTCCGCCCGGGTCTGCGTGGGCAGTTCCCGTGCGGGTGCGGGTGTTTGCGCGATCGTCGCGAGATCCGGGTACGTCGGCCCGCCGGTCGCTGATGTATCAGGTGTCTTCTCCACCTCTGCCGCCCCTTCCGTTCCGTCTACGTCCGCGTCCTCGTCCGTCCGCGGGCCCTGGGCCTGCGGTGTACGCACCGCGGACGCCCGGCCCAGGGACGGGAAGGACTCCTCGGCCGACGGCGCGGAAACTACGGACCGCGCCGCCCCGCCCTCGGTCTCGGCCGCCGCGCCGGTCTCGTCCGGCGTCAGGGGCATGAGGGAGAAGTTGTGCCGGACGGTGAGCCGCCGCAGTCTCTGCACGCCCTTGCTGCCGAGCACGCCGTGGACATGGACGACGGCCCGTTCGCGCACCTCGGGTTCGAGTTCGCCGAAGAGACGGTCCAGGCTCGGCCAGAGCGCGTCGTCGAGAGCCCGGCGCGGGGCCCCGAGTTCGATGGCGACGGTGTCCGCGCCGGCCGTGCGGGTCCAGGTGGCCGACGGAGGCTCGGTGCTGCGCGGTCCGGCCCACAGGCCGGCGGGCGTGAGCGCCATCTACAGGTCCGGTCGAACGGCAGAGCCCCGGGCTCCGTCCCCTGGAGCAGTTCGACGGGCGTACGCCACGCGGTGACACGCGCGCGTTCCATACGGCCATCCGTGACGGGCGCGCAGGTTAGCGTCTGCGCGAACGGCCGCCAGGCAGGTTTCCCCTCGGCATCGACCAGGTACAGCTCCGTCGACACCTCGCCCGTCTCGTCGCCGTCTGCGTTCACGTCGTCGACCACCACCGGTACGCCGTTGGCCACGTGCACATCGGTCCCGAGCAGGTCCGCCACCTGCTGCCCGGTCTCCAGCAGGGAACTCCCGTCCAGGGACAGCAGGCGGATGTCCTTGCGCACGCGCCCGGGCAGGGCGGCGATCACCGTCGCCAGTCCTGCGGCGGGCACGCTCGCCGTTTCGACGAGCAGGTGCGGCCGGTCCGGGTCGGGCGGAACGGCATAGGGCAGGGTGTGCACAGCTGCGGAGGCCGTACCGGTGGGACGGATCATCAGGCCGGCCGGTACCGGCTCGACGACGTGGTCGGGGACCGCGTCGTGGTCCATCCGCCGCAACGCCGACTCCCAGTCGGGGATCGGCAGTCGGCTGCCCACGGCCCGTGGCACCTCGCCGACGGAGAAGTGCCACCAGCCGCCGGGCGCGTCGGGGAGACCTGGCGAGAAGAGGGTGCCGTCCGGGACGACGACCGCGGGTCCGGCGGTGGCCAGGACGTCGAGTTCCCAGCGCTCGCAGATGAGCCTGGCCGTGGAGGGCCGGCCTTCGGCCTCGTTGGCTCCGGCGGACATCACCAGCCGTAGCAGTCGAACGTTCTCGTCCTTGAACTCCTGCAGTACGGGGGCGAGTCGTTCGCACAGGCCCTCGACGCCCTCCTCCCCGAGGGAGGCGCCGACGAGGACGATCGCCTCGTCGGGGCGGACGGGTCCGAGCCGGTCGGCGAGGTCCGCGAGCCGTCGCGGTGGTGTGCCGCCGGTGTGCACCAAGTGAACGTGTTCACGGGCGCGCGAGATCGTCAGGCGGGTGGCCGCGCTGCGGTCGGTGGGTCCGCCGCGCCGGGCGGTGCCGCGCCGGATCATCGCATACTCCTCACGAGGACCGTGGTCATGCGATCCTCACAACTTGCGGTCACATCCGGCCGGGAAGGGCATCGGCGTGCGCCCCGGCTCGGGAAGTGTCCTGTCGGTGACGGCGGGCCGGTGCCCAGCCGAGACCGGACGGAAAACAGGCGTCCTGCGGTTACATGTCTCATGAGGTCACATGCGGTTCGGACGGAACGGCCCATCCTCACACGTATCTCATGTACTGAGCTTACCCGCTGACGGCAGCGAGCGAGTCTGGGTGTCCCGCTCGGAACACGATCGTCACATGTGGCGCCGGGCGGCCGTCGCGAGCTGACTAACATGTGCTCATGTCCCCCGCTCACCGGGGACACGCGATCGGATGCTGGTAGGTCCTCCGTCGATGCCTCAGTCTCCCGCGCGGACTCCGTCTGCACCTCCGCACGTCAACTGCTCGCCACGGCCAGGGATTTGGATGATATGACCGACGACAGCCCCTTTCTCCGCCGTCCACCTCGCGCCCCCCGGAAGGCAGGTGTGTCAGGGTTCCGACCGGCGTACGAGTCCGGCGCGTCCCGTCTGTCGGTGCTGGCGCCGCTGCTCGGGGCGGTACTCGCGATGGCTCCGGCGGTGAGCGCCTCGGCCGCGGCCCCGGCGGCGACACCGTCCGCGTCAGCCTCGACCGGCCCCCAACTGCGGTTGATCCCCTCCTCGTTGGACCCCGACTCCGACGCCTGCACCAAGGCCTCGAAGACGCAGGTGGGCAGCGCTCCCTGGGCGCAGCTGAGCCTGGACGTGGCACAGGCCAACGGGTACACCCAGGGCGCCGGCGTCCTGGTCGGCGTGGTGGACACCGGTGTCGCGCCGCAGGCCACCGGGATCGCCGGGCGCGTGCGGGCGAGCGGCGTTGCCGCGCAGGACTGTGTGGGGCACGGCACGTTCCTGGCCGGGGTGATCGCCGCTTCGGCCGTGCCCGGGAGCGGGTTCGCCGGTGTGGCGCCCAAGGCCCGTATCGTCGCCGAACGGGGCACGGACCAGTGGGGGCGGCCGAGCGCCGACCTGGTCGCCCAGGGGATCGAGGCGGCCGTCGGCGCCGGGGCGAAGGTGGTGGACGTCTCGGCGGCCCTGCCCAAGGAGACCGCCCAGCTACGGGCCGCGATCGAGCACGCGACGGCCGAGGATGTGCTGGTGGTGGCCCCGGCGGCGCCCGACACCGCGCCGGAGGGGACCTCCACGCAGGCGTCCGCTCCGCCGCCCGCCTCCTACTGGCCGGGCTCGGCGAACGGTGTGCTCTCGGTCGTGGACGTCGACATCGACGGCGAACGGCCCGACGACGTCCCTCAGCCGGCGCGCGCCGACCTGGCGGCGCCCGGCGAGGGCATCACCGGGATCGGGCCGAAGGGCACGGGCAACTATGTCGCGAACGGCGCTTCCGTGGCCGCGGCCTTCGTGGCGGGGACGGCCGCCCTGGTACGGGCGCACATGCCGAAGCTCACGGCCGCCCAGACCGCCGCCCGGCTCAAGGCAACCGCCGCGCACGCGTCGGTGCCGCTGCTCGATCCCTCCGGCGCGCTCAGCACGGTCCTGCCCACGACGGTGCCGTCCGCCGCCCCCGACGCACCGCTGCGTCTGCCCGAGGCCGCGCCGACGAGCCACATCGTGCCCCGTGCCTGGGCGTTGGCCGGAGCAAGCCTGCTGCTGGGCGTCCTGGCAGCCGCCGCCATGGCCGTGACCCGCCTCCGCACGTCCCGCCGCGCGCAGCGCGGCGGCCGGGCCTGACACGCCCACACCTCGCCGAGACCCGAACCACACACGGGCGGCGGGCACCGTCGTCGGGCCGGGTCGGCCGGGTGGGCCAGCTCCCCACCCGCCGAAGGCCCGCACCGACTGTCGGCGCCGACACCTCCCCCGCCCGAACACTCACTCACCTGGGGCGCCCGGCCCCAGCCACGGACGAAATTCCAGCAGTCCCCCACCCGCTGGTGCCAGTGACTTGGCCGAGCCCACCTCACGCAGACCCCGGGACCGGCCTCACCGCCCCACCGGCACCTCCGTGTTCTCGTCCTCCAGGAACGCCGTCTGGATCTGGGTGACGCTGCGGCGTGTGATGTAGTTGCCGCGGCCGGGTGGCAGGATCCGTGGCTTGACGCTGCCGAACACGTATCCCTCGCTGGGCGGGCAGGACAGCAGCAGACCCGGCGCGTTCACCTCCAGCAGGCGCCGTACGAGCGGGTCGTTGAGGCCGCGCATCGCGTTGGCCGCCGAGCGGGTGACGACCATGTGCAGGCCCACTTCGTAGCCCAGTGGCAGGTATTCGAGCAAGGGCTCGAAGGCTGTCCGCAAGGGGGTGGCGACGAGGTCGTAGTCATCGACGAGGACGAACAGTCGCGGCCCCACCCACCAGTCGGCCTGCCGCATCCGGGCGGGGGTGATCTCCGGGCCGGGGGTACGTGTCTTCAAGGCGCGGGCCACGCCCTGGACGTACTCGTCGAGCTGGTCCACCGACACCGCGTGCCCCAGCCGGTACGCCTCGGGCACCGACCCGACGAGTTCGCGGCGGAAATCGACGGCGAGGATACGTGCCTCGGACGGGGTGAACCGATCCGTGACCGCCTTCGTGACCAGGCGCAGCAGGTTGGTCTTGCCCGACTCGGTGTCGCCGAAGGCCACCAGGTGCGGGGTGTCGGCGAAGTTGTGCCAGGCGGGCGCCAGTTCCTTCTCCTCGACTCCCAGCGGGATGTGGAAACGGCGTCCCTCGGGCGAGGGGGCCAGTTCGCGGGCGTCGAGCACGGCCGGCAGCATCCGTACGGGCGGGGCGAGCGGCCCTTGCCAGGCGTCCGCCACGGCCCGCACCAGGTCCGTGACGCCGTCGCCGAGGTCGGCGGCGTCGCCGACGCCGTCGATGCGCGGCAGCGCGGTGAGAAAGTGCAGTTTGGAGTCGACCGTCAGGCCGCGGCCGGGGAGGCGCGGGACGTTCCGGGCCATCCGAATGTCGATCATGGAGTCCAGTGGGTCGCCCATCCGCAGTTCCAGCTTGGTCGCCGACTGGTCGCGGACGGCGGCGGACAGTTCGACCCAGCGGGTGGTGGTGGTCACCACGTGGATGCCGTAGTTCAGACCGCTCGTGGCGAGTTGACCAATCGTCTGCACGTAGTCCTGGAAGTCCTGACGGAGGGTCTGCCAACCGTCGATCACCAGGAACACGTCACCGTGCCGCTCCTCGGGGAACTCGCCCGCCGCCCGGCGCCGCCGGAGTGTGGCCATCGAGTCGATGCCGTGCTCCAGGAAGAGCCGCTCGCGGTGGGCGAGCAGTGACTGCATCTCGGCCACCGTGCGCGCGACCCGTTCGCCCTCCAGCCGGCCGGCGACGCCGCCGACGTGCGGCAGGCCCGCCAGCGCGGCGAGTGAGCCGCCGCCGAAGTCGAGGCAGTAGAACTGCACTTCGCGCGGGGTGTGGGTGAGGGCGAGGGAGGTGATCAGGTTGCGGGCGAGGGTGGACTTGCCGCTCTGCGGGCCACCGCCGATGGTCACATGTCCGCCGGCCCCGCCGAGATCCACCATCAGCAGATCACGTATCTGCTCGAAGGGTTTGTCCACGATGCCGAGCGGCACACTCAGCTTGCCGCGTCCCTCCCAGTCGAGGGTGGTGAGACCGAACTCGGCGTCGGGGACGAGCAGCGGCAGCAGCGCGTCGAGGGTCGGCGGTGCGCCCAGCGGCGGCAGCCACACCTGGTAGGCGGGCGGTCCCGCGTCACGCAGTTTGTCGATGGCCACCGCCATCAGGCTGGTGTCGTCCTCCTCGTCCTTCCCGGTCGCGGCGGTCCGCTCCGGTTCCTCGGGCTTCGGCTCCTCGCGGGTGTTGACCCAGTCCCCGGTCCAGGGCACCACCTGACCGGCGATCTTCTCCTGGGCGAGCGCGCCGACCCGCTGCCGGTAGGCGCCCGACACATAGGCGGCGCGGAAGCGGGTGAGGGGTTCCACACCGCTCTTGAGGTAGCCGGCCCCCGGCTGGGAGGGCAGTTCGTAGGCGTCGGGCACCCCCAGCACACCCCGGCTCTCCATCGCGGAGAACGTCCGCAGACCGATGCGGTACGACAGATGGCTCTCCAACTGGTGCATACGGCCCTCGTCCAGGCGCTGCGAGGCGAGCAGTAGATGGACGCCGAGGGAGCGGCCCAGGCGGCCGATGGCCACGAACAGGTCCATGAACTCGCGGTGCGCGGACAGCAGTTCGCTGAACTCGTCGACGACCACGAGCAGGCTGGGCAGCGGCTCCAGGTCCGCTCCGGCGGCGCGCGCCTTCTCGTAGTCCAGCGCGGAGGTGTAGTTGCCGGCGCTGCGCAGCAGTTCCTGACGGCGCTGCATCTCGCCGCGCAGCGCGTCCTGCATACGGTCCACCAGCGCGGCCTCGTCGGCCAGGTTGGTGATCACCGCGGAGGTGTGCGGAAGGGCGTCGAAGCCGAGGAAGGTGGCGCCGCCCTTGAAGTCGACGAGGACGAAGTTGAGCGTCTCGGACGAGTGGCCGAGGGCCAGTCCGAGGACCAGGGTGCGCAGCAGTTCGCTCTTGCCGGAGCCGGTGGCGCCGATGAGCATGCCGTGCGGGCCCATGCCGTCCTGAGCGGACTCCTTGATGTCGAGTTCCACCGGCCGGCCGTCGGCCCCGACGGCGATGGGCACGCGCAGGCGCCTGTTCTGGGAAGCGCGGCGGTCCCAGTACTCCTGCGGGACATACCGGTGCAGGTCGGGGATCCCGAGCAGGCTGGTGAGCTGGATGTCGGTGGCCAGTGGCTGAGCAGCCTCGGCGGTCACGCCTGTGCGCATCGATGCGAGGTGGGCGGCGAGGGACCGGGCGGCGGCCGGGCCGAGCCGGTCGGCGCGGCCGAGCGCGATCGAAGTCTCCTTGCGATTGCTGTCGGTCCGTACGATCTTCACCTCGTCGTACATCCCGATGGCCCCCGTGCTGCCTGCGGCTCCCGCGGTGCCAGCCTCCGCCGGCTGCCCGGACTCCTCGACGAGCAGCCGCAGGACGGTGCGGCCAGGCTTCCAGGCCAGTCCGTCGGAGACGTCCAGCACCACCGTGTTGCGGAAGCCTGCGCGCTCGAACCGGTGTCCGGAGGGCACTTGGCCGCCGTCGAGGACCACGACCACGTACGGTTCGTCCTTGCTCGGCGACACCCCCGCCTCGAACACCCCGCGGTCGGCCAGCTCCTCGCCCAGCAGGTCCTCCAGCTCGGCGAGCGTCGAGGTGATCAGCCGGGCCGGTCCCGCGCCGTCGGACTCCTTCGGGTGCAGGGCGTGGGGCAGCCACTTCCCCCACTCCCACTCCACCCGGTTCTCCGGCGCCACGCAGAAGACGATCATCAGGTCCTGCGGGGTGTGCAGCACGGCGAGTTGGGCGAGCAGTGCGCGGACGGTATCGAGGATCTTCTCCCGCTCACCCCGGAACAGGACCCGCGACCACGCCCGCAGGAAGATGGCGATGGGCTGCTCGGGCACGGTGGAATAGGCGTTGATGAAGGCGCGCAGCGCCTGCGCGGAGAGCGGGTCGAGGTCCTCGACCGGCTTCGCCGTCTTGTTGACCAGTTGCATCGCGAGCCGCTGCTCGCCGACGGCGATGCGCACCTCGGCGAAGTCCTGATCGGAGGTGCGCCGTTCCCAGAGCCGGGAGGTCCGCGCGAGCGACCACAGGGCGGCGGGTTCGGGATGCCTCCAGGCCAGCGCCCGTTGCTGCTCGGCGACCGCGGAGCGCACCCGGCGCCGCACCCCGCCGAGATAGCGCAGGTAGTCACGGCGTACGCCCTGCATCTTCTGCTTACGCTCGGAGCCGGACTTCACCAGCTGTCCGACCAGCATCGTGATCATCGACAGCAGCATCAGGCCGACCACCAGATAGATGATCGGGCCCGTTCCGCTGCCGATACGTGTGTACAGCAGCACCATGCCGACGGACATGCCCGCCATCGGCAGGTAGGTGAGCATGTTGGCCGCGGACGACGGTGTCACCTCGGCGAGCGTCGGCGGCTCCTGGAGCGTCAGCTCGCCGTCGGGCAGTTCCGGTCCGCGGCGGCGGGCCGGCCTGCGGAAGAAAACCACACTCAACTGGGCTCTCCTTCAACTGTGCACGGGCGGTCAACAGGGCCCCGGGCAAGGGAGTTGAGGGGCCTGGAGAGCGGCTCACCGCAGGAGGAACACGGGTGTCGCGCCGGTGGACGGCGCTGACGCCGGGCCGCGGTGGCATCGGGACCACCGATGGACACGTGTGCCCCGGGGCTCGGGTGAGGAGACGCTTCCGGCCATGAGAGTATCTGACTGTCAGGTATCTCCGACGATGGTATCGGCGGCCCCGACCGTCCCACGCTCCACCCGGCACAGCGATGCCCCACGCCGTGGCGGAGCAGTGTCCCCAAACCACATCGCCCGGTAGCAACGTGTTCCGCGGACCAGGTTGCCACACGGCCGTGTATCTCCCCTCGGAAGGCTGTTGCCCCCTATGAGCGAACGCTCACTGAACGGGCTGTGCCGGCTCACGGTGCGCGCCCCTGAGAAAACGCTGGATCTCGCCGTTCCAACCGATGTGCCGATCGCGGACCTGCTGCCCGTGATCGCGGGGCACGCGGGCGAGGACCTGGCCGAGCAGGGTCTCCAACACGGCGGCTGGGTGCTCCAGCGCATCGGCGGGCATCCGCTGGACCTGGAGGGCACCCCGGAGTCGCTGGAACTGCGGGAGGGCGAGACCCTGGTCCTGCGCCCGGGGACCGAGGCCCTGCCCCCGGTGCGCTACGACAGCCTGCTCGAAGCCGTCTCGGCCGTGGTCCAGCAGCTGCCGCACGCGTGGAGCCCGCAGATCAGCCGCTGGGTGCTGCGGGTGCTGATGGCCTCGGCCCTGCTCGGCTGTCTCGTCCTGCTCGTCACGTCCAAGGGCGCCACGAGCGACCGGGTGGCCCTGGCGGCCGGTGCGGCCCTGCTCACCCTGTCCGGGGCGGGCTCCGCGGCCCGGGTGCTGGACGATCCGCAGGGCGGGGTGGTGCTGGGCCTGTTCGGCGCGGCCTTCCTGGCGGTGGCCGGGCTGCTGCTGATCGGCGGCGGGCAGGCCGGTGACGGTTCCCCCCGCATGGTCGGCGCCCATCTGCTCGCGGCGGGCGCCGCGGGCAGCGTGGGACTGGTCCTGGCCACCGGGGTGGTGACCGGCTATCCCGTGGTGTTCGCGTCCTGCGGGGTGCTGACGCTGTCGGCCGTGCTCTGCGGGGCCCTCATGGTGGGCCTGAACGTCTCCGCGCACCGGGCCGCCGCCGCGGTCGCCGCCGCCGCCGTCCTGCTCGGCGCCTTCATCCCGATGATGTCCTTCTCGCTCTCCGGACTGCGCCTGCCCCCGCTGCCCACCAACCCCGGCCAGCTCCAGGAAGGCATCGAACCGCGGTCCGAGAACGACGTCGCGAGCGGTGGCGCCGCGGTCGACCGCTGGATGACCGGTCTGTACGGCGCGGTGGGCGTGGTCTGCCTGGCCACCTTCGTCGAGCTGGCCCGCCACCCCGGTCTGCCGGAGACGGTCACGGCCCTGGTCCTGGCGGTTCTGCTCGGCCTGCACGCGCGAACGCTGGGCACGTCCTGGCAGCGGATCGCGCTGAGTGTGCCGGCCGGTGTCGGCACCGTACTGCTGATCGTGGACCTGGCCGCACAGCACGGCCGGCGGGGGGAACTCCTCGGTATCGCGGCCCTGTTGCTGAGCGCCGCCCTCGCCGCGGTCGTCTCCTGGACGGTGCCCGGACGGCGGCTGCTGCCGTACTGGGGGCGGGCCGGCGACCTGCTCCAGTCCGGCGCCGCCCTTGCCCTGCTTCCCCTCGCCCTGTGGGTCCTGGACGTGTACCAGCGCCTGCGCGGTCTGTTCGGCTGAGACTGAGGAGGTGTCATCATGCAGTCCCGACGCGACCAGGTCATCGCCCACCAGTTCCTGGTTTCCAGGCTGACCTCGGGTTTGCTGCGCGCCGACCCCGACGTGACGGAACCGCCCAACCGGCGCACCAACCGCGGCATGACCTACGGCATGGTCATCGCGGCCGTCGTCTCGGCCGGATCCCTGGTGTTCGGCCTGGTCAAACCGGGCGGCAACACGACGTGGGAGAGCGGCAAGGCGCTCATCGTGGAGAAGGAGACCGGGACCCGGTACGTCTACGACGGCCGACTGCACACGGTCGTCAACTACCCTTCCGCGCGGCTGCTGCTGGGCGCCGACATGTCGACGGTATCGGTGTCCGCGAACTCCCTGAGCACGGCCCGGCACGGCACGGAGGTCGGTATTCCCGGCGCCCCGGACTCGCTGCCCACGACGGGCAGTCTCAACGCCCATCCCTGGCAGGTGTGCGCCGCCACCACGACCACGGGCTCCGGGGCCCGCAAGCCGCTGACGGTGCTCGCCGTGGACAGCGCGCAGGAGGGCAGGGGTGTGCGCGAGGACCAGGCGGTCCTGGTGAAGGGGCCGGACGGCGACACCTATCTCCTGTGGCAGGACAACCGCTTCAGGGTGGCCGGCGGTCAGGCGGCGCTGGCCGCACTCGGCTACGGCGGGGTCGGCGCGACCACCGTGTCCGCGGCGTTCCTCGACGCGGTGCCCGCCGGCCCCGACCTCGCGGCCCCGCCGGTGACGGGACTCGGCGGCAGCGGCCCAGCGCTGGACGGCCAGGCCACCCGGGTGGGCGAGGTGTTCAGCGTGGAGACTCCCGGTTCCGCCAAGCGCTACTACGTGCTCGGCGGGGACGGTCTCATCCCCATCACCCCGACCCAGGCCGCTCTCGCCCTGGGCGACCCCGGGACCAGGCAGAAGGCCTACCAGGGAGCCGTACCGAAGGAAGTGGTCCTCTCGGCACAGGCGCTCAGCGGCGCGCTGGCGCCCTCCGGTTCGGCGGTCGGCACGGCCGTACGGCAGGCCGGGGCGCAGCTTCCGCCGCAGCCGCCGGCCCTGCTGGGGGTGTCCGACTCGGCGGGTGTCTGCGTCGGTCTCGACGCGCAGGGCGCCAAGAGCATCCGGGTGACACTCACGGTGGTGCCCGGCAGGACGGTCGTCGACGACGCCTTGCCGCCGCTGAAGGCGTCGGCGCCCGCCTGTCTGCCTGTCGACGGCATCGCGGTGGCCCCGGGCAGTGGAAGCCTGGTGCGCGCGCTGAGCAGTTCGGGCAGCGGTACCGGGACCACCACGTATCTCGTCACCGACAACGGGGTGAAGTACCGGGTGCCGACGGCGGCCGCCTCCTCGGACCTGGGATACGACCTGTCGGCCGCGGACGGACTGCCGGCCGCGCTGCTGAACATGCTTCCCACTGGTCCCGACCTCTCCCCCGAGTCGGCGGCGAGCGGCCGGGCCACGGTCACCGGCACACCCACATGTGGGCAAGGCAACTCGGCGGGTGCCGACACGCGTTGACGGCCGGGTGGCTAGAGTGAACCATGTGAACACGTATCTCGTGTTCGCCAATGATGGGGTGGCACAGGTATGACAACCCTCCGTCCCCTGACCTGCCCGGGCCCGCCGCCGTGTCGGTGGCGGGCCGAGCACATCACCAGAGCAAGGAGCTCCCATGGTTGATTCCTCCAACCGGCAAGCGTCCACGGACCAGACCTACATCCGGTCCATCCAGTTCCTGACGGAAGCCCGGGACAGCATCACCCGGCTCAAGGGCCAGGTCGACAACGAGCGGGTGACCCTCTCCCGCAGCTACGCGGGCGAGGACGGTACCGCCATGCAGCAGAAGTTCGTGGAATGGCTGGACGCGATACAGAGCGTCTCCAACACCTGCTCGCGGCTGGAGAACGTGCTGCACGAGAACCGGCAGCGTTCCAACAACGCGAAGCAGCAGAACCTCAGCGCCGTCCACAACGTCAGCATCGGCGGCGATGTGTCCACCTCGCAAAGCACCTTCCAGGCGCTGACCAACCCCAGCTGACGTCACCCGCGTCAGCAGTGAGGCAGCCACCTTCAGGGCAACCACCCAGACCGACCAGGAGCAGTCATGTCCGACGGCATCTACATCGATCACACCCAGGCGATCGCAATCGCCCATGAGCTGAACAGTCTGAACGCAAACATCGGCAAGATCGTGGACCACCTCAAGCAGCAGCTCGGAACGCTGGTCGACGAGTGGGTCGGCACGGACCGGGACACCTACTACAACCAGATCATTCCCCAGTGGAACGAGGACATGGGGAAGTGCAACATCGCCCTCGGCAACCTGATCCTGGTTCTGCAGGACAACTCGGCGACCCTCAGGAACGCTTCGCTCCAGAGCGCTGACGCCTTCCACGGCATCTAAGAATTTGACCGAGCCCTAGAATCGCCAGGAAGGCGCACATGCCCGGTAGCGAGCAACCCAATCTGGATCAGCTGGACTATCCAGCCCTGCAGAACTTCATCGACACCGATGTCAGCGGCTTCCTGCGCGATCTCGACACCATGCGGTCGCCCGACGCACACCCCACGGCGCTCTACGACGTCCAGAACAAGGCCCAGCCGCTGACCATCGGTCCGATGGAGAACGATGACGAGACCGGCGGGAAGAGCATCGTCGAGAACGCCAAGAAGGCCGCCGGCGCCATCGACAACGTGTTCAGGTCCCACAAGGAGGCGTTCACCAAGATCCAGACGGAACTGGGGAACGTCATCAAGAACATGAAGGACGCCGAAGCGAAGAACCTCTCGGCAGTCGAGTCGCAGAAATTCATGACCGAGATCAGCGGATATGTCTCTCTCATCGGCGGCGGCACGAGTACGAACACGGGCTCAGGCACGGGCAGCAGCCAGAACTCCCTGAACCTCTGACCAGAACGAAACACCCGGAGCGGTAGGACCATGGCCACTGAGAGCTGGGAAGACATCCTGCACCTGTTGACCGGCTGGTCGCTGGTCAGACAGTCCGACGTCACGGATGTCTCCGGTGACAGCGGAATCCCCTGGGTGAACATCAGCATCCAGAAGGGAGGTCATACCTTCGACGATGCCAACGACGCCGTCGCGTGGGTCCTGCCCAGGAATCCGAACAAGGGATTCCACTTCGAGTTCTTCAGCAAGAGCGACAAGATCCGCAAGTGGCGCGTCGAGGTGACGTACATCGACAGCCCGGCCTTCCACCGCTTCTGGGGCGACTCCGACGGCGCGCTCACCGGTCTGCTCTCGCAGTACTCCTCGGTCAAGGGCGACATCAGCGTCCGCGGCGACGGCGCCCCGACCAGTGAGACCGAGGGGGTGCAGCTCAAGTCGTTCGCGGAGCTGGCCTGGTCCTTCGACGCGGCCGGGGAGTTCTTCAAGCGCCAGACCGCGGTCCTGGACAACTGGCGGGCACAACTCGGCAGCGAACAGGCGTCGTGGAAGGGCAACGCGGCGGGCGCCTTCTGGCACCTGGTGGACGATCTGCACACGAAGTACGAGAACTACACGTCGGAACTCCAGCCGCCGGGTTTCAGCCCTCAGCACCGCTCGCCGTCCACGGGATACATCAGCTCGACGCTCCACGGGGACGACCTGATCGGTGCCGAGCAGTCGCTGTACAAGTCGTACAGCGATCTGCACAACGTCTACAGCAACTTCGTGTGGCAGCAGGCGCAGTCGATCACGACCACCCAGCCGGACGGCTCGACCTCCCAGCAGCAGATCCCGGCCGACCCGCTCGACGTGCTGAACCAGGTCATGGTGGAGGTCGGGCGCTGGATCATCGACAACAATTCGAGCCACTTCGGATTCGTGAAGGGGTCGGACTCCGTGGTCGAGACCAGGCCGGGGTTCAGTGAAGTGACCGCGTTCGGCGCCCTCACCGACACGGGCACCTGGCACGCGATGATCACCGAGGCGGTGAACCGCTGGTCCAACAACGTGCACACCAACCTGGACGCCAACGCCCGTCAGGTCCTGGCCGAGCTGAAGAAGGACTGGTCGCGGGTTCTGGACCCGAGCTGGAACTCCGCCTTCTCCTTCACCGACACACCCTCCACGCTCACCTCAAACGTGCAGCAGGAGACATCGGACAAGAGCGGCAACAGCCTCAACGACACCCTGAACAACCTGGGTAAGGGGCTGGACGACCTGGGAGGTGGCATCAACGACCTGGGGGGTGGCATCAACGACCTCGGAGGCGGGCTCAACGACCTCGGGAACGGCCTCACCACCAGCTTCAACGGACTCAGCGACATCGGCGGCGGACTCGGCAACAACCCGCCAACCGTCATCCCGACAGGCGGCGCGTTCGCGGACACTCCCTCGGGCAGTGCGATCACGGACCTGGCGGCCGACGGGCTGGGCGGCAACACCACTTCCGCCTCGGGCGACTCGACGGTCATCCCGACCGGCGGCGCCTTCGGGGACACCCTGACCGGCAACTCCCTGGTGGGTGACGGCAGTACGACGACCCCCGCCTTCGGCAGCGGCCTGCCCATCAGCAACATCGACGGCAGCACGACGGTCGCCAACGGCACCGGTGTGACGACGACGTACCCCAACGGCAACACGGTCACCCGCAACTCCGACGGCAGCATCACCTCGACGTTCGCCGACGGCACCAGCCGTACCGTCGCACCGGACGGCACGGTGACGACCGTCGACGCCCAGGGCGACTCCACCACCAGCCATCTCGGCGTGGGTGAGTCGCTCAGCAATCCGGACGGCACGTCCATCACGCGCAACGCGGACGGCAGCCTGACCCAGACCGCCGCCGACGGCACGAAGACGACGACGTTCTCCAACGGCACGACGGAGATCACCACGGCGGACGGCGCGACCCAGCTGACCTCGCCCGACGGCACCGTCTCGCATCTCAACGCCGACGGCAGCCTGACCACGGACGGCCTCAACGGGGCGAAGGTCACGGTGCATCCCAACGGCGACGTCACCACCGTCGACGCCCAGGGCCACTCCACCACCACCCACCTCGACGCCGGCAAGAGCATCACCAACCCCGACGGCAGCACCGTCACCGTCGACAGCAAGGGCAACATCGTCACGCACAACCCGGACGGAAGCACCACGACACTGCACCGGGACGGCACGGTCACCACCACCCAGGCCACGCCCACCTACACGGGTACCAACGGCAACACGAACCTCACGACGCCGCACATCGACATCCCCACCTACAGCGGCGGCGGGACGGTCAAGTACACACCCGACGGCACCACCATCACCAGCCATCCCGGCGGCGTCACCCAGTACACACACACCGACGGCAGCGGACTGGTCACCACCTCGGACGGCCGGTACCAGTCGATCCCGAGCCCGCAGGTCGCGGCGGCCAACCAGGTAGCCGCGGAAACGGCGGGCGCCGGGGCGGGCACCGGTACCGGCGCGACGGCCGGTGTCGGCGCGAGCGCGCTGACCGGGGCGGCGAACACCGACGGCCAGAGTGCCATGGGGCTGCTCTCCCCGATGATGATGATGGCCGGCATGAACCGCATGGGCGGCCAGCAGGGCGGCCAAGGCGGCGGGGACCGGGAGCGCAATCTCTACGACGGCAACGACATGGACGGCGCCGTCATCCAGCACGGCATGCCCTCCTTCGGCGGCCGGGCCGCTCCGGAGGATCCGGAGGAGTGGGAAGAGGAGGAGACCGACTCGGACGAACTCCTCGGCCCGCGACGCCCGTCCACCGAGTCCGGCTACGGAGTCGGCGGCGGTGCGCGGCAGTCGACCCAAAGTGCCGCCTGGTCCGGCAAGGACAAGGACGTCTGGGGCACCGAAGAGGGCGGGCTGCCGGCTTCGATCGGTCACTGACCTCGGCGCGAACCACTCGTCCACCACTGTCCTACAAGGGGCGGAACGGCACAGGAGAAAAGTCATGGGTTCATCACTTCAGGAACAGCAGCACCAGGCACTTGAGCAGTTCAAGAAGCAGCGCAAGGCGTTGATGGACGCCCGCACGGAGATCCAGTCGATCTCCGTGACCGCACGGTCCAGGGACGGTGTCGTGGAGGTCACCGTGGGCCACGACGGAGCGCCGTCGGGCCTGCGTTTCCCCAACAACAGGTTCAAGGAGATGACCGGTCAGGCGCTGGCCGCGAGCGTGCTTGAGGCCATGACCACCTGCCGGACCCAGATGACCTCGCGCGCCATGACCATCATCCACGCCGCGGGCACCACCGCCCCCACGGGTCTGGACGGTGGAGTCCTCGACCGTGTCGACCTGGACAAGCTCCTCGACGGCGGTTCGCTGGAGGAAGTGCTTGCCCCGCGGCCCACCGGAGGCGACAGCCGTGGCTGACGAAAACCTGCTGGTCGCCGACCCCAGCCGTATCAAGGCCGGCGGCGCAGCCACCGACCAGGTGGCGGACCTGACGGACCACGCCGCCGAGGAGTACCAGAACGCCACCGCGTACGACGTGCAGGACCCGGCGTGGGGCAATGACCCGTACGGCAGCGCGTACGTCCAGAACTATCTTCCGGCCCACCGCCAGATGCTCGAAGGGATCAAGAGTCTGGCGAAGGCCGTGGCCGCCGCGGGCGCCCTCACGACCCAAGCGGGGAGGAGCTTGGACAACGCCCAGAACAGCAACACGGAGGCGATCAACAACATGCCCGACCCGCACACCGGCATCCGCAAGTAAGAGCATTCCGCGTGAGAAAAGACCTCACCGCACGGCCGGGCGCCGGTGTGCGGTGAGGTCCGTTCGCGATGCCGAGGTCCCGTTGTCGCTCGGACCTACTTCTTGGACCACTTCTGGTTGTCGGTACCGGCGCACGACCACAGCTGAAGCCTGGTGCCGTTGGTGGTGCCGTTGTTCTTCACGTCCACGCACTTGTCGGCGAGCACGCTGGTCAGGTCCTGCCGGACATTGAGCCGGAACTGCTGCGCGGGGCCGCCGTTGCAGGTCGCCAGCTGGACGACCGTACCGTTGGCGGTCGACGCGCCCGCCGCATCCATGCACAGGCCGAAGGCCCGGATCGTGCCGTCGGAGGCGAAGGTCCACTTCTGCGCGGACGATCCCGAGCAGTCACGGATCTCCAGTGGTGAGCCGTCCTTGCCCGCGCCTCCCGCCACGCTGAGGCAGCGACCGGAGGCGTGGCTGAACACCATCACGCCCGAACCGCTCGACCCGCTCGTCCCCCCGGAGGAGGCCGGAGCCGTCGTCTGTGTCCCGGGTGCCTGGGCGGCGGGCTGCGCCGCGGAGGACGACGTGCTGTGGCTCCCCGACGTACCACCGGCGTGCGTAGAGGACCCCGAGGAGGAGTCGTGTGTACCGCCCTTGGCCGTGCCGGACCCGGCATGCTTCCCGTCGCCCGTGCCGACGGCTCCATCGTGTCCGGCGGTGGCCGCGTCCGACACAGCGCCGGACTTGTGCCCGTGCGAGGGGAGCAGCGCCCCCGGCACACCCGCCAGAGCACCGCCGTCCCGGCCGGAATCGAGAAGCGTGGCGGCGGCATCCGGAGTGGCCTTGCCCTGGCCGGTTCCGCCACCCCGCAGTCCTAGGAGGACACCGGCCACCAGGACGACACCGGTGACCGCCGCGACGGTCAGCACGGTGCGGTGGGTACCGCGCAGGAGAGCACGGGCGCCGCGACGTCCCGTCTCCGCCCGTGCCTCGGCCGATGCGGCTGCGGTTCCGCCAGTGGTCCCGATGGCGGCTGTGCCGGTCGCCTCGGACCGCAGGGAGCCCGGCCGCGTGCGCGACGAGAGGGCGGCGAGCGAGGTCGGAGGGATCCCGCTGTCCCCGGACCGCGCCGCGGTTCCCCGGGCGGGCAGGGCCGCCGTACCCTCGGGCGCGGTCGTGGGTTTCTGTGCGGGCGGCTCCTTCCGTGCCGCCGAAGCGCCCCCCGAATCCGTCGGCCTGGTCACCGACTCCGTGGGTATCGGGGGATTTCGTTCCGCGGCGGGCTTCGCGCCGGTCGCCGCGCCCGCACTGACCGGTGTACTTGCCGGAGCCGCACGGGCGGGCCGCGGCGGATCTGGAGATTTCATGTGCTTCCTTCCGAGGGAGCGCAGATCGGGGTCCGGTGCGCCAGGATTCAGCACACGTGCCTACTCCCACAACTGCACAACGGATCCGAATACCACAGGGTACAGCACGTGTGAGTTTTGACTCATCGACCGGAACGGCCCGACACATGTGAACTTTGGACACATGTCAACGCGTATAACTGCACGAGGGTTCCGTCCTGTATGAGGTGTCAAGGCACGACGGGCCTGCGGTCGTGATTGATGTCGCCGACCGACGAGTGTGCAACAGGTGGAGACGTGGTGACTGAGGAACCCTGGTACAACCCGATCGTGGTCTTCATCTCGGGTATGTCCGTTCCGCTGGGGTCGCCGCAACGGATGCACAACGAGGTGCAGGTCCCTCACGAGGAACTGGTGAAGTTCCTGGACGGGTTCGAGAACCTCGTGGCGCAGGTCGCGGGGGGCACAGCTCAAGGGGCGAGCGGTGACTGGCCCGAGGCCTACGTCGAGGCGATGAAGACGTTCCTGTCCGGCGGCGGTGAGGACTACCTCTCCGGCCTGCGGGACACGGCGGCCCAACTCGCGGACGGCGCCCATGAGTTCGCCTACCAGCTGGACTACACCAACCTGATGATCGTCCTTCAGGTGCTGGCGTTCCTGGTGGAGTGGGCGATCACCCTGACCATGTGGGAGTGGAACCCGATCGGGGCGGCCATCGAACAGGCCTTCCTGAAGGAGCTGTTCAAGATCCTCTTCGGCAACACCCTGCGGCGTTTCCTCACTCACGCAGCAATGACGATGGTGACCAACGTCGCGCTGTCGACCGCGCTGGACGGGCTGGCCCGGTGGATTCTCGCCCTGCATGGCGAGCACACCTCCCAGGGAAACCAGTACAGGAAGAGCGCGGTGCTCTCCGGTGCCGTCCAGGGCGCGTTCGGTGCCGCTGTGCCGTTGCTGACGGGCCCGATCAAGAAGCTGATCTCCAAGGGGTTCTCGCCCACGGCGATCAAGTCGATGCAGGAGACGATCGAGAACGCCCTGCAACACCCCGCTTCCTCGGCACCCGCCAAGACCGCCGGCTCCGACCTGGCCGGTGCCGCGAAGGCCGGGTCGAAGAGCGGGGGCGACCTGCCCGAGACTCCGCTGGACAAGGAACTCTCCGACATCGGCGGCTCGTTCGGCCCCAAGCTGGCCGCGCTGACCGTCCCGATGCGGGTCGCTCTCACGCACGACGTCGTCTCCAAGAGGGTTCAGGGCGAGTTCCGCGACGCGGTGGGCAAGGAGTTCGAGACCGCATTCGGGAAACAGCTGGGGTCGGACCTGGCACGCGAGATGGGCACCGACTGGGCGGCGGCCTTCATGGCACACGCCGGCGGCAAGGACCTGTCGGCAGCCCTCAAGTCGGCGCTGGGCCCGATGGAGAAGCTGGGCACGACCTACGCCCCCCTGCGCGCGGCCCTGTCGGACGGTGTGACCAAGGCGATGCCGTCGTTCTGGAAGGAGAAGCCGGCCCACCTGCTGGTGGACACGGCGTTCAGCGCCGGGTATCAGAACCTGTCCGAGGGTGTCGTCAACTACATCGAGCAGGGGAAGTTCAGCACCAGCAAGGAGACCACGTTCGGCGCGATGGGCGGCGACATCCTCGGCCGCGCCAAGCATCCTGTCCTGGCCGGTGTGCCCAGCGCCCTCAAGGGCGCGCTCCACCTGGACTTCAAGATGCCCCAGTTCCTGGTCCAGGAGCACGTCAACACCGCTGCGGCCGACGACCTCGGCGCGCCACCGCCTCAGTACGCCTCGTCCCCGTCAGCGGGCGAGACCAGTCGCGGGGGAACGGACGGCGACGCGTTCGTCCCGCCGCACACGTACAGCGCGGCGGCCGGAAACCCGCTCACGACACCGAGCTTCGACGAGCCGTCCGTCAACCTCTCGTCCTTCAACACCACGTCCCTCAACGGCCCCACAGTGCAGCCGGCGTCAACAGGTGCGCCCGAGCCCACGAGTTCGAACGCCGGTTCCGCCACGGCTTCCGGATCCGGCACGCCGACGACCGGCGCGGGTACGGGTGCCCAGGGGCGGGGCACGGCGGCCGGAACACCCCCGACGGGCGTCACACCGGCGTCCGGCCCGACTCGCATCACCACCACGAGTGCGGCCGGCGGCGCTCCGTCCCGCCCGCAGCCGCAGGGGGACGCCCAGAAGGCGGCCTCCGGTGCGTCGCGCCCGGAGACCCGCACGTCGCAGCCAGGCTCGCCCCAACCCGACCGTCTGTCCACCGAATCCTCCGGCGGCAGCAGGCCCGGACGTCAGGAAGCGGAGAATCCGGGGGCCCAGACGACATCCCCCACGCACGAGACCTCGACAACCGTGTCCGAGGCTCCAGCCATCACGCACGAGGCTCGTGTCGCCACGCACGGGACCGTGACCACCACCCACGAGTCCACGGGGCATCGCGAGGAACCGTCGGAGCGAGCGGACGTTTCGGCGCCGGTCCGAGACGCCTCCACACCCGGATCCGAGACACCTCATCTCACGACGGCATCGGACACGGCCCCGACACACGGCCACGACGCCTCGGCCGGCTCCTTCGACTCGCTCGGCGGAGCCGGAACCCACACCCCGGCCTCCCACGACAGTCCCTCTCCGAACGTCAACGGGCCGCAGCGTGGGGGACGTTCCGGGACCGGCCTGGGCGACGACGGCCGCGAGGACACCGACGCCCTGCGGTCGTTCCAGCGGCAATGGGGAAAGACGTCCGCCGACCACGGACTCCCCGCTCCGCTGCGCGCGGCGGTGACGGAGGCGTACGTACGACTGGGCGGTTCCTCGGAGCACGCGGACCATCTGCTCACCCGGCTCAACAGGCATGTCGACGACTTCGGCGGCTTGTCCGCGGCGGACCGGCACGTGGCGATCGTCGCCCAGAAGCTGCTGCGGGGGACCCCGCAGGACGTGGACGCCGCGGTGAAACTGGCGCGGTCCGCCGGCGTCACCGTCTCCGAACAGGAGGGCCCTGTCCCGCCGCCGGGCACGACCACCGGCCACTCGGGCCCGGCGCTCACGGACGCGGACCGGACAGCGCTGGACACGGCGGAGCGGTTCCTGGAGGCCGTGCCGCCACGGGAGTTGGCGCAGGCCGAACACTGGGCCCGCATCCAGGTGTCCGCCGATCACACCTGGTTCATCGACGCCCACCACCCGGACGCAGCCGGGCGCCGCGAGTTGATCGACGCCTTCGTCACGTTGCTGAGCCACAGCCGCCTCACGGACGGAGTGGAGGCGACCCGCGCGCTCTCGCTGCAACTGGCCGGGCGTTACGGCACGCGACGGACCACGGGCCTGGTCGGCGGCGCCGACCCGGAACAGCCGGTGCTTCCCCCGTCGCCCACCGAGTTCCCGACGGCCGGACCGAGCAGGGAGGAACCGACCCTTGAGGAGTTCCTGAATGACATCCAGTTCCGTTTCGACCAGCTCGGACTCGCCGACAGGCCCGAGGCCCCAGACGCGCCCGTGCCGTCGTCCGCCGGGGCGCCGCCCCGGGACGGCGTCGGGGAGACGGGCGTCGCAAAGCACGTGCTGTGGCATCGGTTGTTCGACGGCGGCGACGGTGAGCGCGCGCTGGCCGACGTCACCGCGTCGCGCGGTGCGGAGCCATCCCCGGCGGAGGTGCAGCTGCGGCGCGAAGCACGGGATCTGCTGACGACGCTGCCGGGACTGACGGTGCTGGTCGGCGAGGGCGCCGGGTACGGCCATCAGGCGGCGGCGGTGAACATGCTGACATCCCTGACGGAACTCGGTTACACCGGGCGGTTCAGGATCATCGCTCCCGGCTCGATGGGACAGCGGATGGATCTGCTGCTGCCACCGGCGATGCGGGAGCGGGTCGACTGGATCGCGGACGAGTTCGGCAGCGGCTACGAGGCCGGATACCGCGAGAACCCGGGCCATCCGGTGTTCGTCGCCGCCATCGACACGCTGTCCGACGACCCGGGGACCGCACTGGACTTCCTCAACTTCACCGGCGCCGACCGGGCGGTGATCCTCAAGCCGTACGCCTGGGGCGAAGGCCGGCGCATGCTCTACACGCGCGATCCCGACGGCACGGCGACCGTGACGGACCTTCAGGATAAAAACGGCATATCCGGCAGCGCTCTGTTCCACTACGCGATCCCCCACCTGACCGGGCCCGCTCTTGAGGAACTGATCAACGCGCAGGCCGCCTCTCCCGAGCACGCCGCCGACCTCATCGCCATAACCCGTGCCGTCCACGACGGCCGGGCGGACCTCATGCCCGTCTACGGCGCCCACGCCCTGCATCCCTCCGAACGGGCCACGGTGCTGCCCGTCCTCGCCGAAGGCCTGCACGCCGCGGCCCTGCCCACCCCTGTCGTCATCCTGGCGGTGGGTGATGCCGGGGTCGCCTACGCCCCCCGCCACGAGGCCGAGTGGCTGCACCATCACGAGCTCGGCGACCCCGGCCTGCCTCGTGCGCTGGCCGAGGCCGGACCCGGCGACGTCCTGGTCGTCATGGCGGGAGGGCTCAAGACGGAACTGTTCCAGCAGGCCTACCAGTTGGGCACCTTGCCGGCCCTCACCGAAGGCGCCAACACCACCGCCGCCCTTCAGCTCCAGGGCCGTCCCTACTTCTCCACCCGCACCGCGTGGACTCCCTACGACCTCATCGCCGGGACAGCGCAGGACCAGGCCGCCGTGGCCACGCTCACCGAGGTCACCGAAGCGCTCTCCCAGATGAGCGAGTGGGGGCAGGAGATCTCCGAGCACCCCATCGCCGAACTGCGGCGGGAGACCGAAACGGCGATCAGCACCCTCCGGGCTCTTCAGCCCCCCGAGGCTCCTGTCCTGACCGTCGACGACGCGGACCGCTTCCGCGTCGTCATCGAGCACTCGTCCCTCGAAACACACCACGACGCCGTCCAGACCGCCGAACGTCTCCTGGGCACCGGGCTCGACGGCTGGAACACCCTCGAGAAGTTCCTGGCTCCGGCCGACCAGAACGACTATCGGCGCGTCAGGCGGCTGGGCCACCTCGAAGTCACTCTCACACCCGGGGAACGGGACCTGCTCGTCGCCGAGATGCAACGCCACCAGGACGCCTACCTGGAACAGATCCGCCAGGAAACCGCCCACTTCTCCATCGCGCCCACCCCCGACCAGATCACCACCATCACCAACGCGATCACCGACGCCGTCGACCCCAGCACAGTCCTCGGCAGCTACTTCCAACGTCTCACCCACCAGGCGCATCACCCCGACAACGACCAGGTCCTCCAGGCGATCGCCCGAATCCAGCACCCCGGAAGCACCCGCTCCGAGCCCAGGAACGCAGCCCCCACCACCGAACCCGACGACAACACCACAGCCCCCGACAACGACACCTCCACCGCCGAGGACGACGGCCCCACGGTCGACTTCTCCAACGCCAACGACACCACCACCGCCGACAGCTCCCTCGACGACGACACCTCGACCGTCGAGGACGACGACACCCCCACCACCATCGGCAGCCTCTTCGACGACGACACCCCCACCCCAGAAGACCACGACACCCCCACCACCATCGGCAGCCTCTTCGACGACGACACCCCCACCAGCGCGACCATCGAAGACTCCGTGTTCTCCATCCTCATGTCCTCGGATGGTGACGCTGCCGATGCCGGTCCGGATGTCGCTCTTAACGGCGTCGGTGCCGGGCCTCCGGCCTCGCACGAGATGCGGGAACCGGTCTCGGCGCCACCCGTACGTGACGAGGCACACCATGTGGGTGGTCTGGAGACGGAACCTGTGGCACCGCCGCAGACAACCGGCAAGGGCAAGGAACGTGCGGTGGATGCAGGTGCCGCCGCCGACGTCCAGCGGGACGAAGGCGTGGTGATCGACGCGGGAGCGGCGCTCACGGACGCCAGGCGCGCGCTGGCCCGAGCAGAGTCCGTTCTGCAGGAGACCCGCGAACGGTACGAGCAGGGCGTGGGCGGTTCTGCCGAAGCCGACGACACTTCGCTCGCGCGGGCCTACGACGACTTCGTGTCGGCGGGTCAGACGGTCTCCGACGCGGAAGCGCACTGGCACGAGGTGACCGACGACGAGCCGCTCCCGGAGGTGCAGCCGTACGAGGGGCAGGGGCTCGGCGGCGGCATGCCCACCCTGAAGCGGTCCTCCAAGAGAATCGGAGCTCCGCCTCCGCCCGGCCAGCCCGTGTTCGCTCCGCAACCGGCCCAGCCCTTGTTCGCCCCACAGCCACGCCAACCGGTGTTCGCCGAGCACAGCTGGGGCGCCGCCCCGGCCCATCTCTCTCCGGTGACGGGCAACACCTACTACGCGAACTGGTTGCACACCCAGTCGACCGACGGGTCGAGCAGCCGGAGGTTCCAGGCCATCTCCACCAGCCTCAACGAATGGCTGCACGGCACGGGAAGCCTTGACGCGGTGCATGTCTCCATCGACAAGTGGATGAACTCCTCCTCCGCGCAGACCAGGAGTTCCCGGCGGACCGCTGTCAGAGATCTGCAGGAGGAACTACTCGAGGACGCCGGGCGCACCGTGGGGCAACAGTCCACGCCGGCAGGCCAGTTGGACTGGGGACGTTCTCTCGAACGGACCGGTAGCCAGGATTCCCGTATGAGCGGTGTCTCGGTCGCCGGCGACGCCGGCCGGGGCCGCTCTTCGAGCCGGAGTTTCTTCGCACGTATCGGAGACGCGGTGAGGCGGTCGGTCTCCCGCGAGAGCAGCCGTCGAGTAAGTGTCGACCACCCGCAGGGCATGCTGCATCCCCAGCCCACCGGCCAGTCCACCGGTCCCCACCCAAGCTGGAACAGCCATGTCCCGGAACGGCCGGCGTCGGCGGCCGGCCAGTACTTGGCCGACCCGCCCCGGCAACGATCCTCGTCGCGGTCACATCCGGGCACGCGCCACCATCCTCAGCACGCCGGCCCCTACGACGTGCAGACCGGTAGCCATGTCGATGTGCACACCCTGGCCGGGTCGTTCCAGAACCTGAACATGGGTCCCGACCCGCACGGCGCGCCGTCCATGCAGGTCCCCGTCCCACAGCCTGCACCCCAGCACCCCGCGAGGAGCGACAACGCGCATCTCAGGTATGTGTGGACCCCTCAGCACAAGGTGACCCGGCTATCGACCGCCGCAGGCAGCCACTACGACGGGAAGAACTTCGCGGGCGATCCCGGCACGGTGCTCACGAACTTGGACAACAATGTCATCGCCAGCGATGATAAATGGCTCACATACGCGGGCATGGGTGGCGTCAGAGCCGCACGGGGCGCGAACCTGAGGAAGGCCGAGCAGGAATACCTCTTCACCAATCCGAATCTGGCCACATTCTTTCACGAAGCCAAGATGGGTATACACCCGGCAGACCAACCGCACGGGCCCCACAAACTGGAAGAAAAAACCGTGCAGCTGGGTCATAGAATGACCGCCAGGGTCTCTTACTATGCGAATGACCCGTACTACCACAGCGTCGTGAACGCGTTCATATCAGCGATCGATACCGTGCAGAAGAGATTCGACCTGCCCGACCGCCACATAGAGATCGTCATCAGTCCCTACGGAAACGTCAACTACACGATCGACGTCGACGGAAAAATGACCAAGACGGGTGGAATAAAAGGGCTCCAGGAAGGCTCAGCGGCTCTCTATATGCTCAAGAGCAGGTTCTATGTGCTGCTCGGTCCTCGCTTGCAGGCCGAACACATAATCCATGAACTCGGACACTGGATCGCGTATCACAAAAACCCGATTCTCTTTCACAAGCTCTGGCGGTCACAGTGGATGGATGAGGAATACAAGAAGCGCGCCCTGCGTACGCCAGGGAACGACCAAATAGCCGTTGAAGGGTACGCCGGAACGAATCCGATGGAATTCGTGGCCGAAGCATTCCGGGCAATGGTGATGGGCCATCGGCTGCCTTCCGATGTCGCAAGAATGTACAAAGCCTTCGATGGCCCGGCGCCCCGACGCTGAGCACGACAAAAAGAAACAGGAGAGTGTTTTGCCCGGACAACCCCCGCCGCCGGAGATCGTCAGCGCCGCACGGTTCGCGCGTGATCAGTGGCTGGTCGAGATCGACCCCGCGTGGACGGACGAGGAGGACGTGCCCGCCTCGGCGGTCGTCGCCGAGTGGCGGAGCGACGCCAGGGGTCTCATCGTCGACCGGCGGGACAACGAGACGTACCTGCCCTCACCCCGCGCGTTGGACTGGCCCGCCCCCACCGATCGCGTGGACGAGGCGATGCAGTGGGCGGCCACCGGGCACGGGGCCGTCGAAGCGGTGCTGGAGGCGCTCGTCGAGGCCGAGCAGGTCGCCGTACTGACCACCCTGGACGGCGCGTTCGTCGTGGCGCTGTCCCAGGACGGCGCCCCGGTGGTGCCCGTCTACACCGCCGGGGAGCAGATGCTGGGCGTCGGCCGGCTGACCGCGCGTACCGCGCGCATCGCCGAGCTGCTGGAGGGGCTTCAGGAAGGGCACGAGTTCTATCTCAACCCGGCAGGCCCGGTCGCCATGCGGGTGCGGACGGAAGCGTTGCGGGAGACGTTGGACCGGTTGTCCACCCGGCCGACGGCACCGGCCACCGAGCCGCCGTTCACCCCGGTGCCCACACAGAGCGCGCGGGACGGCGGACCGGAAGGTGTCGACGTGGGGGTCACCGCGGCGACCTGAGCACGCGGGACAACGAGGAAGGGGCCGGCGGCTGATGCCGCCGGCCCCTCGTCGTGGGTCATCACCCTTCGTCCATCACACTTCGTTCGTCACTCGTATTTCGTCACTCTTCGTACACGGCTCCAGGATGGACACCCGCGAAGTCCGCACTCCGCAACCGCAGCCCCGCCACCAGACACGCCACCTCGACGGCCGGCGGCAGGATGCCGCCACTCTCGTCCTCCCGGTACACGCCCATGCCGATCTGGTCCATGAAGGGGACGAAGACGTCCGGCTCCGTGCCCCTGGCCGCCGCCCTGCCGCGCTCCAGCCGCTCGGAATCCGCCTCCCCGTACTTGGCGAGGACCTTGCCGTCCCGGTACCAGGCGAGGGACTCCCAGCCGTCGAAGTCCACGTAGTAGACGATCGCGTCGGTGCCCCGGGACAGCTCCTTCGCCCGTTCCACGCCCCCGAAGCCGCACGGTTCGAAGAGCACGACATGCTGGTCCACCCGCACGGCCAGCGCGCTCCTGGGCTGGCTGTCCAGGTCTGCGAACGTCGCCTTGAGAAGGTTCCGGAAGGTGATGGCCCGGACACTCTCGTCCGGGGCGCCGAGCCGGCGCAGGATCTCCCGCTCGTCGGAGTGCTCCACGAAGGTGAGGGTGCACGGGCCCTCGGACAGGTCCAGCAGGTCGAACCAGTCCCGGGGCAGCCCGGTTCCGGCCGGGCGCGGGGGCTTGGCGTCCTCCTTGGCCCGGCGGCGGGCCTCCGCGCGGCGGAGCTTGGCGAGCCGGGCCTCCTCGGGGGCCGTGCCGCTGGTGTGGAATTCGTCGCCGTTCTCGTCGAGCAGCACGATGTCTCCCTGGTCGCGTACCACCACCGCGGAGATCCTGACCCGCGTGGGATCCAGCCGGTAGCGGCCGGTCCAGCGCAGCAGGACCATGGAGTTGGTGCCCACACGCAGGATGCCGTCGGTGCCTAGGGTGAGCGGGCCGGCTGCCTGCACTGGACTCGACCAGATTCCGCGGTCCATGCGCCCGCCCGGGGAGTCGAGGCTGGTCCGGCCGGCCGGGTCGTGGCTGAACCGGTACTGGCCGTTCAGGGAGAAGATCGGCTCGGACAGGACCTGCCCGGGCAACAGCCGGTCGCCGCTCGCGGGCCGGTGGGCCGCCAGTTCGGCGTCGCTGAGCGGATCCCTGCTCCAGCGCAGGCCCCCGTCGGGATCGGTGAGCACGAGGCGTCCCTGGTCGGTGACGGTGGCCTCGACGGCCCTGCGATCGACTCCGCCCGAGACCCAGACCGGCGTCCTGGGCCAGGCCTCCAGGACCAGACGCCCTTCCTCGTCCAGGGTGAGCTGCCCCGGAGCCGTGCCGGGCGTGCCGATGTGCCACAGGTCGCGGCCATGTGCGCGGTCGCGCAGCACGGCCGTTCCGTCCGGGCGGTGTTCCAGGGCGTAGGCCCCATCGGGCGAGACGAGGGACCGCAGGCTCAGTGACTCCCCCGTCCTCAGGACGGTCGAATCGGCGCTGCTCATCGATGCCTCCAGCGAGCGGGGGTCCGGCGACGCGGTGCTGCGCCCGGAGAGGATGGCCGTCCCGTCGGGGGAGATGGGACGGCCACCTGGTCCCGCGCGCCTCGACGGCACGGCGGTCTCCACTCTAGAAACGAGTTCCGGCCTCGTATGGTTCACACACCTCTTTTGGACGCTCCCACTCACATGTTGCTCCGGTGGCCGAGTCGACATGCGACCACGTGACACCCGACGCAGACACATATGATCACTGGCGGCATGTCACACCCACATGTCACGGAGCCGGTCGTACGGCTCTGCCCTCACACTTCGAGGACGAGACTGACGTGAACGACTTCCAACCCGGTCGCAGGCGCCTGCTGAAGATGTTCGGCCTCGGCGCGACGGCGACCACCGCGGCCATCCTCCAGGCCGACCCCGTGCTCGCCGCGACCCTCGGCTACGACGAGAAGACCGGGGTCTCCCCCGCCTCGTACCGAGCCCCCGAAGGACTGGCGAAGAACACCGCAGCCAAGCAGACCGCGCTGGACTGGATCTCGGCCAACGAGGGCGCGATCACGAGGCTCAGCGACGACGTGTGGCAGCACGCGGAGCTGTCGCTGCGCGAGTGGAAGTCCTCCCTCGCCCATGCCAAGCTGCTGAAGGACAACGGCTTCACCGTCGAGTGGGGCTCGGCCGGTTTCCCGACCGCGTTCGTCGCCACCTGCGGCACCGAGGGCCCCGTCATCGGTTTCAACGCCGAGTACGACGCCCTGCCCGGCCTGTCCCAGAAGAAGGGCGTGGGCGTCCATGACCCCCTGGTCTACAACTACGACGCCTACGGCCCCACCTACGGCGCCGGTCACGGCGATGCCCACAACGCCCTGGGCGCGGGCGGCACCGCCGCCGCCATCGCGGTCGCGCGGGCGATCCGCGCGAACGGGCTGAAGGCCCGGGTCAGGCTGTTCGGCAGCGCCGGCGAGGAACAGCTCGTCGGCAAGGCGTATGCGGTGAAGCAGGGCGTCTACGACGGCCTCGACGCGTTCCTGGACTGGCACCCCTTCAACATCACGGTGCCGTTCTGGAACACCACCAGCGCGCTGGTCTCGGCCACCTTCACCTTCCTCGGCGCGTCCGGGCACGGCGGCACCCCGCTTGGCAACAAGAGCGGCCTGGACGGCGCGCTGCTGATGGCGACGATGTCGGAGTACCTGCGGGAGAAGAACGTGGCCCCTTCGGGCCGCTTCCACTACGCGATCATCAACGGCGGTGGCGCGCCGAACGTGACCCCCGACATGTGCTCCATCTGGTTCTTCGTCCGCGAGGGCAGCCCGGCGCGCGCTCAGGTGCTGTATGACAAGATCGTTGAGTGTGGGAAGGCCGCCGCGCAGGCCAGCCAGACCCGACTGGTGCACAAGTTCCACTCCGCGACCTGGAACCTGCTGGCGAACAAGGCCGGCGCGGAGCTGCTCAACGACAACATGCAGCAGATCGGCGCCCCGCAGTTCACGGACGCCGACCACACACTGGCGAAGGCCGTGCAGAAGTCGCTGGGCAAGCCCGAGGTGGGCATGCCGACCGCGCTGACCCCGCTCGCTCCCCCGGCCGCCGCGTACACCGGCGGGCTGGCCACCGACACCGCCGACATCAGCTGGCAGACGCCCACGGCGGTGCTGCTGTCCGCGGCCTACCCGCCCGGCATCCCGAACCACAACTGGGGTGTCACCGCGACGGCGGCCACCACCATCGGCCATCAGGCCCTGCTGTCGGCCGCACGCTATCTCGCGGCGGGCGCGATCGACCTGATCGAACAGCCGGACCTGCTGGACGCGATGAAGCAGGAGTTCAAGGACCGTACCGAGGGCGTCGCGTGGGCCTCGATGATCCCGGACGGGAACCAGCCGCCGCTGTACGAGCCGCCGACCGAGTTCCTGAAGGCGACCGGGCAGAGCTGGCCGCCGAAGGGCGTGACCTGGCCGGTGCCGCCGGTGGTGTCCACCGAGCAGTTGGGCACGACGGGCCCCGCACTCCCGCCGGTGACCTGACGGGTCCGAGGACTCCCCCGCCCGTGACCGGTCTCTCCGCGGTCACGGGCGCGGTCCGTGCTGCGTCACTCCGCCAGCGAGGCCGCGTCGCCCATCACGATCACCGGGTGCAGCCCTGGGTCGAGGGTGCGCAGCAGGTCCTTCATATGTGTCTTCGCCAGGCTGACGCAGGCGTGGGTGGGTCCGCCGTGGTCGACATGCAGCCATATGCCGCCGCCCTTGGCCGCGCCCAGCGGGCGGCCCCAGTCGAGCGGGGACGTGCCCTTGACGTGGTTGTAGTCGATGGCGATGACGTAGTCGAAGGACCCGGCGAGTGCTTCGCCCTCGAATCCGGTGCCGCCGACAGAGAATCCTCCGGAGTGGCTGTACGGCAGTTTGGAACCGGGGTCGGGCAGCAGACCGCCCGCGTCGCTGAGGGTGAACACCCCGACGGGCGAGCGGAGGTCGTCGAGGTGGTGGTCGGCGGTCCAGCCCTTGAGGGCGTTGTGGGCTGGCCAGGCGGTGCCGCCCTGCCACCCGGAGTCCGTCTTCCGGTAGAGCACCACCTGTGAGCGGAAGGAGTTCTTGTCCTGCCCGGTGACCAGGACCAGTTGGCGGGCGTTCGCGGGGACACGTGCCGACATGGCCGGGCCCAGACCGGGGATCCCGGCGGGGCTCGCAGTGGTCGCCCCGGCGCCCGGCGCGGTGGAATACGTGGCGCCGGGCGCGGAGGGCCGCGCGGGCAGGGCGGCTCCCCTGCCGCCCTCCTCGCTGACGGCCGGCCGGGCGGTGTGCCTGCTTTTCGCACCTGTGAGGGCTCCGGTCGCGCCGCAGACTCCGACGGACACCGCGGTGGCCAGCACGGCCGCGGGTAACGCCAGCCAGGCCCCGGCGGGAAGCACACGGGTGCGGCCGGTGGTGACCGGGGCCGCGCGGTGACGGCCTTGGCGGGCGCTCTTGTCGGGTGAAGCCATGTCCGGATGTCCCCCCAAGTCACGGCGGTGCAGGGCCGGGGCGGAGAAGCCGTCCGGGCACGTCCGACACAGCGCCGAATGAGATACGTATGCGTTGAAGATACACGCGCAGACATTTGACTTACGTCAGGCTCCGTTCAGCCCGCGGGATCCGTCCCGGGGCCCCTCATGCCCCGGCGCACCCCGTGGTCGGGCCGGGTCGCGCATCCGACGCTGACCGTCAACTGACCGATGTGCGGGCGTCGTGGGCGGCGAAGAGTGATGGGCACAGACTTCTTCCCTTGGAGGGGAACTCCCGTGATGCACCGTGATCAGTCACCCTTGCGGGCGCGTTCGGCGCCCGACCTCGTGCCGTCGCTCTTCCTGGAACTGGACCAGATGCTCGACGAGTTCACCCGGCTGCCGATGCGGGCGAAGTTCCGCTTCGACCCGGCCATGCCCGCCGTGATCACGGTGGAGTTCCTGGCCGAACGCGGGCCGAGTCTGGTCTGGCTCATCGGGCGTGAGCTGCTACTCCTGGGCACCACGGCGATGAGCGGCTCCGGTGACGTACGGATGTGGCCGACGCTGCCCGGAGGGCGGCCGGCGTCCTGGCTGCTCCTGGAATCGGAGGAGGTGGAGGCGCTGTTCGAGGTGCCCACCGCAGCCCTCGTGGAGTGGCTTGAGGCGACCTACCGGGTCACTCCGGCGGAGACGGAGATGGCCGGTCTGAACTGGGACGGTTTCCTGATGGAGCTGCTCAGCGGTCCGGCGACAGCCTCCGAGTAAGCGCCGCTGGATCAGGCAGCGGAATGACTTGCCTCCCCGGTCGTCACCTGTCAGAGTGGTGACGAACAGGGTTGCCGTCGTCGACCCGGTGCATGGTTACGTCACACGTATGCCACCCGGGCACCCGATGCCGACGCTCTGCCGCAGGCCGCGAGTGTGCGGCGGACGAGGAGGAGAACATGAGGACCAGCAACCCGAACCTTTCCCGTTGGAGCGCCACCCGGGGTGCCGCCCCGGCCGACTCCCCCACGCGCCGCCCGGTGGGTGCCACGGTCGGCGCCGGCCCGGCGGACGACTACCGCTCGAACCCCTACGCCCCCGGCGCCGGCACCTTGGCGGGCGGCGCCGGCAAAGCCGTCACCATGGACGACGTCCTCGTCCGCACCGGAACGACGCTCGGCACCGTGGCCCTGACGGCCGTGATCTCCTGGCTGCTGCTGCCGGTCGACGAGGCGAACCTCGGCCGGTCCTACGGCCTCGCCCTGGGCGCGGCCCTCGTCGCGTTCGTCCTGTCGATGATCCAGGCCTACAAGCAGACGCCGTCCCCAGCTCTGATCCTCGGCTACGCGGCGTTCGAAGGGGTGTTCCTCGGTGTGCTCTCCAGCACGGTCTCGACATACCTCTCCCCCGGTGTCGTCGTGCAGGCGGTGCTCGGCACCTTCGCCGTCTCCGCCGCGGTGCTCCTCGCGTACCGGATGCGCTGGATACGTGTCGACCGGCGGTTCGCCGGGTTCGTGGCCTCCGCCGCGACCGGCTTTCTGCTGCTTCTCGCCGCCGACCTCCTCTTCTCCGCCTTCGGCGCGGGCAACGGCCTGGGCTTCCACAGCGGCGGCCTCGGCATCCTCTTCGCTGTCATAGGCATCGTGCTCGGCGCGGGCTTCCTGGCCCTGGACTTCAAGCAGGTCGAGGACGCCATCGCCTACGGCGCCCCGCGCGAGGAGGCGTGGCTGGCCGCCTTCGGTCTCACCACGACCCTGGTGTGGATCTACCTGGAGGTGCTGCGCGTGCTGACCCTCTTCAACAGCGACAACTGAGTTCCCCCGGATTCCTCGACGCCGAAGGGGCGCGCACCGTGCGTGCCCCTTCGGCGTTCCGGTGCGCCGGCCGGTGACTGAGCCTCACCGGCACCCGGTTCGTTCTCACCATGACGGCGAGGACGGGAGAAACGTGTCATGTGCCCCGACGAGGAGTGCCCGTACCGGGACGGTCGGGTGGTCATCGACCCCGCCTTCAAGGCCGACGCCCCCGCCCGCTATGCCCGGCTGCGGGAGTTGGGCTCATCCATCCCGCCGAGTTCCACCTCGGACTGAAGGGCTGGGTGGTCGTCGGCCACGAACTGGCCCGGTAGGCGCTGACCCACCCCGCCCTGCTCAAGGACGCCACGCCCGCCGCCGAGGCGCTGCCCACCGCCGGATACGTCCTGCACAAGCCCTCGGTCGGACTGGGCGCGCAGATGATGGAGGCCGACCCTCCCGACCACACCCGGCGGCGCCGTCTGACCTCGTCGGCCTTCAACGCCCCGCTGCCCGCCACGGTCATCGCCGAGCTCCTCGGCATCCCCGAGGAACACCACCTCGACTTCCGCCGCTGGTCGGGCAAGCGCTCCAGGTGGCCTCGCCCATGCACCGCGCGGCGCTCGCCGGTCTCCACGGGATGCCGGCCGGCCTGGTCGCGGGCAAGGCGGCACGCTCCCCGGGACGACCTGCTGTCCGCCCTGGTCGCCGTGCGCGACGAGGAGGACGGCCGGCTGACCGAGGAGGAACTCGTCGGGACAGCCATGATGCTGGTCGTCGCCGGGCACGAGAGCACCGTGCACCTGCTTGGCAACGCCGTGCTCTCCCTGCTGCGGCACCCGGGCCGGCTCGCCCTGCTGCGCGAGCGGCCCGATCTGGTTCCGGGCGCGGTCGAGGGGTTCCTGCGCCACGACACCTCCGTGGAGCGCTCCACCAGCCGTTACGCGGCCGAGGACATCGAGCTGGGCGGAGTGCGCGTGCCCCGGGGCGGCATGATCGTCGTCGCGCTCGGCTCGGCGGGCCATGACGCACCGCAGCCCGGAGGCGGCGACCCCGCCGCGCTCGGCGTCACCCGGCCGGGCGCCCGTCACCTCGCCTTCGGACACGGCATCCACCACTGCCTGGGTGCCCCGCTGACCCGGCTGGAGGCGACGATCGCCCTGCGGGTCCTGCTCTCCCGCGTCCCCGAACTCGAACTCACGGTGTCCGTCGGCTCGTTGGAGTGGATCGGCTCCGGCATCATCCGTGGCGTGCTGTCCCTGCCGGTGCGCTACCGCCTCGCCTGACAACGGCGCTCACCGCATGAAAACGTCCCGGCCCGCGCCGTGGAGACGCGGGCCGGGAGGTGTCAGGGACGATACGACTGTCAGGCGGTGCGGGTGCGCAGCTGGCGGGACTTCCAGCCCAGCAGCAGGGCCTGGAGGATGAACCACACCCCGCCACCCGTGGCGTAAACCGCCAGCACGTCGAGCGAGGGATTGTCGCCTGCGGCCTGGATGTTGTACGTGATGCCGACCAGGAAGGACAGCGTGCCCGAGACCAGGGTCGGCCACTGCTTGCCCAGCTCGGGACCGCGCCGCCGCACCCCCACGACCACCTGGGCAGCGCCTGAGACGAACGCCCAGGCACCGAACACATGCAGCACCGGTACGACACCGCCGGCGCCCGCGATGCCGAGCGCGATGGCGGCCAGCGTGCTGAGCACTCCGTTGAACGCGATGACACGGCGCTCGGAGCCGTCGGGAGTCGCCCGGTGGTCGATCACCGAGGACACCGCGTCGATCAGCGGGTAAGCGACCAGCATGGTGACGGCCAGGGCATCGACATCCTCGTGGGACTTGGCGAACACCAGGGCCCACATCACGGCCACGATACCGCGGCCCAGGTACAGCCTCAGCAGGGAAGAGCGTTCGCCTGCGCCCGTGGTGTTCACCGGCGCCGCCGATGTCTGCGTGCTCATGTTCGTTCGGCCTTTCTCAGGTCAGGGGGCGGTCGCCGGACCGGTCAGTGCCGGGACGGGGAGACGCAGCGGAAGCTGGAGGCCTGGGCCGTGTCTCCGTGGCCCTTGTAGCGGGACACTGCGGGGTAGGCACACAGGTCACGGTCGACCTGCTCGCCGTTGGCGTTGATGAGGGTGGCGGGCAGAGTCCTGGGCGCCTTGCCGTGCTCGACCCAGGAGGTCAGCGCGGCCAGACCGTCGGTCGAGCCGTCGGCGCCGTTGAGACCGCAGTGGGCTGTGTTGGGGGCGAGGAAGACCCGGTAGAAGTCGTCGGTCTTCTTGGCGCTGCCGATCGCCCGCGCGACCCGGTCGTGGTACTGCGTGGTGCCGGCCGCGGGGATGAACTGGTCGGCGCTGCCGTGCCAGGTGATCAGCTTGCCGCCTGACTTGTGGAAGGCGGAGAGGTTCGGGTCGTCGGTGCCGATGACCTTGTCGTACTCGACCTCGGACTGCTTGAACAGCTTGGTGAAGTCACCGTAGGTGATCTTCGAGAGGTCGAAGGACGGGTCCTTCTTGAGGAAGAGCTGCACCCAGAGGGCGGGCACCGGGAAGGGCGCGCCGACGGTCTGGCCGTCGGTGCCCGTCGTGCTGCCGGCGAGGCCACTGAGGTCGGCGCCGATCGGAACGCCGGACCACAGCTTCTTGCCGGAGGTGGTGCGCGGGCCGCCCCAGATCTTGCGGACAACGTTGGCGTCGGCGGCCGTGATGGTCAGCTCCTTGCCGTCGCACACGACCTTGGTGCCGATCAGCCGGCGCGGGTCGTAGTCGCAGCGGGAGATGTCGTTGACCAGGCCGTCCTTGGCACCGTCGAGCGCGTCGCAGGCCTTGACGGCGGCGTTGGTGAACGCCTTGAACTCGCAGTCGGTCGGGTAGGTCTTCTCGTTGCTCATGACCACCTGCGGCCACAGGGTGGCGACCTCGAACTCGTCCCAGTTGATGGCGGGAGCGTCCGCGAGGATGCCGTCGTAGTCGTCGGGGTACTGCTGAGCTTCCGCGTAGCCCTCGCGGCCGCCCGTGGAGCAGCCGGTGAAGTAGGAGAAGGCGGCACGCTTGCCGTAGACCCCGTTCACGACGTCCTTGCCGACGACAGCGGCCTCGTGCTGCGAGCGGGAGGCGAAGTTCTTCAACAACGCGGTGTTGACCTGGTGCTTGCTGTTCAGGACCCAGCTCGTGTCGAGGACGTCGCCGATGCCGGCGTCCGTGGTGGTCGCCGCGTAGCCGCTCTTGACCGCGGTGCCAAGACCGACCCCGTTGTCCCCGGCGCCGTAGGCACTGCCGCCGATGGCCTGGAAACGGCCGTTCCACTTGGTCAGGGGCAGCCAGGTCTGCACCTTGGCGTGGTCGCCCTCGCCCGGGTGGGTGAGGGCGACCGTCACCTCGCAGAAGGCCGGGACGCCGGAGACCTCGCCGCCGAGGAGGCCGGTGCCCTTGATGGTGCCGCCGGTCTGACTCACCGCGGTCACCGACTCCACCTTGGTGCCGGACGGGGCCTTGACGACCGGCGCCGCACAGGCCGGGGGTGTGGAGACGGCGGTGGTCCGGGTCTCCGCCGAGGCGGTCGGCAGATACACCGCGGCAGCCAGCGACACACTCGCCGCGAGAACAGTCAGGACTCTCTTCATTGCTTTCCCATCCAAGAAGTAGGTGTGCGCCTGGCTGCGACGACACATGTGCGCATCACACCAGAAACGGTGAGCGGGCCGACGGGCTCACCGTCGAAGACCAAGCCAGACACTATCACCTGTTAAAGAGGTGACGAAAGAGGGTGTGTCGAATTCATGTGTGCGGATCGTCCGCACCTCGACCTGTCCCCACTCTGGCAGCATCCTGTGTGCCGGCACATCAGTCAGTTGACGGTCGGCACACCACCGACCCGGACCGGCCGCGGTAATGAACGTGTTAGGTCATACGACGTATCTTGTCCGCTTCATCGGTCACTCAGCCCGGTGCTCCTCCCCCAACCACCGCGCATGGTGCCGCTCGGCCCAGGACCGGCTGACATAGCCGGTGCGCATGCCGAGCCTCGCCTCGGGGTCGTCGTAGGCCATGCGCATGTGCCCGAGCACGACGCCGGTGATCGCCCAGGCCAGGATGTCGTGAACGAAGATCGCGCTGGTGCGGGAGATGAAGGGCAGCAGCCCCATGAACCACATCAGCAGGCCGGTGAACATCATCACCAGCACGGCACCGGCGATCCAGCCCGCGTAGAGCTTCTGGCCCGCGTTGAACTTGCCGGCCGGGCGCGCCCCGGGTCCGCGCCAGCGCCTGCGGACGGCCCGCAGCCACTGCCGGTCGTACACCGCGAAGCGGTTGATCCGGCGCAGGTCCGCACGGAAGGCGGAGGAGAGGAGGCCCAGCAGGAAGGGCAACGGCAGCGAGATGCCCGACCACTCGTGAAGCGTGACCATCAGGTGCCGCCGTCCGACGAGCTGGGCCAGCGGTCCCAGGTACAGACAGGCCGCGGTGACCAGGCACACCAGCATCAACAGGCCGGTGGTGCGGTGGATCCAGCGTTCGGCGGGACTGAAGCGGCGGACCCGGTCGGCCGCCTCAGATCCCCTCGCCGTGCCGGTCGGCGTCGTCGAGCCAGCCGTCGACCGCATAGCCGCGCTCCTCCCAGTAGCCGGGGACGACCTTGTCGGTGACCGAGATACCGGACAGCCACTTGGCCGACTTGTAGAAGTACATGGGTGCCACGTAGAGGCGGACGGGACCGCCGTGCTCGTGCGTGATGGGTTTGTCCTGCATGTTCAGCGCCACCAGGACGTCCGACCGACGGGCCTGTTCCAGAGTGAGGCTCTCGCTGTAGGCGCCGTCGAAGCAGGTGAACCGGATCGCCGCACCCAGGGAGGACACCCCGACGTCGTCGAGGATGTCCGCCAGCCGCACACCGTCGAAGGGTGTCTTCGCCACCCGCCATCCATCGGTGCACACCACGTCGTGGACGACCCGGGTCTGCGGCATCGCGCGCAGCTGGTCCAGGGTGTAGCTCCTGGACCGCTCCACCAGGCCGGTGACCCGCAGCGCATAGTTCGTCTCGTCCTTGTGCGGCACCGAGCCGACGACGCTGTAGTACCGGAAGCCGCCGGGATTGGGCAGCAGTCCGGTCAGGCCGGTGGCGTCGACCTGTGACGCGGCGGCCAGGAAGTTCTCCCAGCCGCGCTGGAGGTAGGGCGCCGTGGCGAGGCCCGCCGCGCCCGCGCCGAGCATTCCAAGCATCGCCCGCCGGCCCACCGGCGGGCCCCCGCTCCCCCGTTTCGGCTTTTCTGCCATGGTCAGTGCGCTCCTTCGCGGCGACGATCCCGGACAGTCCCGCGCGAGTCCACACGTGTGAACACGGACAGCACTCCCATCATCGTCACCTGCTTAACAGGTGACGATCGTGACATGTGCGCCCTAGGCCTGTCAACTACACGACCTGCGGATCACGGCACACGTGTACCGGTTCCGTCCGGACCCGGACGGAACCCGGGCGAGGGGCGCCGGATGCTAGGCTCATAGGCCGTTGACCGTGCATCGAGGAGTCGCAGACGTGGTGGGTGAAGACGACATCTCCGGATGAGATCCGGAGCTGACGGCCACTGGCAGGCGCGCACGATCGCCGCTGACGTGGCCCGTCCCGTCGTACCCCTTTTCCCACATCTGTTCAGGGCAGAGGTCTCTCTGTCCGTGACCGCCCCGAGGCAATTCCATGTCCGACGCCTCCGTCGTCTGCTCGAACGTCGCCTTCTCCTGGCCCGACGACACCCCCGTCTTCCACGACCTGTCCTTCACCGCTGCTCCCGGACGCACCGGGCTGGTCGCCCCCAACGGCTCCGGCAAGAGCACCCTGCTCAAGCTGATCGCCGGTGAGCTGAAGCCCGCCACAGGCTCGGTGTCTGTCCGCGGCACCCTCGGCTACCTCCCGCAGAACCTGCCCCTGACCGGGAACCTCACCGTCGCCGACGTGCTCGGTGTCGCCGCGGTGATCCGCGCCCTGGACGCCGTCGAATCGGGGGACGCCGACGAGGCGCACTTCGCCACCATCGGCGACGACTGGGACATCGAGGAGCGCACCCGCGTCCAGCTCGACCGCCTCGGCCTGGCGGACCTCACGCTCGACCGCAGCCTGAGCACGCTCAGCGGCGGCCAGGTCGTCTCCCTCGGCCTCGCCGCCCAGTTGCTCAGGCGCCCCGATGTCCTGCTGCTCGACGAGCCCACCAACAACCTCGACCTCGAAACCCGGCACAAGCTCTACGCCGTGCTCTCCGACTTCACCGGCTGCCTGCTGCTGGTCAGCCACGACCGCGCGCTGCTCGACCGCATGGAGCGCATCGCCGAGCTGGGAAGCGACGAACTGCGCCTGTACGGAGGCAACTTCACCGAGTACGAGGAGGCCGTGCACGCCGAGCAGGAGGTCGCCGAGAAGAACGTCCGCAATGCCGAGGCCGAACTGAAGCGGGAGAAGCGGGAGTTGCAGCAGGCCCGGGAACGCGCCGAGCGCAGAGCCGGCAACGCCGCCAAGAACCTCAAGAACGCCGGTCTGCCGAAGATCTTCGCGGGCAACATGAAGCGCGGCGCCCAGGAGGCCGCGGGCAAGTCCGGCGCGATGCACGCCTCCCGGGTCAGCGAGGCCAAGACCCGCCTCGACGAGGCCGGCCGCGCCCTCCGCGACGAGCAGCGCCTCACCCTGGAGCTGCCCGACACCCAGGTGCCCGCGGGACGCAACCTCTTCCTCGGCGAGGGACTGCAGGTCCGCCTCGGAGAGCGGGACGTGTTCGCGGCGGGCGGAGTGCACCTGACCGTCCGGGGCCCCGAGCGCATCGCGCTGACCGGGCCCAACGGCGCCGGGAAGACCACCCTGTTGCGACTGATCACCGGTGAACTCGCCCCGGACAGTGGGGAGATCAGGCGCAACGAAGGCCGGATCGCCTACCTCTCGCAGCGCCTCGACCTGCTCGACCTGGACCGCACAGTCGCGGAGAACTTCGCCGTGTTCGCCCCCGAACGGCCCGAGGCGGAGCGAATGAACCTGCTCGCCCGGTTCCTCTTCCGGGGTGCCCGCGCCCACCTGCCGGTCGGGGTGCTCTCCGGCGGCGAGCGGCTGCGCGCCACCCTGGCCTGTGTGCTGTGCGCCGAGCCGGCCCCGCACCTGCTGCTGCTCGACGAGCCGACGAACAACCTCGACCTGGTTGGCGCGGGACAGCTGGAGAGCGCCCTCAACTCCTACCAGGGCGCCTTCATGGTGATCAGCCACGACGAGCGGTTCCTGGCCCGGATCGGAGTGAACCGCTGGCTGCGGCTGGCCGAAGGGACACTGCGGGAGACGGGAGCGCCCGCGGTGTGAGCCGCCGACGTGTGACACGGCCCACGCCCGAGGCCTTGTGCCCGGCGGGCCGACCCACTCCTCACGTCGGACGGTACCCATGCCCCAGCCCGCCCTGCTCGCCCACAACCTTGTCCGCTCCCTGGGCGGTCGCCGCGTCCTCGACGGCGTCAGTCTGACCGCCTCCCCCGGCCACCGCATCGGCCTGATCGGGGAGAACGGCGTAGGCAAGTCCACCCTGCTGCGGCTGCTGGCCGGTGTGGAGGAACCCGACGCCGGAAACGTCACCCGCCCCGCCGACCTGGGCTTCCTGCACCAGGAGATGCCGTTCGACGCAGGCTCCACCATCGCCGCGGTCCTGGCCGAGGCCCTGCGCGAGTCCCGCGAGGACCTCGCGGAACTGGACCGCCTCGGCGAGGCCCTGAGCGCCGTCCCCGAGGACGACCCCGCCCACCAGGACCTCCTCGACGCCTACGGCAGGTGCCTCGAACGGGCCCAGCACCGGGAGGCCTGGGACGCGCACCGCCGCGCCGCACTGGTCCTGGACGGCCTCGGCCTCGGTGCGTTCGGGCATGACCGCACGCTCGGTTCGCTCTCCGGCGGGCAGCGCGGCCGACTGGCCCTGGCCGCGCTGTTGGTACGGCGGCCCTCCGCACTGCTCCTCGACGAGCCCACCAACCACCTGGACGACGGGGCCGCCGCCTTCCTGGAGGAACAGGTCCGCGACCTGCCCGGGACCGTGGTCGCCGCCAGTCACGACCGGGCCTTCCTCGACGCCGTCTGCACGGATGTCGTCGACCTCGACCCGGCGGTGGACGGCCCGGTCCGCCACGGCGGCGACTACAGCGCCTACCTGTCCGCGAAACACGCCGAACGGGAGCGCTGGGAACGGCGGTTCGCCGAGGAGCAGGAGGAGTTGGCCGCCCTGCGCGAGTCGGCAGGCGTGACCGCGCACCGGCTCGCACCGGACCGGGGCCGCACCGACAACGAGAAGATGGGCTACGGCCACCGGGCCGGGCGGGTGCAGCAGCAGATCTCCCGCCGGGTCCGCAACGCCACCCGGCGGCTGGAGGAGCTGGAGCGCGCCCAGGTCGCCGAGCCGCCGCGCCCGCTGCGGTTCGCGGCCGGCGAGCTGACGGCACACACGGGGGAGGGGCTGCGACCGCTCGTGTCGCTGCTGGAGGCACGGGTGCCCGGTCGGCTCGCGCCGATCGACCTGGCCGTGTCGGCGACGGACCGGCTGCTGCTCACCGGCGGCAACGGAGCGGGCAAGTCCACACTGCTCGCGGTGCTCGCGGGACGCCTCACCGCCGAGGGCGAGACGCGGCGGCGGCCCGGACTGACGGTGGGGTTGCTCACCCAGGACACCCGCTTCGAGCGGCCGGACCGCAGCGTCCGGGACACGTACGGGCTGTCGGTGGGATCACCCCGGGCCGCGAAGGTGCCGTTGCACTCGCTGGGCCTGCTGCACGAGGCGGATCTGGGCAAGCCGGTCGGAGAGCTGTCCGTAGGGCAGCGCCGGCGCCTGGCGCTGGCGCTGCTGGTGGCCCGGCCACCCCAGCTGCTGCTCCTCGACGAGCCCACCAACCACCTCTCCCCCACCCTGTGCGACGATCTGGAGGCAGCGTTGGGACCCGGCCCCGGAGCGATCGTCGTGGCCAGCCACGACCGCTGGCTGCGCGGCCGGTGGCAGGGCCGTGAACTGCGTCTGGAGTCGGATCGGGGGTGACGGCGGTGCCCGGCACCTGGGTCCGGTCCGGCCGCGCACACCAGTCCGGGCACCACCTGAAGTGGTGACGAACTCTTGCGGACGACTACAGTCACCTGTCAAGATGGTGATGTGAATCTTGACCATGTATTCGTATGCGGCCATCCGGTCCTCGACTTCGCGGCCACACTCCGGGCCCGGCGCTCGACCCGGTTCGAGATGTTCGTGACGCCCGAGCGGCTGGACGCCTGGTACCTGGAGTCCGGGCTCGTTGACACGATCACGCCGGGCGGGGAGGACGACGTACGGAAGGCTACGGCCGTACGCGAGGCCGTCTACCAACTCGTCACCGACCGCCGCCTCGGCGAGGACTTCGACCCGAAGGCACTTGAGGCGGTCAACGCGGCCGCGCGCAAGACCCCTGTGACGCCGCAGCTCACCCAGACCGGGCGGCATACCGAGGCGAGCCCCGAGCAGGCGCTGGCCACCGTCGCCCGCCAGGCCGTGGAACTGCTCAGCGGCCCGGACGTCCCTCTGATGAAGGAGTGCGGCAACCCCGAGTGCACGCGCGTCTACATCGACCGCTCCCGGGGCATGCGCCGGCAGTGGTGCGGCATGGAGTCCTGCGGCAACAAGATCAAGGCCGCCGCCTATCGCGCGCGCAAGAAGACCGTGCCCGCCGGGGCCGCGCACTGACCCACCCGACCAGGGTGGTGCGCGTTTCCGACGAGTCCGGGGCTCAGCCGGCGGCGAGGTCCCTGAGGGTCCTGCGGAACCGGGACAGCAGCATGCCCCGGGCCAGGCGCACCGACGCGGAGAAGTGGACGTACACCTGGTCCCGGCCGGGCAGCGGTCTGGGATGCTCCAGGAAGCCGAAGACCAGGTGCGGCGCGCCGCACGGAAGACGGTCGGTGACCGCCTGCCGCAACCTCGCGACGTCCTCGTCCGGGGTGCCGGCGAACCGGTCCCGCAGCCGCGGTTCCTCGGTGCTGAAGTGCCGGGCCAGCTCGTCCCGGATCCCGTGCGAGGCGACCGTGCCGTCCTTCATCGCACGCGCCAAGTCCGCCGATCCGCCTGCACGGCACTCTTCGGCGATCCGTACAACGGCACCCTCCAGGTCGTCGAGTCGCCCGGCCAGCCAGTCCCGCTCCCCCATCAGCCAGTCGAGGCTGTGGGCCCTTTCGGGAGACCTGAGCTCCGACATCGGGTACAGCACCTCGTGCTCGTGATCGAGGTGGTGGCGGACCAGGCCGGTCAACCACCGTACGGTCGTCACCAGCGTCTTCGTGTCGACGGCAGCGCCGCCCGCCAAGCGGGTGAAGGATCCGGCGACCAGCTCGGCGCCCCGGGCCGTGACGGCATGGACGGCGAGCAGTTCCTCCAGAAAACGGGTGCCTTCCTCGACCGGCACCTGCGTCGCGGACATCCGCGGACTCTCCATGTCTGTATCCGTGCCGTGCCACACCTGCGAGAGATGGACACACTCAGGTCGAACTCGCCGAACAGCCTCATCGGGACGATCGGTCACGGAACGTATCACAGAACATACGTGTCAACATGTCATCGCCGTTTCCACTCCGGGCGACCGTTCGAGGTTTGCCGACCTATTAGAAACCTGACGTCTGAAAACGCGGACATCGAGTGCGCGTATTCATACGTTCTTCAGGACCACTCCGTCGGTCCCGGCGCGGCCCGGGTGCGGCAACCGAAACGGAAGGAAGGACATGTGAACCCGATGTCGATACGGGGAGCCGCAGTGGCCTCCGACACCACCTTCGTCTAAGACATCCCCGCAGCTCATGAGGCCCGGTTGCCGAGCGCGTCGGCGCCCCGGGCAGGGAGACACCGCGGCCGTCCAAGCGGACGTGAGTGCCAGACAGGCCGCCCCGGCCCTGCCACTGCTCCTGCCCTCCGCAGACACACACCTCATCCCGCCCGGCAGCCCGCTCACACCTGACCGCCCAACCCCGAGCGGTTAGGCTCGATCGCGGAAAGGTGTCATACGGCCGGGAGGACGAGGTATGAGCGGGACAACACCTGGGGACACTGGGCCGGTCGAGGACGCGGCACTGGTCCGAGCCGCGCAGACGGGCGACGTGTCGGCCCTCGCCTCACTGCTGGAACGTCACCGGCCCGGGATGCGCGCCGTGGCGCTCAGCATGCTGGGGCCCGGCCCGGACGTGGACGACGTCATGCAGGAGACGGCACTGGTGGCGCTGCGCCGGATCGTGGACGTCCGGGGCCCGGAGGCCGTGGGCCCCTGGCTCCGCATGGTCGTACGCAACAACTGCCGGAACCTGCTGCGCGCCTCCCGGCGGGTCGAGCCCAGGGAATGGGTACCGCTGCCGTCGGACGGTGGCACACCCGAGCAGGTCCTGGAGAGCCACGCGCTGCGGGACTGGATCTGGGAGGCCGTCGAGGCACTGTCCCCGACTCTGCGCCTGCCGCTGGTCCTGCGCTACTTCTCCACCGGGATCACCTCGTACCAGCAGATCGCCGAGGCCTGTGCGATTCCGGTGCGCACGGTGCGCAGCCGACTGAACCAGGCCCGCGGTGCCCTCTCCCGTTCCCTCACCGACACCGCGGACACGCCACACGAGAACGCCGTACGCAGGACCGAGAACAGCTGGTTCGAGGCGCACGAGACGCTCGCGGCCGCCGAACGCGGCGAGTTCGGCAAGGTGGTCAGGGACCGCTACACGCCCGGGGTCTCCCTCTCGGCGAACGGACAACGGCTCGGCGGGGCCGATCTGCTGCTCGCCGGGATGGACGCCGACCTCGCGGCGGGAGTGCGCCAGCGCCCGACGCACGTGGTCGCCGGCCGGTCCCTGGTCGTCTGGGAGATGGAGCTGATCAGCCCGCCCGACGATCCGGACCACTGCCCGCCCGGGGTCGCGTGGATCATCACCCTGGACGCCGGCCGCTTCGACCGGGTCTCGCTGTACCACACACCACGGCCCGCAGCGGTGGCGTGGGGGGCTGGGGTCGACGTGCGCCCGCGCCACCGGACACCCCCTCTCGCCATGTGACCTGACTCACACCAACTCGATCCAACTTCCCTCCTCCCGAAGCGTCTTGTCGGTGTTCGAGACACCCGCGGACCCATGGAGGACCCGATGACGACATCCGCCGCGCACACCGACCCGCTCGCCCCCGGAACCCACACCTACCGCACGGACGGCGTCGTACAGAGCTATCACGTGCACGGCACCGGCCCGGTGTGCCTGGCCCACTCGGGCGGCCCCGGCATCTTCTGGGAGTACATGCGGACGCCGGCCCTCGAAGAGCACCTGACCATGGTCTACGTCGAGCCCGTGGGCACCGCCGAGGACAGCCGTCTGGCCTCACACCCGCACGGATACACCCGGGAGCGCTACAGCGGCTTCCTGGAGACGCTGATCGACCGCCTGGGCGTCGGCCGGGTGCATCTGCTGGGGCACTCGCACGGCGCCTTCGTGGCCGCCTACCACGCCCTGCACCGCTCCGGGCAGCTGGCTGGCGTGGTGCTCTACGAGGGCGCTCCCGTCACCGGCCCCGAGCACGGAGAGGAGGCGGGCCGCATGGTGGAGGCGTTCGTGGCGAAGCACACCGGCCACCCCGGACTGCCCGACGTGCTGGCTGCGTTCGGAGCGATGTCCAACATCTCCAGCGACGAGGACACCGTGGCCGTCGCACGGGGCGTACTGCCCTCCTACTTCGCGGACTACTGGGGCAACGAGGAGTGGCTCGCCCCGGTGCGGGACGCGGTCCGGGCCGTGTACATCTCGGGCCTGGACGAGGACCTCACCCCCGATGTCATCGACGACCGCGCCACGCTGAAGGGGCTGACGGTACCGGCCCTGGTGATCGTGGGCCGCCACGACGTGATCTGCGGAATCCGGTGGGGGCGCGAACTCGCCGAGCTGATCCCCGACTCACGGCTGCTGGTGCTGGAGAACAGCGGTCACATGGGGCACATCGAGGAGCCCGAGAGGTTCACGGCCGCTGTCCGCGACTTCGTCCGGGAGACTGCCCCCGCGGGCGGCGCCGCGTAGGCGGTCACCGTCATCAGGTTCACGTGTGCGGGCTAGCACGCGCACGTGAACCCGATGTGGGAAACCACTCGTCGTAGTAGCGGAGAACTGCCGACCTGTCGCCGCAGCGGCGGTGGCGTCAAAGATCCGGTGATCGTTCCCGACGATCTGGCGAGACAGTGTCCGAAGGCTGATCCTGACACGCCGTGACGGCTCCCCGTGATCGATGACAGAGCCCGAATGACGCGGATCGTCTGTTCCAGCCCGGCCGCGGCAGCAAGGGTGTCGCGCAGCATCTCCGTCCATCCGGCGATCCCTTCGATCCGGACGGTCTGCTCTCGCTCAGCGTTGCCGGGGCCGAGGATTCGAGGCAGACACCAGCCGCCCATGGCCGCCAAGAGCCCGCCGACCACCCACCCGGTCATGGCGCCGACCAACAGCCCGGCCCCGGCCGCGACCACCAAGCCACCGGCCGGACACGGCTCACGTCGCCACAGGGGGCGAGCCAGACCAGCAGTGGAGGCAGGAGGCCGCCACGCACGGATAAGGAGCACCAGCCAGCAACTGGCACCGAAACCCAGTAGCCCCATCAGTGGCACGTACCCCGTCATGGCTGGCGCCACATCCACTCGGGCGGCCGACTGTATCCGGCTGGAACCCCGCCGCTTCAAGCTCCTGCATGGTTTCGGTGCGCAGCGGCACACCAGGTACCGCGCGCAGGTCGAGACCGGGCCGAAAGACTTCGCTGGAGACGATCTGCTTGTCGTCGGCGTCGACGACCTCCCGGATGGAGGACACCACGCGCTGGTCGTCACGGCCGCGGGTGGCGACCAGCAGGTTGGTGGCCTCCACCGGAAGCCGCTCTTGGCTCCGGACGGCGTGGGCGGCCAGCTTGGTGAACGCTCCACGGCTCGTGGAGGAGTGCAAGATGCCCAAGGAACCGTCGTTGCCCTGGGACATCGCATTGCACTCGGAATGACCTCGGGCTCGCGAACCTCGCCGACGATCACCCGGTCCGAGGACATGCGCAGCACCCACCGCACCAGCTCGGCCTGGACGACTTCGCCCTGGCCCTCGACGTTCGCCTCACGCGCCTGCAGCGGCACCACGCGACCGAGGATCCGACGGGCCGCCCCAGTGCATAACGCGTGCACACTTCGACGGGAACTCGCGGGAACTCCCAGGTAGAAGTGGGAAGTGCCCCAGCGCGGGAAGGCCCCTGATCAGGTCAAATGGTCAGGTCAAATCCCTGATGGCAGACGAGTCGGGCTGTACGCCGGATTTTGTCACCCGGTCGCCTCGCGGCGGCCGGGGAGACGGCCATCCATCTAGGGCCAACGTTGCCGCTGGCCTCGTGCGGTCTACCCGCGGACTCGGGCGGGCAGCCCTCGAACGTCCGCGCAGAGCACGGCCGAATCCAGGCCCATGGCGGTCAGGACCGGGGAGGGAGTGTGGGTGCCGCTGTGGCAGGCCGAGCCGGTGGAGGCGGCGATCTCGGGTGTGGCGGCGAGGAGTTCGTGGCCGAGTGCGCCGTCGATGCTGACGTTCAGGGTGTTGGGCAGGCGGTTCTTCTCCGGGCCGTTGAGATGGACGCGGCCAGGCAGGGCGGCGGTGAGCCGCTGGTGGAGGTCGTCGCGCAGGGCCGCGATCCGGGCGGGAGCACCGTCCGCGAGTTCGTCGGCGGCGATTCGGGCCGCGGCGCCGAGGGCGACGGCCAGGGCGACGTTCTCCGTCCCGGCCCGCAGCCCGCGCTCCTGACCACCGCCGTAGACGACCGGCTCCAGCCGCACGCCGTTGCGAACGTACAGCGCGGCGGCGCCCTTCGGGGCGTACATCTTGTGCCCCACGACGGTGAGCAGGTCCACGCCCAGCTCTTGGACCTGGAGGAGGATCTTCCCGATGGCCTGGGCGGCGTCGCAGTGGAACAGTGCCCCGAACTTGCGGGCGAGGGCGGCGAGTTCGGCAATCCGCTGCAAGGCGCCCGTCTCGTTGTTCGCCGCCATCACCGACACCAGGGCCGTCTCCTCGTCCAGCCCCTCGGCGAGCGCGGCCGGGTCGACCAGTCCGTCTCCGTCCACCGGCAGCACGGTGACCCGCACGCCGTGCAGACGCTCCAGGGCGCGGCAGGTCTCCAGGACAGCCGAGTGCTCGGTGACCTGCGTGATCACGTGCGAGCCACCGGAGGCGAGGACCGCGCCTCGTACGGCGAGCAGGTCGGCCTCGGAGCCGGACCCAGTGAACACGATCTCGTCGGCGCGGGCGCCGATCAGGGCGGCGACCTCGGCTCGGGCGCCCGCCAAGGCCGCCCTTGGTTCGGCGCTGTAAGGGTGGCTGCTGGAGGGATTTCCGAAAAGGTCCGTCAGGTGCGGCAGCATCGCCTCGGCCACCCGGGGGTCCACCGGGGTGGTGGCGTTGTAGTCGAGGTAGACCGGCCCGCCCACCAGCCCCGGATGCCCGCCCGTCACGCCAAGTCCCCCGCGTCGACGGGGAGTTCGGCAAGGCGCCACTCCAGCATGCCGTCGTTGAGGCGGATCGCCCGCCGTCCGCGGTCGGTCAGCAGGCGTACGGCGTCGTAGGCGAGGACGCAGTATTCGCCGCGGCAGTAGACGACTATCTCCGTCTGCTCGGGCAGCTCGCTGATCCGCTCGGCCAGTTCCTCGACCGGGATGGACAGTGCGCCGGGGATGTGCCCGGCGCGGTACTCCTCCACCGGCCGCACGTCCAGCAGCAGCGCCTCTCCGGCCTCGACCCGGGTTTGCAGTTCCTCGCGGGTGACCTCTGCCGCGCCGTCCTCGCCGAGGTAGGCGTCACGGGCGACGGGGACGGCCGCCTGGTGGGTCTCGGCGACCTTGCGCAGCAGCGCGAACAGCTGGGCCACGTCGTCGCCTGCGAGCCGGTAGTGGATGCGCACGCCCTCCCGTCGGGTGGCCACGAACCCGGCCTGCTTGAGGGTCTGCAGATGCGCCGAGGCGGTCGTCAGGTTCAGCCCCGCCGCCTTCGCCAGTGCATCGACCGTGCGCTCGCCCTGGGCCAGCAGATCGAGCAGCTCCAGCCGCTTTCCGCTGGCCAGCGCCTTGCCGCTGGCTGCGAACGCGTCGTAGAGGGCGGCCTTGGTGCCGCTGGTGGTGGCATCCCGCATTGCTTCCTCCAAAAATCTATGGATTATTGTAACTGAAGGAGGGTGGCAGTGCCGCCCTCCTGGTTCCCCCTCCGGAAGGACGCACGATGGGCTTCGCCGACGACCACCTGATACCGCTGGTCGACCAGGGGCTGGGCAACAGCGCCTACCTCGTCGACCTCGGCGACGGACGTGCCCTCGCCGTGGACGCGAGCCGGGATCTGCGGGCACTGAAAGCGGCCGCGGCCCAGCGCGGACTGCGCATCTCGTTCGCCGCCGACACCCACCTGCACGCGGACTTCCTCTCCGGCGCCGTCCAGCTCGCCCACGACGACGGCGCCCGCGTGCTGGCGTCCGCCGCAGGACAGCGGGCTTTCCCCCACGCGCCCCTGGCGGACGGCGACGAGACCGACCTCGGCGGCCTGACCCTGCGCGCGCTGGCCACCCCCGGCCACACCGACGAGCACCTCTCCTTCCTGCTGCTCGACGGCGATCGCGAGCTCGGCGTCTTCACCGGCGGCTCGCTGATCGTGAACGCCGCCGCCCGCACCGACCTCCTCGGCACCCACCGCACCGAGGAACTGGCCCGCGCCCAGTACCGCTCGCTGCGGCGGCTGGCCGCACTCGCGGACGAGACCTCGGTATGGCCCACCCACGGAGCCGGATCCTTCTGCTCGGCCCCGCCCGGCAGCGAGCGCACCTCCACGATCGGCGCGCAGAAGCAGACCAACCCGCTGCTGGCGGCCCCGGACGAGGACGCCTTCGTACGACAGCTGATGGGCAGTCTGGGCAGCTACCCGGCCTACTTCGACCGGCTCGCCGAGGCCAACCGCCGCGGCCCCGCGGTCCTGAGCGGGGAACCGCTCCTGCCCGCCTTCGACGCCGGACGGGTCAAGGCCCTGCTCGCCGATGGCGGTCACGTCATCGACGTGCGCCCGGCGTCCGACTACGCGGCCGGCCACATCCCCGGCTCCCTCTCCATCCCGTTGCGCGGCCAGTTCGCCACCTGGCTGGGCTGGCTCCTGCCCGACACCGCCCCGCTCGCCTTCGTCTCGAACGACGACCAGGATCTGAGCGAGCTGGTCTGGCAGTCGTACAAGATCGGCTACGAACGCCTCGCGGGCCGGCTGACCGGTGGCATGCCCGCCTGGCTCGCCGACGGCAACACCCAGGCCACCACCGCCTTCCTCACGGCCGACCGCGCCGGAAACCGCCCCTACCTCGACGTACGACAGAAGGCCGAGTTCGCCACCGGCCATGTCCCCGGCGCCCTCAGCATCGAGCTCGGCGGCCTTGCCACCCAGGCCGTCGAAGCCCCCACTCGGCCGGTCGTCGCCTGCGGCCACGGCGAGCGGGCCATGACCGCCGCCAGCCTCCTCGAACGCGCCGGTCACACCGACATCGCAGTCCTCGACGGCGGACCGGCCGACTACGCGGCCGCTCACCGCCACCAGCTCGCCCAGGGCGCCGAGGACACCACCTCGTGAACGCCACCACACCCGCCACCACACCGACCGAGGCGCACGGCAGGCCCGTCCGCCTCGGTCTGCGGGAGAACTGGCTCCAGTTCACCCTGCTGGTCCTCGTCAACATCTGCGTGGGCGGACTGGTCGGCCTCGAACGCACCACCGTCCCACTGATCGGCGCCGAGACCTTCGGCCTGACCAGTGACCTGGCGGTCTTCTCCTTCATCATCGCCTTCGGCGTCACCAAGGCCCTCACCAACCTCGCCGCCGGCGCCCTGACCGCCCGCTTCCGCCGCAAACAACTCCTGGTCACCGGCTGGCTGATCGGCATCCCCGTCCCCTTCGCCCTCGCCTGGGCACCCTCCTGGGGCTGGATCATCGCCGCCAACGTGCTGCTCGGCCTCAACCAGGGCCTGACCTGGTCGATGACGGTCAACATGAAGATCGACCTGGTCGGACCCGCCCGCCGGGGTCTGGCCACCGGCCTCAACGAAGCCGCCGGTTACACGGCGGTGGGCGTCACGGCCCTGCTCACCGGCTACCTGGCCACCACCCACGGGCTGCGCCCCACCCCCGAACTCATCGGCGTCGTCTTCGTCGCCGCCGGACTCGCCCTCTCCCTCGTCGTCCGCGACACCGCCGCCCACGTCGCCCTCGAACTCGCCCACCACACCGAGCCGTTGCCCACCGACGAGGACACCGGCCTCAAGGCCACCTTCGCCCGTACCTCCTGGCGCAACCGCTCCCTGCGCGGCGCCAGCCAGGCCGGCCTGGTCAACAACCTCAACGACGGCCTGACCTGGGGAGTCTTCCCGCTCCTGTTCACCGACCACGGCCTCGGTCTGGCGGCCGTCGGCCTGATCAAGGGGCTCTACCCGATCCTGTGGGGCCTCGGCCAGATCGCCACCGGCCACCTCGCCGACCGCATCGGCCGCAAACCCCTCATCGTCTACGGCATGCTCGTCCAGGCGGTCGGCTTCGTCCTCGCCCTCGCCCTGCTCGGCCGCCCCCTGCTCGCCGGGGTCCTCTCCGCGGTCTTCCTCGGCCTGGGCACCGCCATGGTGTACCCGGCCCTGATCGCTTCCATCCCCGACCACGCCCACCCCGCCTGGCGCGCCAACGCCCTCGGCACGTACCGGTTCTGGCGCGACATCGGCTACGCCGCCGGCGCCCTCGTGGCGGGCCTCCTCGCCGACACCCTCGGCCTCAACGCCACCGTCATCGCCGCCGCCGTCCTCACCGCCGCCTCCGGCCTACTCGCCGCCCGCTGGATCACCGAGCACCGGACAGCAGCTGGGTGACCCGCCACGGGCGGCGCGACAGGTCGCATCTCGCGCCGCCCATCAGCTGAGACACCCTGCCCGGTGTGCAGCCATCATGGAGGGGGTGTCGGCAGCCGGAAGGCAGGTGGGTCTTGTGGAAGACACGGCGTCGGTGGACCGTCGGGCGATCCACGAGGAACTGGAGCGGGCCCGTACGACGTTCCACCAACTGCTCGACGGGGCCACCGACACCAACCTGCGCCGGCGTACCGAGGGAACCCGGTGGACCAACGAGCAGCTGCTGTTCCACATGCTCTTCGGCTACATCCTCATCCGCCCCCTGCTGGCACTGCTGCGGGTGTTCGGACGGCTGCCGCCGGGGGCGAGCCGCGCCTTCGCCCGGATGCTGAACGCCGCGACCAAGCCCTTCCACGTCGTCAATTACCTGGGCCCGGTCGGCGGCACCAGGATCGTCGGCCGGCGCCGGATGGCAGTGACGTTCGACCGGGTGATCGCCTGGCTGCACCGCCGTCTCGACGCCGAGCGGGAGGCCGACTTCGCACTCGCCATGCACTACCCGACCCGCTGGGACCCGTACTTCCAAGACGTCATGACCATCGCGGACCTCTACCGGTACCCAACGCAGCACTTCGACTTCCACCACCGGCAGCTCACCCTGACCGGCGAACGGTGACGTGCGGTGCTCCACCGTCCACTCCCCCTAGCCCTGGGCGCGACCTGCGCCGGAGAGCTGGCGCAGGATCTCCTGGCACAGGGCGATGCAGTCGACGCAGATCCGCCTACCGGCACCCCGACTTCACCGGCAAGGTCATCCCCTAGGACCGGGCCGAGGCCCTGGGCCGCTCCACCTTCGCCTCCCTGCTGGCAGACTCGGAACCCGTGTGAACCCCGGCTGGGAGGGTGGAATCGATGAGCGACCTGCGTATCCGCATCGACGCCGTCGACCTGCCCGGCCTCACCTGCTCGCCCCGAGTATCCGGCGGCGGAAGCGTCCAGACGTACCGCAACGTCCACGTCGCCGTACAACGCCGCGCCCGCCCCAAAGAACTCCTCGACATCCAGCCCGGCGATGCCGCTTCCGCGACCTGGACGCTGTCGAGCACCACAGCCGCCATGCCCACCGGCACGGACATCAAAGGCCCCTATGTCCAGGGACGTCCGGGCGAACGATTCATCTACCTGTCGTGGGGCACCGTCGACGAGCCCGGCACCTTCACCATGTTCCGCCGCGCCAAGCTCCTGCTCGGCGCCGTCCCCGACGACGTACTCGCCTCCGCAGTACACACCGGCCTGCTCGTCGGACGCCTCGGCCTGACCGACGCGCACAGCTGCCCCCTGTGCGCACGTGTCGTCCCTCCGGCCATCGCCTGGACCGCCGAACCTGCCGACTAGGGACAGCCCCGGGGCTCATGGATGTCGTCTGGGTAACACGCGCCGCTCACTATTGCGCGATGTGCTCGGGTGGCTGCCCGGCCCAAGGATGGACTGGAGCTCTTCGAGGAGCTGGACGCGGACGACGTGATGTAGGAGTCCGCCGCCGGTCAGGAGCAGCAGGCGCAGCCCGGCGCGCAGCCGCAGCCGTCCGTCTCCTCGACTGCCGCCGTGGCAGCGGGTACGGCGCAGCAGGCATCGCCGCGCCACGCATCCCGTCCCTCCTTCACCGCGACCGCGGCGATGGCGAGAGCGGCGATCGGGTCGGCCCATGACCAGCCGAGAGCGGCATTGGCGACCAGGCCCACCAGGAGCACCGCCGAGAGGTAGGTGCACAGCAGGGTCTGCTTCGAGTCGGCCACGGCCGAGGCGGAACCCAGCTCCCGGCCGGCCCGGCGCTGCGCCGCCGACAGGAACGGCATGATCGCGAGGGAGAGGGCGGCGAGCACGATGCCGGGGATCGAGGTCTCGGCCTCGCCAGTGCCGGTCAGAGCCCGTACGGAGTCGAGGATTACGTACGCGGCCAGCGCGAAGAACGACACGGCGATGATCCGCAGCGTGGTCTTCTCCCGGGCCTCGCGCACGGCGTGCTCGCGGGCGGAGAACTGCCAGGCCACGGCCGCCGCAGAGGAGACCTCGATGACCGAGTCGAGCCCGAAGCCGACCAGCGCAGTGGAGGAGGCGAGCGTCCCGGCCGTGATCGCGACGATCGCCTCGATGACGTTGTAGGTGATGGTGGCGGCCACCAGCAACCGTATCCGCCGGGTAAGCGCGTCCCGGCGGGCCGGGGACGGGCCGAGTGATATCGAGACCATCAGCAGCAGCCCTTCTCGTCGGCATCCGGGCAGGTGCGGTCGGCTTCCACCGCCAGCACGGCCGTACGCAGGTCGTCGAGGGCGTGGCCCAGGCGCGCGTCGGCGAGTTCGTAGCGGGTACGCCGGCCGACCGGCACGGCGACCACGAGACCGCAGTCGCGCAGGCAGGCCAGATGGTTGGAGAGACGGGTGCGGGAGATCCCCAGCCGGTCCGCCAGGTCGGATGGGTGCGCCGGGGCCTCGCGCAAGGCCACCCGTGGACCGCACCGAGTTGAGTGAAGCCGAGTTACCGGCAAGAACATCAAGGACACGCCAGGGCTCCTTCTCCGGCACGGTCCCTCCTGGACCATGCGGTCGATCACCTCGGAGACACGGTCGGCCAGGACCCGGCTGCGCCGCCCCGGCCCCTGTACGGCCCCTGGGTTTCGTCGTCGGCCTCAAGGCAGCCGCCCGGACCCCGAGCGACAACCTCGATCATCTACTCCACCGCAGGTCAGAAGGGCTGCAACTCCCCGGCCACCACCCGACTCCAAACCCACGAGCAGCGGATTTAGTCCGTTCAGGCAAAGTTGACGATCCGACAGGACAAAATGAACGTTTCCGCAGGTCAGAGGCCTGTACTGGTGGGGCGGGTGGGACTCGAACCCACGGCCGACGGATTATGAGTCCTTTGAGGATCTTGGCGACCCTTGTCGATCAATGCTCATCTTGGCCGTTTTCCCAGGTCAGACGCAGTTTGGCACCTCAGCTCTTCTCGGCCCTTGTCAGTCCTTTCCGATCCTTGTGTCCAACCTGCGTCCCGAACGCGTCCCGGATGGATGATTTCAGCTGCCGCAGCGTCCGTCCTTGCAGCTGAGAAACGGGCTCAAAAACGAGAGCAGCGGATTTCGCTTCCAACGCGCTAAGGCTCCGCCCCGGCGGTCGGGGCGGAGCCTCTACATGCAGCTTGAGCGCATCAGGGCTCCTGGCGAACCGCATGCGGCAACCCGGGCTTCGTTGGCGGATTGCTCGGCGGAGGTTGCGTCGACTGGAGGTTGCGGCGTTTGGAACGGATAACCGGTGCCCCGGCCCGCACGTCCCTTGGGGGCCCACTTATCGCGCGCTGGCGGGTGTGATCAGGAGGCCGCCGACGAAGGTGTAGGTGGGGTTGAGGTTGCGCAGGGTGTCGCTCGGACAGTGGGCGGGGTCCTGGTCCCAGATGGTGAGGTCGGCGAGGCGGCCGGGGGTGAGGGTGCCGCGCAGACTCTCTTCGCCGCTCAGGCGGGCGGCGTTGAGGGTGTGCAGGGTGAGGGCTTCGTCGTAGGTGAGGGCGTGTTCGGGGCCCTTGACTCCGATGACGGTCTGGCGGGTGGTCATGCCCCAGACGGAGCGCATGGCGCCGAACTGGCCGACGGGGAAGTCGGATCCGGCGCTGACCTGGGCGCCCAGGTCGACCTAGCCGCGGGCCGGGAAGAGGCGGGCCACGCGTTCCGGGCCCCAGAAGCCCTCCTCCACCTCGGCGGTGTCGTGCAGCAGGGGCTGCTGGATGGTGACGGGGATGCCGAGGGCGACGGCGCGGGCGCGTTGTTCGGGGTCGGCGAGGCCGCCGTGCTCCATCACGAGCGTGCCGGCGGGCAGGCCGGGGTTGCGCCGAAGGACGCGTTCGTAGACGTCGAGGAGGGTGCGCACAGCGCGGTCGCCGTAGGCGTGGGTGCCGACCCGCCAGCCGCGCCGGACCACCGCCTCGACCGCCTCGACGAGCGCGTCGGGGTCCCAGATCAGCGTTCCGGAGAAGGAGTGGTCGCAGGCGTACGGCTCCTCGGTGGCCCCGGCCTCCAGGCCGCCGTCGAGGCCGAACTTCACGCCCCACACCCGCAGCCATGGGTCGGAGTCGTAACGCCACTGCTCCATGGTGTCGAGCAGGTCCTCGACCTGGGCGGCGCTGGTCATGCCGAGCGCCGAGATCAGGGCCCGGACCCGGACGCCGAGCACCCCTTCCTCGTGGGCGGCGCGCAGGAGTTCGTGGTCGGCCGGGGAGACCATGCAGTCGCGGACGGTGCCGATGCCGGTGGCCGCGTACTGGGCACTGGCCAGGCGCAGTCCGTCGATGCGCTGGGCTCGGTCCTGGGCCGGTACCAGGCGTTCCACCAGGCCCATGGCGTTGTCGATGAGCCTGCCGTCCAGCAGGCCGTCGGCGTCGCGGCCGATGGTGCCGCCGGGCGGCACGGGGGTGTCCTCGGTGATGCCGGCCAGGCGCAGGGCGTAACTGTTGACGACGTCGTTGTGGCGCCGCGCTTGACCAGGACCGGGTGTTTGTCGGTGGCCGTGTCGAGTTCGGCCGCGGTGGGCATGTGTCGCTCGGCCAGGTTGAGTTCCTGCCAGTTGGTGGTGGTGCGGATCCACTCGCCCTCAGGGGTGACCGCTGCCCGCTGCCGGATCAGGTCCAGGAACTCGGGAATGGTGCGGGCCCGGTGGACGGGGACGTCGTGGGCGCCGAGCCCGGCGAGGATCAGGTGGGTGTGGGTGACGTCGCAGGCGGGCAGCACGGTGGCGCCGGGCAGGTCGTGGACCACGGTCTTCTCGGTCACCAGGCGGTCGAGGCCGTTCGGGTCCGCGGACACCGCAGATCCGGTCGCCGGGCACCGCCAACGCCCGCTGCGGCGCCTGGCCCGGTACCAGGGTGTGCACCGCGCCGGCGCGGATCAGCAGGTCGGCTCCGTGGTCGGTCATCGTCTTCTCCCTGAGCTCGAAGCGTTTCGCAGGTGTCGCTGACAAGACAGTTGTAGAAGTCGTCCTGCGATTCGCCGCCATATTTAGATCCAGAGAGCAGAAAGCACGTCACGTGGCCACCCTTGCATGCAGATCATGCGCCAGATGCGACCCAGGCCACCGGATCGCAGCCGCCCGCTCGCGTCGCCGCACGCCTCCCGATACGGGGTGGCTCGCCGTCTCGGGGCTGTTCGAACGCACCGGCGTACGTCGCGTTCCCCTGTACGCCGACCGGGCCTGCGCACGATGAGGTGCACGACACAGCGTGCCCTGCCACCCGACGAGACCTGTCAGGTCGCCCACGCGCCGGTCCGCAGCACCGGCAGTGTCGGATCAGTCCTCGCCTGCGGTGACGAGGTATCCACGGTCATCGGCCCGACCGCAACCGGATCCGTCGCCCCCTCATCGCTGCGGCTCAGGGAAGACCACGCGGAGGGCCTGGACTCCCCTGTTCCGGCGGAGCATGAGCCAGGCAAGGGCCGGCGGGCAGGGATCGGTGACGCCGACGGGGTTGGTGACATCCATGAGGCGTACGGATACCGGGAGTTCTCCACGGCGGAGGACGAGGTGCGAGCGTTCGTGGCGGCGCGGGTGGGACCGTCGACGGAAGGGCCACAACCGCGCGGTGGCGTGGCTGGCCGGGGGCTGCTACTCCTCCTCGCCCACCTGTCTGTGCGTGTCTGCTGTCCGACGCCGTCAGGCCCGGGGGATTTCAGCGCGGGACAGGGCCCGCTTGAGCAGACCCTCCAGCGCGTCCCGCTCGTCCTGGGTCAGGCTGGCGAACAGGGGTTCCTCAGCCTGGGCGCCAGTTGGTCACGTAGGCCCGGCGCCCGTCCGGGGACACCACCACCCCCTGCGGGCTGTCGCCGTCACCTAAGGAAAGGTGCTAACCCGCACGACGTTCGGGTGCCGTGGAACCCCGGCGCAGCCGCAGCGACACGCGAAGGCCCCGCCCACCATCACGCGGAACAACAGGGCGAACCGACGGCCCGGTCATCGTCATCCGGTATAGCGGATCGGCCAGCCACAACAACTCAAAGGTGATACCCATGTGACCCCCTCCCCTACCCTTTCCGTCCCGCTGTCGCAGTCAAGCTCGCCGGGATCACAGTGCCAGCAGCGGCGCGAATTTCGTGACGATCTGGGCGATGATGGCGGCGACGAGAGCGGCGAGGGCGATGCGCGCGAAGAGTTCGACGAGATTACCCCTGATGCACAGCTGGTAGTCGATGAGCCCCGCGGTGCGCCGGGCGACACCCAGGCTTACTTCTATGTCGACGCCGACGATGTTGAAGGTTCCGATTGGTAGGAACGGCGTGGGACTGTACGTGACCCCGGGGACGTACGGGAGGCTGTGCTTCATCATGTAATTCGTGATCTTCACGAACTTGTCCGCGAAGTCGGCCATCCCCCAGACCGACAACGGCTTGATCTCGTACCACTCGAAACGGGGTGGCCGGTGGGACAGGATGTCCGGCCGCCGCCACGTCCGAATCTCCCTGTAGCGAGGTCGAAGGCCGGGGTTGTGGCTCTGGAGGAAAGTCAGGTACTCGACCGACGATCCGGTCCGGTCGAAGTAGTCGTTGGCTGGGTGACAGCCCATCAGCCTGCAGTAGTCATCGTGGATCAGCCGCTCGGCAATGAGCCCGAATTGCATCCCGCGCAGGGAACCGGCCACGGAACCTGGCGGGAAGCACAAGGTTTGGGTCGGTCCTGCGGCCACGGGCTCGGGGGCGAGGATGTCGTCGGAGAACGTGCTCTCCAGCTGGCGGAGGCTGAGATCGTCGATCAGGTTGATGCCGCTCACCGGATCGAAGAAGAGGCCGCTCTCGCCCAGTTCGAAGGTGCTGAGACGGCCTACTCCCAACCCCGTCTCGTCCGAGGTCGGGTAGCCGAGCCGGCCCACCGGACCTCCCATTTCGTTGAGGTAGGTTTCCCGAATCAACCCGTGGACCTCGAAAGCGCCGACCTCCGGGTGGAAGCAGATCGTTCCGAACTCGTACTCTCGCATTGAGCCGCCGTCGGCCAGATCGATCTCGGGGCCCACCGGCTCGCCGAGGTCAAGAACGGTGTCCCGGAGCAATTGATGCTTGTCATCAATGGCTGTCATCCGCGCGCTCCCCCTCCCGGCGCATGCGGGCGGATTCCATGACCGGCATGGTGCGGTCTCGCCGCCCAAGGCTCCGTCCACGCCGCTCACCGGCAACGCGGCCCCCAGGGTGAACAGTGCTTGCTGTACCAGTTCGACGAATGATGACTCGCACGCGGATCTTGCGCCGTCCGGCCGCGACATCCTCCAGATCCTCGGTGCCGCTGAAGAGCGATGAGGTCAACATCCCCGCTCCTCGATATCGGTGAAAGGCATGGCTAGCCTCGCAATCTGATGGCCGGCGCCGGCCGGGCGACACAAGCCCGTCCGGCGCAGATGGGGCGGAGCAGGGGCGCGGGGTCCCCAGGGGTGGGGCCGTAGAGGACCTCGAGTTTGTCGACGACGACGACCCCGCCCTGCACGTTGAAGTCGGTGATCGTGAACGGCTCGATCGGCTTCGACCGATCGACCGATCGCAGCACAGGCAACCTCAGTGACATCGTCCCGGTCCTCTCTCAGCCCTGGTGGTCACCGCGAAAATTGGTTCAGGGGATGTACGGGCTGACAACCTGGGCAACCTGGCCGACGCCGGGGATGAAGGGCACGACGGCGTTGCCGAGGTCGTCCAACGTCTGTGTCACGTCTGGGTCGATGTCGATGCCGATGCTGCCGAGCAGGTTGCCGAGCCAGCTGAACAGTCCCGCCGCTTCGACGCCGCCGGCCGCGGCGACGGCTGCGCTTGCACCCGTTCCGCGGTGGACGCCTGGGGCCTGTCGCGGCAAGCGCAGGCTTGCCACCGGTGTGTCGGCGTACAGCCCGACGTTTGTGTCCATGACAGCTTTCCTTTCGTTTCGTCAGAAGCCGATGCTCAGCGGGTCCGCGGGGATCAGTGGCGGCGCAACGGTTGCCTGCGCCTGGTAGCAGATTGCTCGGGCCGGCCCGTGCAGCTTGCTGCAGTCCACGGCGGCTGGCTCGACACCGCCACCGTTTCGCCACGCCGCCGTTGCGGAATTTCCGTCACGGTTGATCCCGTGCGCAAACACGGGCAGCTTCGGGCTCGGGAAGGTGTCCATCGTGGGCCTCCTAACGGCCGATAAGGAATTGGCGGGGCGAATGGAGGCTGACCGGCATCTCGCCGCTGACGTCGATGGTGATCAGATAGGCGACGCGAGACTGGCGGTCATTCTCCGGGTCCATGAACGTGAGCGTCACGTCGTAGGACTCCGAGTCGGGCCGTTGGTAGCGGCTCTTGACCACGGTGATGTCGTCGAGGGCGTAAAGCGTTTCCGGATCGTCCGACGATCGCGGTACGAGACGGCCGGACAGGAACCCGTTGGCCAGCGCCTGGGTCAGCTCGAACGCATTGGTCGCGGCATAGTTCAGCGCCCGGTCCGGCCCGCTCTGGCCGAGATTGCGGAACTGGTAGTAGACCTTGTCGAGGAAGGCGTGGACCAGCGACCGCACCATTATCTCGTCGATGTGTGGGAGGTTCCGGGCCTCTCGGTCAGTGCTGATCTGCTCGATCAGGCTGTTGACGAGTATGGCTTCGTTCCAGGTGTAAAGGCCGTGTGCATGCACGACGACCACCGGTATGACCTGTCCAGAGAACAGCCGGACCGTGCGGTTGGTCAGGGTCCCGGGTATGGATACGCGCGCCACGTACAGCGGGTCGTCGGGGCGAAGGGTCTGCCCGACGATCGCTTGCCGGAATGTCTTGTGGATCACGGAGACCGGGGGAAAGTAAGGCACCTCCTCAGGACCGGGGTCCTTCTTCGGCGGTCGCATACCGCCCCAGTCCATGCCGAACGGGATTTCGGCTTCCAGTGCATAGATCGGCGTCCGCCCCTCCAGGTTGCAGGTCCAGATGACCTTGTCCGAGACCCAAGGGTTCTCCCGCAGGTACCTCGCCAACTCCATCGGGTTGTACGGGTTCGCCGGCACATCGTGGCCACCCTGGCCAGGTTTGGTGTCCATCTGCTGGATGAAGGCGTCCCGCCGGGCCTCCGTGCCGAAGTCCCATCCGATCGTGCCGATGGCGAACACGTAGTTGGGCGTCGTCGTCGCGCAGCCGCAGGCTGGCTGCTGCCCGGCCGGCGCCGGGCTGTCGGCGCACGCCGCCATCACGCCCCCGCTCGGTTCCGGTTCCGATTCTTGCGCCAGGGCCGACGGCGGGACGGTGTCCATTGTCTCCATAGGGTCCTCATTTCTGTCGACATGGGGGACGACGTTGCCGCTGACTGCCTTGTGTGCTGCCGGGAGGTTGAGAAGTCCGCCGAGGTACCGCTCGCAGTTCGCGCCGAGCTCCGGGTCGCATGCGGACGCGGTGTGCAGGACGGCGTCGCGGATCGCGGCCGGAGACAGATTCGAGTCGGCGCCACGCACTGCGGCAATCAGCAGCGCGGCGGCTCCGGAGACGATCGGCGCGGCGAAGCTGCTGCCGGACAGCGCGGCCGTGCCGCCGCCCGGCCGGGCGCCCTCGAGCTCGTATCCCGGCGCCAGGACTCCGTTGACCCGGTACGGCGCGCCCCAGTCGTTCGTGGCCAGCGGCTGGCCGTCGACCGTGCAGGCGCCGACGGCGAGCACGGACGGGACGGCCGCGGGCACTTGGACGCAGTCGCAGCCGTCGTTGCCCACGGCCGCGACGACGAGCACGCCGTTTGTCTCACACAGCCGCAGGGCTGCCGCCAGCACGTCGTCCGGTTCGCCGGTCGGGGCGCGCTCGCCACCGCTGATGTTGATCACGTCCGTGCCCTCGCGGACCGCGATCTCGATCGCCCGTGCCAGTTCAACCTGGGACAGCGGCCCACCGGCGTCGCGGAAAACAGGCAGGATCAGGCCGCGGCTGCGCGGCGCGACTCCGGACACTGGCGAGCCTGGTCGGCCGAAGATCATGCTGGCCACGTGGGTGCCGTGCAACGACATCGGGCCGGGGCCTGGCGCACTCGGCACGAGAGTATCGATCACCCGCAGGTCGGCACCGGCGAAGCACGGGTGTGACACGTCGACTGGCCCGTCGAGAACCGCAATGCACACGTCGCCCAGCGGCCCGGCGGACAGGCTCGCGATCTCGTCGGCCATTGTTCCCAGGTCCACTGCCGCTAACCTCCCGCTGTATCCCGAGCTTCGGGCCGTTGTTGACAACTCGGCGATGACCGGCCGGACTTGCAGCGCCACGTGCCAACGGTGGCGCGCCCGCCTTCGCTGTGCGTCGGGTGTTTCCCTACGCTTACTCCCGGCGAACCCTCGGCAATGGGTGGTCGGCTGCCCTGGTCATGCTCCACAAGGCAATGGCGGATAACGAATCCCCGGCTGATCCGGCAGGGCGCGTCCGAGCAGGCCATCGACGCGCTCCCAGCCGGTCCGACTGTTTGGTCTGCTCATGGTGCTGGCGGGACGGCGTCGACGTCGACCATTGACTGGTCATGGCAAGAAGTCGTTGTCGCCGGGTAGCTCGACGGATTCGAGGATGCGTGCGAAGGGGAGTCGGGCCAGGGTGCTGACTCGTTCCACGTCGGCGGCGCAGCCGCCGGCGAAGCGACAGAACGCAGTCTCGTCGGCCGGTACCAGCAAGCTGCCGAGGAACCGGACGTTCCGGCCCAGGGTGCTCAACTCGCGAGCCGCGGCGGCCGCCCGGATCCCGGCATCGGCCAGGGCTGATGCCGTCACCCCGGGCCAGTAGCACTCGACCAGGTAAGTCCTTTCCGCGGTATCCACGGGTCGACTTTCACCGCCGGGTGTCCGGCGTGCGTCAGGTGTTTCCCTACCCGTCCGGCGGGTGGTCCTCGGTCCGTCGCTGCGCCAGCCATGCCCCGAGCTGGGCCCGGGACCGGATCCCGAGCTTGCGGTACGCCCGAGACAGGTTGGCCTCGACGGTCTTGGGGCTGATGACCAGGGCCGTGGCCACTTCGCGGTTGGTTAACCCGCTCGCGGCCAGCTCGGCGATACGTTGCTCGGTCGGGGTCAGCGCATCGACCGGGCCGGAGCGTGAGCCCAGTCTGTCCAGCTCGGTGCGGGCATTGTGGGCCCAGAGCGCCGCGCCGACCATGTCGAAGGCTCCTGCCGCCTCCTCAAGCGTCGCCCGGGCCGCCAGGCGCTCGTTGCGGCGGCGCTGGAGCTGCCCCAGCAACAGGAGGGTCCGGGCCTTTTCATAGGGCAGGGGCAGACGGTCGTGGGCGACGAGCGCCCGTTCGTACGCTGACCGTGCGGCGTCAAGGTCGGCCGCTGCTGCCGCCAGCAGGCCGCGGGTCCGGGCCCCGACCGCTTCGGCCCAGGCTCGGTCGGGGCCGCGGCCGCTCGTTTCGAGCCGCTCCACCAGGAGTTCGGCCTCAGCCAGGCGGCCAAGCGCGATGAGTGCCTCGGCGGCGTCCGGGAGAAATGGCACACATGCCGGCTCACCGAGGCCCATCTCAACCATCGCCGCCGCGGCGGGGGCCAGCCACCGAGCCGCGCCGCCAGGGTCGCCAATCGACAGCGCAAGCATGCCCAACGTGCTCGCCATGAACAGCAAGCCGGAGGCCATACCAGCCTTGGTAAGGATCGCCACCGCCTCTTCGCCGACGGCCCGCGCCTCCTCGAACCGCCCCACCCAGGCCGCGACGAGCGCCTGCGCACCCAGCGCGTTCGCCCGCAGGCGCTCGGTCCCCGCCATGAGCGCCCGCTCGGTCATATCGGCGGCCAGCCCCTGCGCGGTCTCGACATCACCGGACCACAGCGCGGCCGTGATGGCGTGATACGACATGAACCAGAGGTCGCTCTCCTCACCCCGCTGCAGGCACCACTCGCGCAGGCCCGCCAGTCCGGCCCGGGCCTCATCGACCCGGTGGGTCCACAGGTGCATCAGGGCCGCGTTCAGCGACGGCCGGAGGACCGCGTGGCTGCGCCGATCCGGGTCCTCCAGCGCCAACGCCCTGCCCAACGCCGCCTCGTCGACGCCTTGACCCGCGAGAAAACGGCTCATCGCCGAGGCGGCCAGCGCCTCGGCGAGCAGGCCGTCGTCCCCGACCCGCTCAGACTCCTGCACCGCCAGCATCACATACGGGATCCCGTCGCCCATGCGCCCGCCGTTGTTGAGCGCGACGCTGAGCTCCAAGGCGATCTCGGCCCGAAGCCGGGGGTCGTCGCCCGCGTCGTCGAACGCCCGCTCCAAGGTGTCGATGGCCTGGGCGTAGTCGTCGACCTCGTAAAGGATTGTGCCCAACAGGGCGAGCGCCCCAGCCCGCCCCGGACCCGGGCCGAGATCGGTGATGGCCCGCTCCAGCAGGTCCCGGGCTCGCAACGGATCATCCGCGTGGAAGTGGTCATGGGCGGCCTGGACCCGCCGCAATGGGTCGTCGGCCCCCAGGCCGATGGCCAGCTCCAGTAGCTCGGCTGCTGCCCCCGCTGCGCCGCGCCGCCGCGCCTGGGCGGCCGCCGCGTCGAGCGCGGCCAGCGCCTCGGTTTCCGGGCCGGTCACAGCGAGCGCCAGGTGACGCGCCCGCTCCTCGACGTCGTCGACCAGCCCACTCAACTGCCGGTGCAGCGCACGCCGCGTCGTTGGCGATGCTTCGGTATAGACACCATTGGCCAGCAGCGGGTGGGTGAACCGCGCGCAGCCACCGGACAACTCGACCACGCCCGCATCCTCGGCAGCACCGAGCACCTCGGCGGCATCCACGCCCCCGCAGGCCCGTCCGATCAGGTCGAGGGCTGGCGCGGCAAGTGCGCTCGCTACCAGCAGCGCCTCCTGCACCTTGGGTTCCAGGGCACCGATGTGGTCCCGCACCACTGCCCGGAGGCTGTCCGGGAAGGTGGTGCGGGCCGTCTTCCGGATGTCGAGTGATCGGGCGATCTCCAACGCGTAGAACGGGTTGCCGCCCGAGGCTTGCGCGATCCGTAGCAACACCGGCCGCGGGAACGATCGCCCCAAATTTCCCATCAGGACGTGATGCAAGGCGCCCAGACTGAGCGGACCCACAAAGACACGACGCAGCCGCGCCCGATCACGGGGACGGATCTCACCCCGCTGATCCGGCCGCCCGCCGTCACGACCGGCTGTGAGGACTGCGACCGGTCCGCGACACCTCCGGACCGCGAACGCGAGCGCCCGGCGGGTCGGCTCGTCCAACCACTGGACGTCATCAACCGCGACCAACACCGGCATCCGGACAGCCAGGCGGTCGAGCGCCGACAGGAACCCGGTCGCCACCGCTCGGGCCTCAGGGGAACGGCTGTCATCATCGATCCCCCGCAACAACGCCGCGTCCAACGCCCGCCGCTGCGGCCACGGCAACAACGCCACGTCATCCCCACCGACATCGGCGAACAGGTCAGCAAGCCCCGCATAGCTCAGACGCACCTCGGCAGCCGCCGCACGGCACGCCAGCACGGCGTACCCCCGAGCCTCCGCATCCGCGAGACCGGCCGCCCACACTGTCGTTTTCCCGATCCCGGCTTCGCCCCACAACGCCAGCACCGCCGGACCGTCCACCACGTCATCGAGCAGCTTGGCGAGTGCCGCCAGCTCGCGCTCCCGACCGAAAATCGCCCCCGTCACGCCCTGATTCTGCTCTCCTGACCGGATTGTGGCTAGTGGACAACCACAGGCACAGACCGTGCATGGCCGATTTGCGGCTTGGCCGTGGCCACGACGGCTGATGCGACCGAGGAAGTCGACAGACATCGCCCACCGGGACGTGAGGAATATCCGACGCGCAGCGAACGCGAAGCGAAATACCCGACGAGCGCCGCACACCCCAGAGGTGAAAGTCGAGCTGTGGAACGGACGTACCTTGCGAGTACCAACGGCCGGGGGGGACGTCATCATGCCGGGTCCATGCCGCTCTCGATCGGCTCACCGCCGTCCTGGCTGAACTCCACGACGAATGGCAGGACTTCGACCGCCGCTCCCTCTCCGAAGCCTCCATGGCCGAGCTCTTCACCAGCCAGCCAACCCCGCCCGAACCGCAGATTGTCGGCGGCGGCTGAACCAGAATTCAGGCGTCGCCGAGACAGATCACGCCACAACCGGAATCTAGGCAGCTGCCGTGCCTACACCACCCAGCGGGACATGACCGAACACGCCTCCCGCGGGCGGTGAACGGGCGTCGGAACAAGGTCAGCTACCGGCAGTCCGGAGTCCGAGCAGCCGAACGGGGTACGTCGGCAACCCTCGGCTTACATGCCCCGCCGAAACCGTGAGGCACGGGGGGGGCGACTCCGTGGTGCGATCTGGGGCCGTTTTCAGCACGGGCCGTTTCTCCCCCACGCCGACCCGCCACGTCGGCAATGTCACGATCCAAGCGAGCCTAGTTGCCACCACACCGCGCCTACTCCGCTACACCCTTGGCAGAGTGGATGACTCGGCACCGGAGCGACCACTTCCGGTTTCCCCGCGTCCAGCCAGCGTCCAACCAGCCACAGGAGCCATGTACCGCAAGTTCAACCGCTGCGAACTGGAACATCCGTGCAGGTCAGGGGCATTCGCACTACCGACACCGGCAACGAGGCTGAACTCACGAGCAGCGGATTCATTCCGTTCAGGCGATGTTGACGATCTGACACCCAAAAATGAACGTTTCCGCAGGTCACAGCCCTGCACAAGTGGGGCGGGTGGGACTCGAACCCACGGCCGACGGATTATGAGTCCGCTGCTCTGCGCTACGACGAAAATCGCTCCGCCACCGACTTCCTCGTTCCCGCCATAGGACTGATAGCCGCCAGACCCGGAACCTTCCTGGCCACGCGCCCCGAAACCAACCGGGCCGCCCCTGGGCTGAGCCACTATCCGGCAACAGCCCTATTTGCGCTAGCCGGAGCAGGCATCCCACGTGTGCCGCCGGGAGACGAACGGCCAGTCGACGACCGCCTCTCTGCATCCATCAGCTTGCATTTTCCTCGCGATGCTCGCCCAGATCCCGCGCGCTACCTGCCTGACCTGCGACAACACGCTGAAGAGCCGAAATGCAGGCGGATTCGACCCGGATTCGACCCCGAAGCCCTCACACACTCCGACGAACAGACTTGATCTGCAACGATGCAAATTCTGCTCATGTACCACCAGTATGCCGCCAGAGAAGCGCCAGAGAAGCAACGATAAGGACATATCCCGCAATTCAATGGTCAAGGATCAACACTGCCCGACAGAGCAGGCACAGGCCATGACTGCTGTCCCCATTGTCGGCGGCAGCGGGACGACGCCTCGCATCACTGCTCTCACCAGGGACTTTCCCAGCACCCTTCCGTGACACGGAAGCCGTATTGCGTTCCCGTGCGGCCCGTCCCGACGATGTCGCCACGACCCAACGACGGGAGCCGAACGCCATGCCGCACATCACCGCTTTCGCCAGGAACCAGTGGTACGTCGCCGCCTACAGTCATGAGGTCGGGCGGGAGGAGCTGCTCGGGCGGACCGTTCTCGGGGAGCCGCTCGTCTTCTACCGGACCGAGGAGGAAGGGGCGCCCGTCGCGCTCGCGGACCGCTGTGTGCACCGCCGGTTCCCGTTGCACGAGAAGCCGAGCCGGCTGGACGGTGACCGGATCGTGTGCGGGTACCACGGGTTCACGTACGACACCACCGGCACCTGTGTGTACGTGCCGGGGCAGAAGCGGATACCGCGCACCGCCCGCGTCGCCTCCTACCCGGTCGTCGAGCAGGACTCGCTGGTGTGGGTGTGGATCGGCGACCCGCAGCTCGCCGACCCGCAGACCATCCCGCGCGCCAGGCACCTCGACTCCCCCGGCTGGGTCACCGTCCGCGGTATGGAGCCCATCGACGCCGACTACGGCCTGCTGGTCGACAACCTCCTCGACCTCTCCCACGAGACGTATCTGCACGGCGGTTACATCGGCACCCCCGAGGTCGCCGAGACCCCGATCACCACCGAGGTCGACGAGGGCGCCGGCATCGTGCGGGTGAGCCGGCACATGGACGACGCCGCGTGCCCGCCGTTCTACGCGAAGTCGACGGGTATCGAGGGGCGGATCACGCGGTGGCAGGACATCGAGTACCACGCGCCCTGTCTGTACCTGCTGCACAGCCGGATCGCCCCGGTCGGCGTGCTGCCCGAGGCCGACGGCAGTGACCCGAACGGCTTCCACACCGAGATCACGTACGCCATCACCCCGTCCTCCGACGGGCACGTGTACGACTTCTGGATGGTCTCGCGGGACTGGGCGACCGAGGACGCCGAGGTCACCGAGTTCCTGCGGGGCAACAACCACACCGTGGTGATGCAGGACGTCGACGCGCTCAACCTGCTGCAGAGGACGCTCGGCACCGAGCGCACCGGCTACCAGGAGCTGAGCATCAACATCGACACCGGCGGTCTCGCCGCCCGCCGCATCCTCGCCCGCCTGGTCGAGGAGGGCGACAAGCCCGTGGAGAAGGTCCTGTGAGCACCGGCGCCACCGGGGAGATCTACCGCATCGACTGGATGCCGGGCACCGACGTGCTGCACGGCACCTGTCACTGCGGCGCCGAGCACACCGCACAGGACCCGGTCGAGATGTGGGAGTGGATGCTCGCCCATCCCGAAGGTCACCGGCCCCAGGAGAGCAGCGACTCATGACCGTGTACGAAGCCGAACTCGTCGTCGACCGCAGGGAGTTCGCGGCCGACGGCGTGCTCGCCCTCACCCTGCGCCACCCGCTCGGCGAGGATCTGCCGGCCTGGGAGGCGGGCGCCCATGTCGACGTGGTGCTCGGCCCCGGGCTGGAGCGGCAGTACTCGCTGTGCGGGGATCCCGCGGACCGTTCGGCGTGGCGGATCGCCGTGCTCCGGGAGCCGGACGGACGTGGCGGATCCGCCCATGTGCACGATCAGGTGGGGCAGGGCGACAAGGTCCGGGTGCGCGGCCCGCGCAACCACTTCTGGCTGGAGCCGGCAGCCCGCTACCGCTTCGTCGCGGGAGGGATCGGCATCACCCCGATCCTGCCGATGCTGGCCGCGGCGGAGGCGGCGGGCGCCGAGTGGAGCCTGTTGTACGGCGGACGGACCCGTGACTCCATCGCGTTCACCGAGGAGTTGGCGCGGTACGGCGACCGGGTGACCGTCGCCCCGCAGGACGAGACCGGGCTGCTGGATCTCGCCTCAGTGCTGGCGGACCTGCCCGAGGACACGCTCGTGTACTGCTGTGGTCCCGGGCCGCTGCTGGACGCGGTCGAGGAGCGCTGCCCGGCCGATCGGCTGCGGGTGGAGCGGTTCTCGCCGAAGGACCAACCGGCCGGCGAGAACAGCGAGTTCGAGGTGGAGCTGGCGCAGAGCGGGCGTACGGTGACCGTCGCCCCGGACGTCTCCGTGCTGGACGCCGTCCGGGCCGCCGGGGTCGAGGTGCTGTTCTCCTGTACCGAGGGCACGTGCGGCACCTGCGAGACCGACGTGCTGGAGGGCACCCCGGACCACCGGGACTCCGTGCTCACGGAGGAGGAGCGGGAGAGCGGGGAGACCATGATGATCTGCGTCTCGCGCTGCCGGGGCAGGCGGCTGGTGCTCGACCTCTGACCGCCACCGCCGAAAGGAAGCGGCGCCGCCCCGCGCTTCGCCGAGCCGCGGACCCATGTGCAGGAGCGGGTCCACGCGGCGGAGCGCGGGGGTGCGAACGACGTGCTCACGAGGTCAGATACGCCTCCACCTCACTGAACTGCCCGGCGGGCCAGCCGGTGTTGGCGCTCACCGACAGCCTGAGATAGCGCAGATTCGTACCGCTCGGCAGGGCGACGGTCGCCGTGTTGCCGGTCGCCGGGTCGAAGCGGTAGCCGGCGGCGCCGAGGACGGTCGAGTAGGCCGAACCGTCGGTGCTGCCGAGCACGGTGATGGTCTGCGTGCGCGCGCCCCAGGCCGAGGAGGGCGGCAGCTTCAGCACCAGTCGGCGGACCGCGTAGGAGGAGCCCAGGTCGACCGTCCAGGACTGCGGGAAGGCGTTGTTGGTCGACTCCCAGTAGCTGTTCGCGTCACCGTCGACCGCCTTGCCGGGTGTGTAGACGTCCTGTGAGCCGGTCGCGGTGGCCGGACGGCCCTTGGCGAGGTTGCGGTTCGGGTCGGGGTCGGGGTTGCCCTGACCGGGCTGCGGCCAGGTCGAGCAGTCCGCCCAGGTGCTGCTCCAGCCGGAGTTGCCGCCGCCGTCGGTGAGGACGAAGGTGCCGGAGTTGGCCGGGTAGGGGCAGTTGTAGATTCCCGCGGCGCCGACGCCCGACGCCGTGACGTTGCGGAAGGTGGCCGCGCCCTGGGCCTCCGCCTGGACGACGACCGTACCGGTGCCCCGCACGGTCGCCCCGTCCACGGTGACGTTCCTGACCGGGTAGCCCTGTCCGCCGCCCGACACGAACTCGAAGGCGCTGTACGGGCTGTCGGTGACGGTGGTGTTGGTGATGTTCACCGTGGCGTTGACGGCGCTGTCGTAGGAGTCGACGCGCAACGCGCCCATGGGGTGGTTCCAGTTGGGGTTCATCGCGCCGGTGCGGACGAGGGTGTTGCCCTCGACCGTGATCGTGCCGGCGAGCGGGGAGAACGGGTCGAGGAACTTCTGGTTGGAGATCGCGATGCCGCTGCCGAGCGCGTTGGTGTCGGAGACCAGGTTGTTCCTGACGGCGATGTCGGTGCCGCCGTAGATCGCGATGCCGTTGGCGAGGTTCGGCTGCGAGACGGTGTTGTTCTCGAAGCTGGAGTCGGTGTCGGGCGAGTACAGCGACCACATGGCGAGCGCGTCGTCGCCCTGGTTGCGCAGGAAGTTGTTCCGGACGCGGACGCCCTTCGCGGTGCCGTTGAGGTTGATGCCGTCGGCGGTGGTGTCGAGGATGCGGCTGTTGTCGATGACGAGGTTGTCGTTGTTCCCCGTCAGCCACAGGCCGACCTTCATGTGCTGGATCCACATCCCGGAGACCGAACTGTTAGGCCCCAGCGAGCCGTTGACGAAGTTGTCCGGGTTGGAGTCGACCCGCTCGGTCACCTCGCCCATGACGGCGAAGTCCTTGATGCGTACGTTGCCGGAGGAGCTGGACTGGTCGATGAAGCGCGAGGTGTGGACCACGGAGTACCAGCTGCCGGCGCCCTGCAGGGCGACGTTCTGGACGCCGCCGAGCGAGGACGTCAGCCTGTAGTCGCCGGGCGGGATCCAGACCACTCCCCCCTGGGCGGCAGCGATCGCGTCCCGGAATGCCTGGGTGGAGTCGCCGTTGCCGCTGGGGTCGGCACCCTTGGAGGTGACCGACACCGAGCCCGCGGGCTGGGTGGCGGCGGCACCGACCTGCTCGAAGTCGGCCACGTCCACGGTGACCTGTGTGCCGGTCGACTGGAAGGCGACCCGGTCACCCGGCTGGAGGTTCTGGCCGAGCAGCAGTCGGGCGTTGTCGAAGAAGTGGTGCGTCTTGGCGCCCGGGATCCAACCCGTGTCGATGTACGAGTACTTGGCGGTCACGGGGAGCGTCTTGGCGAGCTTGGTGCCGTTGACGTACACGTCGAGCGAACCGGACTGGCCGTCGGGGACGCTGTAGGCGAGGTTCACGGCGTTGGCCGCGCGCGGCACGGTGAACTCGACGCGCTGGCCGGAGGTGAGACGTACGGCCTGGCGCCCCGAGGCCTCGGAGGCGAGGGTGCCCTGGGTGTAGTCGGGGCCGATCCTCGAACCCGTGGTCGTCGCGGACTCGGCCTCGACGGAGGTGAAGGGCAGGGTGGCGCCGGCGGCCGCGTGGGCGGCCGGAGCGAGGGTGACGAGCGTGCCGGCCGCGAGGGCGACGACCGCCCCGATCGCTGGCATGCGCCTGACAGATCTGGACCTGGACATGTGCCGATCCCTTCGGGGTGGGGGTGCGGGGACAGCGGGGTGCGGTCTCAGCCGCGCAGCCAGACCGCCGTGTCCGTGGGCAGCCGGCCGTCCGCGTCCAACGGACCGCTGCTCAACAGGAGTTCGGTGTGGGGCGGGAGGCGGGCGCTTTCGCCGGCGAGGTTCACGACGCACAGGGCGCCCTCCGCGCGGGCGAAGGCGAGAACGTCCTCGGGCGCGGGCAGCCAGGTGAGCGGACCGTCGCCGAACGCCGGCCGGAGCCCGATCGCGGCCCGGTAGAGGCTCAGTATCGAGGCGGGGTCGGCGGCCTGGCGGTCGGCCGCGTAGGCGGGCCAGTCGGCAGGTTGCGGCAGCCAGGGCTCCCCGCCGAATCCGGCGTACGGCGCTTCGGCCGCCCACGGCAGCGGCACCCGGCACCCGTCGCGCCCCGGGTCCGTGCCGCCGGAGCGGAAGTACATCGGGTCCTCGACGCGGTCGCGGGGGATGTCGGCCTCGGGCAGCCCCAGTTCCTCGCCCTGGTAGAGGTAGACGGAGCCGGGGAGGGCGAGCGAGAGCAGGGCCGCCGCGCGGGCGCGCCGGGTGCCGAGGGCGAGGTCGGTGGGGGTCCCGAAGGCCTTCGTGGCGAAGTCGAAGCCGGTGTCAGCACGGCCGTAGCGGGTGACCGTGCGGGTGACGTCGTGGTTGCAGAGCACCCAGGTGGCGGGGGCGCCGACGGGGGCGTGCTCGGCGAGGGTCGTGTCGATGGCCGTGCGCAGCCGCCCGGCGTCCCAAGGGCAGGACAGGAAGGAGAAGTTGAAGGCCGTGTGCAGTTCGTCGGGGCGGAGGTAGCGGGCGAACCGTTCGGCGTCCGGGAGCCACACCTCGCCGACGAACATGCCGTCGTACTCGTCGGCGACCGCCCGCCAGGAGCGGTAGATGTCATGGAGGTCGTCGCGGTCGACGAAAGGGTGGGGGTCGGGGGCCTCCGCGAGGTCGGGGAGGTCGGGGTCCTTGGCGAGCAGGGCGGCCGAGTCGATGCGGACGCCCGCGACACCCCGCTCGAACCAGAAGCGCAGGATGTCCTCGTGCTCCTGGCGGACGGCCGGATGAGCCCAGTTGAGGTCGGGCTGCTCGGGTGTGAACAGGTGCAGGTACCAGTCGCCGTCGGTCAGCCGCTTCCACACCGGCTCGGTGGAGCCGACGAACTGCGACGGCCAGTCGTTGGGCGGCAGTTCGCCGTGCTCGCCGCGTCCGCGTCGGAAGTGGAACAGCTCGCGTTCGGGGCTGCCGGGTCCGGCGGCGAGCGCGGCCCGGAACCACGGGTGCTGGTCGGAGACGTGGTTGGGCACGATGTCGACGATGGTGCGGATGCCGAGTTCCCGGGCCTCGGCTATCAGCTTCTCGGCCTCGGCGAGGGTGCCGAAGGCCGGGTCGACGGCGCGGTAGTCGGCGACGTCGTAGCCGCCGTCCTTCATCGGCGACAGATACCAGGGGTTGAACCACAGGGCGTCCACGCCGAGTTCGGCGAGGTACGGCAGCCTGGCGCGGACACCCGCGAGGTCGCCGGTGCCGTCGCCGTCGCCGTCGGCGAAGCTGCGGATGTAGACCTGGTAGATGACGGCGGAGCGCCACCACTCCTTGCGGGCATGGCGGGACGGTCCCACTGTGCGTGCCTTTCTGTCGGAGGGAGGGCGTCAGCCCTTGGTGCCGCCCGCGCTGATCCCGGCGATGATGTGCCGCTGGAAGACCAGGAAGAGCGCGACCATCGGGATGCTGGCGATGACCATCGCGGCGATGAGCACGGTGAGCTGGATGTTCTGCGACAGCTGGACGAGGGCCACACTGATGGGCTGCTTGTCGGTGTCGGAGAAGACCATCAGCGGCCAGAGGAAGTCCTGCCAGACGGCGACGAGGGCGAAGATCGAGACCACCCCCAGCACCGGCCGCGACATGGGCAGCACGATCGACCAGAGCGTGCGCAGTTTTCCGGCGCCGTCCATCTCGGCGGCCTCCAGCACATCGCGGGGAAGCTGGTCGAAGAACCGCTTGAGCAGATAGAGGTTGAAGGCGTTGGCGACGGCCGGCAGCCAGATGGCGAGGGGTTTGTTGAGCAGTCCCAGGTCCGCCACGGTGAGGTACTTCGGTACGACCAGGGCCTGCGCCGGGACCATGAGGGTGGCGAGGATGCCGCCGAGGATCAGCCTGCCGAAGGCGGGCCGGAGCCGGGAGAGGGCGTAGGCGGCCGCGGTGCAGAACACCAGCTGGCAGGCCCAGGCGCCCGCCGCCTGGACGACCGTGTTCCACAGGTGCCGCGGGAGCTGCATCAGGTCCCAGGCGTCGGTGTAGCCGCCGAGGTGCCAGTGGTCGGGAACCAGGGTCGGTGGGGTCCGCGCGATCTCGTCCGGCGACTTCATCGCGCCCGTCACCATCCAGTAGACGGGGAAGAGGAAGGCGAGGGCGAAGAGCAGGACGACGGCGGTGAAGACCGTCCAGTAGAGGGCCTTGCCGCGGGGGCGGGCCAGGGTCGCCGGGGAGATCAGGGTCCGGGTGCTCACGCGTCCTCCTCCCCGGAGCGGGTCAGGCGCAGATAGACGGCGGAGAAGGCGCCGAGCAGCGCCACAAGCATGACGCTGAGGGCGCAGGCACCGCCGAAGTCGTTGTAGAGGAAGGCGTACTTGTAGATCAGGTAGAGCACGGTGACGGTGGCGTTCTCGGGGCCGCCACCCGTGATCACGAACGGCTCGGTGAAGACCTGCATGGTGGCGATGATCTGAAGGAGCATCAGCATCAGGATCACGAAGCGTGTCTGAGGGATCGTCACGTGCCGTACGCGCTGCAGCAGGTTGGCTCCGTCCAGCTCGGCCGCCTCGTACAGCTCGCCGGGGATGGACTGCAGGGCGGCGAGGTAGATCAGGACCGTGCCGCCCATGTTGGCCCAGGTGGCGACGAGGACCAGGGAGACCAGCGCGGTGTCGGCCCCGTTGGACCAGTTCGAGGTGGGCAGGTGCAGCAAGCGCAGCGCCTCGTTGGCGAGGCCCGCCCCGGGGTCGTAGAACCACTTCCACAGCAGGGCGCTGACCACGGGCGGGATCATCACCGGCAGATAGACCACGATCCTGAAGAAGGCCCTCGCGTGCCGGAGTTCGTTGAGGACGAGTGCCATCACGAAGGGGATCGCGAAGCCGATCAGCAGGGCGAGGAGCGTGAAGGTCAGGGTGTTGCGCCAGGCCGCGGAGAACTCGGGGTCGTGCCAGACGCGGGTGAAGTTGGCGGTGCCGACCCACTGCGGCGAGGAGCCCGGCGTGTATTTCTGGAAGGCGATCACGACGGCACGGATCGCCGGGTACCAGGAGAACAGGGCGAAGCAGATCAAGCCGCCGAGGAGGAAGGCGTAGGCGCGGGCCTGGTCGGCGAGGCGGCGCCGTCCCCGGTCCCCTGCCGGGGACGGCGCCGGGACCGTGGGGGCGGCGGCCGTCCTGGTCCGCTGCCGCTCGGCCGTCTTCGTCATGGCCGTCAGCCCCGGGCCAGGATGCCGTCGATCTTGCCGGAGGAGTCCTTGAGGAGCTGGTCGATGTCCACGTCCTTCTTGGTGAGGACGGCGGAGACGGCGGAGTCGAGGACGGAGTAGATCTGCTGGGCGTCCGGCGGCTCGATCTTCAGCTGAAGGCTGTGGTTGCCGTCGAGGAAGGACTGGTAGTTCGCCACCGGGACATTGGCGTTGGCCTTCTTGACCTGCTGGTCCTTGGCGTCGGCGGCGCCGGTGAACAGGCGCGGCTCGGGCAGTCCGACCGGGGCGTTCGCCTTCTTGGCGCGGGCGTAGTCGCCGAGGAAGCCGGTGCCCGGGGTGAGGAACATGTGGTCGAGCCACTTCAGGCCTGCGCGGATCTGGGCGGGCGTGTCGTGCTTGTTGAACATGTAGCCGTCGCCGCCGATGAGCGTGCCCTTGCCGCCGGGCATCGGACCGAGCGCGAGGTCCTTGTAGTTGCCGCCCTTCTCCTTGACGAGGATCGGGATGTTGTCCGGGGCGGAGAGGTACATGCCGAGCTTGCCCGAACCCATCATCTGCTGCACGTCGTTGATGACCAGGAGCTGCTTGGTGCCCATCGAGTCGTCGGTCCAGCGCATGTCGTGCAGGTTCTGCAGGACGGCGTGTCCCTCGGGAGTGTCGATGGTGGCCTTCTTGCCGTCGGCGCTGACGACATCGCCGCCCTGGGAGTAGAGCTCGGCGGTGAAGTGCCAGCCGCCCTGGTTCTGGGCGCTGTAGTCGGCGTATCCGACGGTGCCGTCGCCGAGGGCCGCGATCTTCTTGGCGTCGGCGCGGACCTCGTCCCAGGTCGCGGGCGGCCGGTCGGGGTCCAGGCCGGCCTTCTGGAAGAGCTTCCGGTTGTAGATCAGGCCCATCGAGTAGCCGGTGCGGGGGACGCCGTAGATCTTGCCGTCGACGGTGTAGATGTCGCGCAGCTGCTTCTGGATGGCGTCGTAGCTCTTCAACTCCTTGATGTACGGCGTGAGATCGGCCGCCTGACGGATGTCGACGACGTGCCTGGCGTCGGTGAAGTAGGTGTAGAAGACGTCCTCCATCTGCCCGCCGGCGAGTTTGGCGTCGAAGGTCTTGGGATCCTGGCAGGGGAACGCGTCGTGCGCGACGACGTCGATGTCCGGGTGCTGTTTCTCGAAGGACGCGACGTCCTGCTCGAAGAAGCCACGGTCGACCTTGGCGCTCCTGGGCGGCTCGCAGTTGACGGTGATGCGGGTCTTCCCGCTCGCCGTGCCGTCGTCACCGGACCCGCAGGCGGTGGCGGCGAGGGCGAGGCAGGAACAGACGCTGAGCGCGACGCACGTACGGCGGAACCCGGTGCTTGTCATCGGTGGACCCCTCGTGGCAGGAGCGGTGGGCGCCGCACACTCAAGCACCGTCGACTTCCCTCCGCAAGATGTCGCGCAGAATCCGTAATTATTCGACAGCTGATGGGATCTCAGGGACGAGGAGCTTGCGCGGTCGAGCCGCGCACCACCAACTCCGGCTCGAACAACAGCTCTTCGGCGGGCACGCAACTGCCGCCGACCTGCGCGTTCAGCAGCTCCACAGCAGCGCGCCCCATGGCCTCGATGGGCTGACGGACGGTGGTCAGGGGCGGCTCGGTGCAGTTCATCAGCGCGGAGTCGTCGTAACCGACGACGGAGATGCGGCCCGGCACGTCCAGGCCCTTGCGGCGGGCGGCCCGGATGACGCCGAGGGCGAGCGGGTCGCTGGCGCAGATGAAGCCGGTGACACCGCGGTCGATCAGCCGGGAGGCGGCCGCGTGACCGCCCTCGATGGAGAACATGGCCCGTGCGACATGCTCCTCGGGGAGGTCGCCGAGGGCCTGGGCGGCGGCCAGTTTGCGGGCCGACGGCACATGGTCGGCGGGCCCAAGAACCAGCCCGATCCGCTCGTGCCCGAGCGAGGCGAGATGCCGCCAGGCCTGTTCCACGGCCACGGCGTCGTCGCAGGAGACACCCGGGAAGCCGAGGTCGTCGATGGACGCGTTGACCAGCACCACCGGGATGTTGCGCTCGGCGAGCCGGCGGTAGTGGTCGTGCGGGGCGTCGGCCTGCGCGTACAGGCCGCCGGCGAAGACGACGCCGGAGACCTGCTGTTGCAGCAGCAGGTCCACGTAGTCGGCCTCGGAGACACCGCCCTTGGTCTGGGTGCACAGCACCGGCGTCAGGCCCAGCTGGGCGAGCGCCCCGCCGATCACCTCGGCGAAGGCCGGGAAGATGGGGTTCTGCAGCTCGGGCAGGACGAGACCGACGAGCCGGGCGCGCTCACCCCGCAGCTGGGTGGGCCGCTCATAGCCGAGGACGTCCAGGGCGCTGAGCACCGCCTGCCGGGTGGCCTCGGAGACACCCGGTTTGCCGTTGAGCACCCGGCTGACCGTGGCCTCGCTGACCCCGACCTTCTTCGCCACCTCAGCAAGTCGTCGCGTCATGAACGCAAGAATAGCGCAAGGAACGCAAACGGCTTGCGTAACCGTGCCGGCTGTCGGTGACAGCGGTTCAGTGGGCGGCCCACAGGCCCCGGACGTGTCCGAGGTGGCGGGTCATCACCTCGCGGGTGCGCTCGGGGTCCCGGGCGAGCAGGGCGTCGAGGAGTTCGAGGTGCTCCTGCGCGGAGGCCTCCAGCCGTCCCGCCTCGACGAGAGCCGTCAGCCCGTACAGGCGCGAACGCTGCCGCAAGTCCCGTACGACTTCGACGAGATGGTCGTTGCCGGCCAGCGCCAGCAGTCCCAGATGGAACCGCAGGTCGGCCTCGACGTAGGCGATGAGGTCGCCCTTGGTGGCGGAGGTGACGATCTCCATCGCCTCGGGGCGGAGTGCCTCGACGTCGGCCGGCTCGGCGGTGGTCGCCAGGCCGACCGTCACCGGGATCTCGATCAGGGACCGGACGTGGGTGTACTCGTCGAGCTGCTTGTCGGAGACCTCGGTGACCCGGAAGCCCTTGTTGGGGACGATCTCGACCATGCCCTCCTTCACCAGCTCCAGCATCGCCTCGCGCACCGGGGTCGCGGAGACCCCGAGACGCGGGGCGAGGGCCGGCGCCGAGTACACCTGGCCGGGACGGAGTTCACCCGAGATCAGGGCGGCGCGCAGCACGTCCACGACCTTCTCCCGGAAGTTGGGCTTCCTGCCGCCGAGCGACGGCAGGGCGGGGCGGCGGCGCTGCGGGGCCATGGTGATCGTCCTCCTCGGGTCACCGGACATTATGGGGCTCGCCTACAGCACGAATCCCGCGGGGAAGGGGTCTTCCGGGTCCAGCAGGTACTGGGCGGTTCCGGTGATCCAGGCGCGGCCGGTGAAGCTGGGCAGGACGGCCGGACGGCCGGCCACCTCGGTGGTGCCCAGCAGCCGGCCGGTGAAGCGGGTGCCGATGAACGACTCGTTGACGAACTCGGTGTGCAGGGGCAGTTCGCCGCGCGCGTGCAGCTGCGCCATGCGTGCGCTGGTGCCGGTGCCGCAGGGCGAGCGGTCGAACCAGCCGGGGTGGATGACCATCGCGTGCCGCGAGTGACGGGCGTCGGAGCCCGGGGCGTAGAGGTGGACATGGTGGCAGCCCCGGATGGAGGGGTCCTCGGGGTGGACGGGTTCGTCGGCGGCGTTGATGGCGTCCATGAGTTCCAGGCCGGCGGCGAGGATGGCGTCCTTGTGGGCGCGGTCGAAGGGGAGGCCGAGCTGGTCGATGGGGAGGATGGCGTAGAAGTTCCCGCCGTATGCCATGTCATATGTCACTGACCCATCAGACAACTCCACCTTCCGGTCCAGCCCCACCGCGAACGACGGCACGTTCCGCAGCGTCACCGCCTTCGCGCCACCTCCCTCCACCGCCACCTCGGCGATCACCAGCCCCGCCGGGGTGTCGAGGCGGATCGTGGTCACCGGCTCGACGACCTCGACCATGCCGGTCTCCACCAAAACCGTCGCCACTCCGATCGTGCCGTGTCCGCACATCGGCAGATAGCCGGAGACCTCGATGTAGACCACGCCCCAGTCGCAGTCCGGCCGGGTCGGCGGCTGGAGGATCGCGCCGCTCATCGCGGAGTGGCCGCGCGGCTCGTTCATCAGCAACTGCTTGATCTCGTCGCGGTGTTCGCGGAAGTACAGCCGCCGCTCGTTCATGGTGGCGCCGGGGATGGTGCCGATCCCGCCGGTGATCACGCGGGTGGGCATGCCCTCGGTGTGGGAGTCGACGGCGTGCAGGACGAGTTTGCTGCGCATGACGTCTCCCCTACGCCAGGCCTGCGGCGACGGCCTGTTCGGTGGCGGCCCGGACCTCGGTCTCCTGCTCGGGCAGCAGCGGCATGCGTGGCGGCCGCACCGGGCCGCCGTACCGGCCGACGATGTCCATGGACACCTTGATGGCCTGCACGAACTCGACCCGGGAGTCCCAGCGCAGCAGCGGGTGCAGCTGCTCGTAGAGCTTCTTGGCGGTGGCCAGGTCGCCGTCGACGGCCGCCCGGTACAGCTGGGTGCTCGCCGCGGGCAGCGCGTTGGGATAGCCCGCCACCCAGCCCTTGGCACCGGCGATCGCGAGCTCCAGCAGGACGTCGTCGGCGCCGATCAACAGGTCGAGTTCCGGAGCGAGTTCGGCCAGCCGCCAGGCCCGGCGGACGTCGCCGGAGAACTCCTTGACGGCCTGGACGTACCCCTCGCCGTGCAGCTTCGCGAGCAGCTCCGGGACGAGGTCGACCTTGGTGTCGATCGGGTTGTTGTACGCCACGATCGGCACGCCCGCCTTCGCGACCTCAGCGTAATGGGCGAGCACCGACCGCTCGTCGGCGCGGTAGGCGTTGGGCGGCAGCAGCATCACGCAGGCGCAGCCCGCGTCACGGGCCTGCTCGGCCCAGCGCCGCGACTCCGTCGAGCCGTAGGCGGCCACGCCGGGCATCACGCGTGCGCCGCCGATCGCGGCCACGGCGGTCTCCACGACCTTGGCGCGCTCCTCGGGCGTGAGCACCTGGTATTCGCCGAGCGAGCCGTTGGGGACGACACCGTCGCAACCGTTCTCTACGAGCCACGCGCAGTGTTCGGCGTACTTGTCGTAATCGACGGACAGGTCGTCGGTGAGCGGGAGCGCCGTGGCGACGAGGACGCCGCGCCAGGGGCGGTGGTCGGTCATGAGGGCCCTTCCTCGATGGGGTGGTCGGATTCGTCGGCCAGGACGCCGAGCGGCACGGGCCGGGCGAACGGCCTTCTGGACGGGGTGGGTTCGCAGCCCGCGAGCCCGGCGACCGCGGGTGTGCACATCCGGCCCTGGCACCAGCCCATGCCGGCCCGGGTCAGCAGTTTCACGGTGCGCGGATCGCCCGCGCCCAGATCGCCGACGGCCTCGCGGACGGCGCCGGCGGTCACCTCCTCGCAGCGGCAGACCACGGTGTCGTCGGTGACCTGGTCCGTCCAGTGCGCGGGCGGCCGGTACACGTCGTCCAGCACCGCAGCGAACTGCCGCAGTTTCCTGCGGGACTTGAGGGCTGCGAGGTCCGGGGCGAGCTCGGTGCCGGTCAGGCGTGCGGCGGCCGAGGCGCCCGCGATGTGTCCCTCGACGAGCGCGAGGGCGGACCCGCCGACGCCGGTGGCCTCCCCCGCCGCCCAGACGCCGTGAACGTCGGTGCGTTGCTCGTCGTCGACGTGGACGCTGTTGCCGTCGAGACGGCACCCGAGGCTCTCCGCGAGGTCGGTGTGCGGGAGCAGGCCGTGGCTGACGGCGAGGGTGTCGCAGGCGATGCGGCGTGCGGTGCCGGGTCGGACACGCCCCGTCGCGTCGAGGGCGGCGACGGTGACGCCCTCCACCCGGTCGGTGCCGTGCGCCTCGACCACGGCATGCCGGAAGAGCGGGCGTACCCGGCGCCGGAGCAACTGCCCCGCGTACAGGGCGCCTTCGGCGAGCTTGCCGGGCTGGGTCGCCAGCGCACGGGACCGTCGTACGAGCGCCCGGGGGCCGGCGGACTCCACGAGTGCCACCACCTCCGTCCCGGCGTCGGCGAGTCCGGTGGCGACCGGCAGAAGGAGGGGTCCGGTCCCGGCGACCACGGCGACCCGGCCCGGAACGGCCAGTGTGCTCTTCAGCATGGCCTGCGCGCCGCCCGCGGTGACGACGCCGGGAAGGGTCCAGCCGGGGAAGGGCAGCACCTGCTCGTACCCGCCGGTGGCGAGGAGCACGGCGTCGGCGCGGACGGTGACGGGGTCCTCCTGCTCGGGGCCGAGCAGCGCGTGCACGGCGAAACCCTCGGTCAGCCGCTCGACGAACCAGACGTGATGGTCCGTCAAGTGTCTTACGGAGCCGGTCCCGACGTGGCCCCGCAGTCCGTCCCGCAGTCCCTCCCAGGTGCGCCACTGGTGGTGCAGGGCCTGGGGGCGGCGGGCGCGCAGTTCGCGGGCCGGCTGGCGGTAGAACTGGCCGCCCGCCTCCGCGGCCGAGTCGATCAGCGTGACTCGGACTCCGTGCGCGGCGGCCAGGGTCGCGGCGAGGCCCGCGGGGCCCGCGCCGATCACCGCGAGGTGCGGTCGGTCAGTCATCGTGGCCGGTCCCCTCCTGGGTACGGATCACGTCGCCCGGAGCCACCGGCACCAGACAAGCCCGTTGGTTGGGGCGGTCGTTGACGGTCACCAGGCAGTCGAAGCAGACGCCGATCCCGCAGAAGACACCGCGTGGGCGGCCGTCGCCGCGGGTGGCGCGCCAGGCGGTGATGCCCGCCGTCCACAGCGCGGCGGCGACGGTCTGGCCGGGCAGGGCCTCGATCTCCCGGCCGTCGAGGGAGACCGTGAAGGGCGGCCCCGGGCGGGCGTCGGCCAGGTCGAGCGGTGAGCTCACAGGGCCTCCTCGGCGAAGCGGTCGGGCCGGAACGGCGCGAGGTCCAGGTCGGGGGTCTTCGCGGTCAGGACCTGCGCGATCAGATGTCCGGTGCCGGTGGACAGGCCGATGCCGGCGCCCTCGTGACCGCAGGCGTGGAAGAGGCCGGGGACGCGCGGGTCGGGGCCGATGGCGGGCAGATGGTCGGGCATGTACGGGCGGAACCCGGTGTAGGCGCGCAGGGCCCGGACGTCGGCGAGGAAGGGGAACAGCCGGGTCGCGCCCGCGGCGAGGGAGCGCAGGGCGGGGAGGGAGAACGACCGGTCGAAGCCGACGCGTTCGCGGCTCGCGCCGATCAGGATGGGTCCCGCCGCCGTTCCCTCCACGACCGGCGAGGTCTGCAGCGCGGCCGAGTCGCTGGCCACGTCGGCCACGTAGTCGGCGGCGTACACCTTGTGCCGGATCCTGCGCGGAAGGGGCTCGGTGACGAGGACGAAGCCGCGGCGCGGGAGGACGGGCAGGGTGGTGCCGGCCAGGGCGGCGATATCGGCTCCCCAGGTGCCGGCCGCGTTGACGAGGGAGGGGGCGTGGATGTCACCCCGGTCGGTGCGGACGCCGAGGACCGTGCCGTCGGGGCGGCGCAGTACGTCCGTCACGGTCCGGCCGGTGTACAGGCGGGCGCCCGAGGCCCGTAGCAGATGGGCGGCGGCCAGGGCGGGCATGACCTGGCAGTCCTGGGGGTAGTGCACGGCGCCCGGCAGGCCCGGGGCGAGGTGGGGTTCGAGGACGTAGAGGTCGTCGCCCTCGACCGGCTCCGCGACGACCCCGGCCGCGCGCTGTCCGGCGGCGAAGCGCTCCAGGGCGGTGAGGCCGCCGGGGGACGTGGCCACCACGACGCCGCCCTTGGCCTCGTACTCGATCAACCGGCCCAGTTCCTGGGGGAGTTGGCCCCAGAGGCGGAGCGAGAGGAGGGCCAGGTCCAGCTCCGGGCCGGGCTCCTTGTCGGAGACGAGGAGGTTGCCCTCCCCCGCGCCGGTGGTGCCGCCGGCCACCGGACCACGGTCCACCACGACGACGTCCAGGCCCGCTCGGGCCGCGTACAGGGCGCATGCGGCGCCCGTCATGCCGGCGCCGACGACCACGACATCGCAGGTCAGTGGCTGGCTCACGCCAGTACTATGTCACATATCACTGGGCGGGGGGAATGGTGCGCGCCCCTCAGACCCGACTCCCCCCAGCCGTGTCCCCCGCCAGCCGCTGAGCCGCGTAGATGGGCACGACCGACACCAGCACCAGCACCGCCGCCACCACGTTCACCACCGGCGCCTGCTGCGGCCGGGTCATGTTCTCGAAGATCCAGATCGGCAGCGTCTCGATCCCCGGTCCCGCGGTGAAGGTGGTGACCACGATCTCGTCGAAGGAGAGCGCGAAGGCCAGCAGCCCACCGGCCAGCAGCGCCGACCGCACCAGGGGAAAGGTCACGTCGACGAAGGCACGGAAGGTGTCCGCCCCCAGATCCATCGCCACCTCCTCGTACGACCCGGAGGTGCGACGCAGCCGCGCGACCACGTTGTTGAAGACCACGACGATGCAGAAGGTGGCGTGCCCGACGATCACCGTGAACAGTCCGAGGCCCACCCCGAGGGGCGCGAGCACCGTGCTGAACGCCGAGTTGAGGGCGATGCCCGTGACGATGCCGGGCAGGGCGATCGGCAGGACGACCACGAAGGAGATGGTGTCGCGGCCGAAGAACCGGTGCCGGGCGACGGCGAAGGCGATCAGCGTGCCGAGGACCAGGGCGATCGCGCTCGCCCCGAGCCCGGCCTTCACCGAGACCCAAAGGGCCGAGCGCGCGCCGGAGTTGTGCCAGGCGACGGACCACCAGTGCGTGGTGAGACTGGGCGGCGGCCAGTCGGCGCTGCGGTCGGGGTTCAGGGAGTTGACGACCACGAGCAGCAACGGCACGTAGATCATGGCGAATCCGAGCCCGGCGGCGACGCGCAGCGCGATGCGCGCGGGAGGGGAGAGTTGCACGGCGGGCTCCTCTACAGGCTGCTCAACGCGCCTGTGCGGCGCATCGCCAGCAGGTACAGCACGATGACGACGACCGGGACCGTGCCGAGCGCGGCGGCCATGGGCAGGTTGAGTTCGATGTTGGAGTAGACGAGATTGCCGATCAGCTGGGTCTTGCCGCCGACGATCTGCACGGTGATGTAGTCGCCGAGACTCAGCGAGAAAGTGAAGATCGATCCGGCGGCGACGGAGGGCAGCACCATCGGCAGCACCACCGACCGGAACGTCCGCCAGCCGCGGGCGCCCAGGTCGGCCGAGGCGTCGAGAAGGCCCGCGGGCAGCTGCTCCAGCGCCGTGTGGATCGGCAGGATCATGTACGGCAGCCACAGGTACGTCAGGGTCAGTACGGCGGCGGGCAGGCCGAAGCCCGGGCCGCTGAGCCCGAACGGTCTGAGCATCCAGTCGGCGAGCCCGCCCTCGGACAGGATCAGCCGCCATGCGTACACCTTCACGAGGTAACTCGCCCACAGCGGCGTGAGGATGGCGACGACCAGCAGCGGACGCCACCTCGGCCGGGCCACCCGGGCGGTGTAGAAGGCGAGCGGGAAGGCGATCACCGCGCACAGGGCGGTCACGGCCAGGGCCACGCCGACGCTCCGCAGGATCACCTGCCGGTAGACGGGCGTGGTGAACAGCTCGTGGAAGTTGTCGGTCGACCAGACCTTCACCACCTCGGAGGTGAAGGAGTTCGTCGTCCAGAACGCGGAGACGAACAGCGCCGACAGGGAGCCGAGGTAGAGCACGGCCAGCCACAGCAGCGGGGCGGTCAGCAGGAGGGACAGCCTGAGGCGGGGGCGGCGGTGCAGCGCCCCCGCGGTCCGCGTCAGCAGGGCCATGCCTCAGCCCTTGATCTCGGTCCAGGCCTGGACCCACTTGGCGTACGGCACGCACGTGACGTCGGTGCGGCCGTCGAGGCACTGCTCGATGGGGGTGTTCCAGAAGGCGATGTTCTTCCAGTAGCCCTCGTCGGCGGCGTGGAAGGTGGTGCAGAAGTTCTTGTCGCCGGTGAGGTCGCAGGCCTTGGAGTTGGCGGGTGCCTCGCCGAAGTACTCGGCGACCTGGGCGTTGACCTTCGGGGAGACGATCCAGTTCATCCACTGGTAGGCGCAGTCGGGGTGCTTGGCCTTGGAGTAGATCATCCAGGTGTCGGACCAGCCGGTCGAACCCTCCTTGGGCACGAAGGCCTTGACCTTGGCGCCCTCGCCGGCGGCGAGGTTGGCGATGACCTGCCAGGTGGTGCCGACGACGGAGTCCCCGCTCTTGAAGGCGGAGATCTCCTTCAGGTAGTCGCTCCAGTACTCGCCGATGCTCGCGTTCTGCTTCTTCAGCAGGCTCACCGCGGCGTCGAACTGCTTCTGGTCGAGGGCGTAGGGGTCCTTGATCTTCAACTCCGGCCTGGTGGACCTGAGATACAGCGCGGCGTCGGCGATGTAGATCGGGGAGTCGTACGCGGTGACGTGACCCTTGTACTTGGCGGCGTCGTCGAAGACGGCGGCCCAGGAGGTCGGCGCGGGGGTGACCTTCTGGGTGTTGTACATCAGCAGGTTGGCGCCGCGGCCGTGCGGGATGCCGTACATCTGGCCCTTGACGGAGTTCCAGGCGCCGTTCTTCAGGCCGCTGAAGATGTCCTTGTAGTTCGGGACGAGCCCGGTGTTGACGGGGGCGGCGTCGCCGGAGGCGATCAGGCGCAGGGAGGCGTCGCCGGAGGCGGAGACGGCGTCGTACTCGCCGGTCTTCATCAGTTTGACCATCTCGTCGGAGCTGGCGGCGACCTTGGAGTTGACCTTGCACCCGGTCTGCTTCTCGAAGGGGGTCACCCAGTCGACCTTGGGGTCGTTGGAGCCGTTCTCGACGTAGCCGGCCCAGGCGATCAGGTTGACCTGCCCCTCGGACTTGCCGAGCTTCGACAGGGGTTTGAGGTCGGGGGGGTTGAGCCCGGTGGAGGACGAACCGCCGGATCCGGAGCCGCAGGCGGTGGCGGCGAGCAGCAGCGCGGTGGCGGCCGCGAGGTGGAGAGTTCGGGTGAGGCGCACGACGTTCTCCATGGGTCGGGGTCAGTCGGGGACGTGGACGGTGTGGCGGCGGTGCCAGCTCAGGCGCACCCGGGTGCCGCGGTAGGCGGCGACGTCCTCGGCGGAGGTCTCCAGGTTCTGCTGGAGGGCGGTGAGGCGGCCGCCGGCGTCGAGGTCGACGAGGAAGCGGGTGGCGTCCCCGAGGTAGACGACCTCGGCGACGGTGCCGACGGCGCTCGCGTGCTCGGGCTCGTCGGACTCGGCGGACTCCTTCAGGACGCGGATCTTCTCGGGGCGGACGCTGTAGACGCCGGGGGCGCCGACGACGCGCTGGGCGGACTCGCCCTCCAGCAGGTTGGAGGTGCCGACGAAGGAGGCGACGAAGGCGGTCGCGGGGCGCTCGTAGATCTCGGCGGGGGTGCCGACCTGTTCGACGCGGCCCTGGTTGAGGACGGCGATGCGGTCGCTCATCGTCAGGGCCTCCTCCTGGTCGTGGGTGACGAGCACGAAGGTGATCCCGACCTCGCTCTGCAGCGCCTTGAGTTCGACCTGCATCTGCTCGCGCAGTTTGAGGTCGAGGGCGCCCAGGGGTTCGTCGAGGAGCAGCACGCTGGGACGGCCGACGAGGGCGCGGGCGAGGGCGACGCGCTGGCGCTGGCCGCCGGAGAGCTGGGCGGGCCGCCGCTTGCCGAAGCCCTCCAGGCGGACCTCGCTGAGTGCCTTGCGGGCCCGTACCAGCCGCTCTGCCTTGGGGACCCCGCGGACCTTGAGGGAGTAGGCGACGTTCTGTTCGACGGTCATGTGCGGGAAGAGGGCGTAGTCCTGGAAGACGGTGTGCACGTCCCGTTCGAAGGGCGCGAGGCCGGTGACCTCCTGCCCGGCGAGTTCGATCCGTCCACCGGTGAGGCTCTCGAACCCGGCGATCATGCGCAGGACGGTGGTCTTGCCGGAGCCGGAGGGGCCGAGCAGGGAGAAGAACTCACCGTCCTGGATCTCCAGGTCGATCCCGGCCACGGCGGTCGTCTCCCCGAAGGACTTCCGCAGATCCTGCAGCCGGATCGCACTTCCCTCCATGCACGGGAACCTTTCTGGCGCACGCGTACGTTGTACGGAAAGATATGAAGTCATAGTTCAAAGCTCAAGGCCCCCTCAGGGTAAAGCTTGAGTCAATGCGCAAGGTGGTGGCCGTGAACCAGCAGCAGATGACGGGCGGTGCCCGCAGGGCCGTCTTCACCCCGGTGGACAACCGGGCGCGCGTGGACGCGGTCGTCCGCCGGATCGGTGACGCCATCGAGCTGGGCCTGCTCGCCGACGGGGAGCAGTTGCCCGGCGAGAGCGAACTGGCCGGGCAGCTCGGCGTGTCCACGGTGACCCTGCGGGAGGCGCTGATGGCCCTGCGCCAGCAGGGACTGCTCACCACCCGCAGGGGCCGCGGCGGCGGCTCCTTCGTCTCCCTGCCCGAGGTCCCCGGCGAGGAACGCCTCAAGGCGCGCCTGCGCGGCTGGGGCACCGAGGAGCTGCGCGACCTCGGCGACCACTGGGCCGCCCTGTCCGGTACGGCGGGCCGCCTCGCCGCCGAGCGCACGGAACCCGACGACCTTCTGCAACTACGGCGTACGGCCAAGGAGTTGGCGCAGGCCGAGGACGCGGCTGCGCGTGGCCGGGTGTACGGGCGCTTCCATGTGGAGCTGGCGGCTGCCGCCCAGTCGGCCCGGCTCACCCGTGAACAGGTGGCCCTGCAGACGGAGGTGGGGGCGCTGCTGTGTCTTGTGCTCGCGGACGACGAATATCGTGAAGAGGTGGCGGACCGTCACCGCTCCGTAATCTCGGCCGTGCAGGATGGGGCTCACCAAACGGCCAGGGAACTGGCCGAGCGGTGCGTGCAGGAGTCGACGGCACGGCTCATCGCCCTGCGTCTGACGCTCTAGCCGCGCACCGCGTCCGGTCCTGTCCGGGGGAGGGTGGCATGAGGCCGGCGACGGCAGCGCTCGGCACGGCGCCGGAGGAGTCGGTCGCGGTCGAGGTGGGATCCGCGCTGGAGAGCGTGTTCGACGCCGTGTCCGCCACCCGCGCCGAGACCACGGCCCTGCTCGCCCGGGTGGCCGCCGACAACCGCCGCCCCGCCACCGTGGACCTCGCCTCCCTGCGCCCGGGCCTGCACCTGCGGCTGGCCCGGAACGCGTTGGTGTCCGGGGTCGGCTTCGTCGCCGCGCCGGGCCTGCTGGGCGACGTACCGGCATGGCTGGAGTGGTGGCAGTCGGGCACGGAGGGCGACGTACGGCCGCTGCTGCTCGACCTCGACCCGGACCACTCGGCGTACGCCGACTACACGCACTGGGACTGGTTCGCCCTGCCCCGGGACACCGGCGAGCGGGCGGTGGCGGGACCCTATGTCGACTACCTCTGCTCCGACGAGTACAGCCTCACCCTGTCCGCGCCGGTGGAGACGGAGGGCCGATTCGCCGGTGTGGCCGCGGCCGACGTGTACCTGCGTCACTTCGAGGCCGCCGTGCTGCCGCTGCTGCGCCGGCTGCCGGGCCCGGCGCACCTGGTGAACGCGCGCGGACGGGTGGCGGCCTCCGCCGACCCCGCCCATCTGGCCGGCTCGCTCACCAAGGGGCCGGACTTCGCCGCCGTACTGGAGAGCGCGCGCCCGGCCCGGCACGACGGCATGCGCCTGCTCCCGTGCCGGGGCGTCCCGCTCGTGCTGGTCACCTCCCCGCGCTGACGCGGGCGGCCACCCACCCCCTCTCCGACCCGGCACCGTCGGCGACCTGAACGCCGGCGGGGCCCGGTCAGGTCTCGGTGTCCGGGACCACCCTCAGGTGCGCGGCCGTACGTCGTGCGGTGCGGGTCCGGGGGCGCTCGCGCCGGGCCTCCCGCAGGACGAACGTCATGCGCGTGTACCCCATCTCCCGCAGCGTCTCGGGCGTCTCGTCCACCACGCGGCAGTCGGTGGCGCCCCAGCGCGGATCGGGATGCAGCAGCGGCCGTACGGCGCCGTCGTTCGCGGCGGCCCGCTCCCCCATGACCCTCAGCCAGTGCGGCAGGCCCTGGCGGTAGGCGGCCTCCATGATCGGGTCCTGGGCGATCTCCCGGCGGATGGCCTGCAGCCCGTGGTCGTGGGTGTGGCACTCGACGGCGGCGGCGAAATGGGCGAGCATCGGCAGGCACCAGCTCGACTCGTGCTCACCGAGGACGCTCGCCGCGTCGGGATGGAAGAGCACGAACCGGAGGAGGTTGTCGCCCGGCATGGCCGTCGGGTGCGGGCCCACCTCACGGAAAAGTGACGCGAAAGCGTTGTTCGTCAGAACGACGTCCCAGCGGTGGTCGACGACGACGGAGGGGAAGGGAACGGCCTCCAGGAGGGTGGCGTAGTCCTGCAGATACGCCTGGGCCTCGGGACTCTCGGGGACGGGCCGCGGTGCCGGCCGCTGCCCTCCTGCCTGATACGCCATCGGGAGGTCACCCCTCTTGCCTCTGCGGCCTTCACGCGGCGCCTTGATCCTGCGGCCCCGGCAGGAGCCATGTCAACTATCGTGGCATTCCATGCCTGTTGACGGCTGAAATTGGCCACAGTTGTGGCGACACCTGGATGTGAGTTCGAACGACCCGGTAATCTCCGTCAAGTTCACGGCATCCGCTTGTGAGCAGCCTGTGCGAAACGTAGGAGATCTGTCGGTGACGGAAGGCTTCGAGGCTCCGGGCACCACGTCGGCGACCGCCGCGCTCCCGGCCGTCGTCGCACGCGTCGGCACGCTCGCCGACCGGCTCGGCGTACCGCACGCGGAGGTCTTCCACACCGGCCGTCTGTCCAGCGCCTCGGGCGTGCCCGAACCGGTCGTCCGGGCCCTCCTCGCGGGCCGCCCCGCGGGCGAACCCGATGTCCAGGCCCGCTTCCTGCAGCGGCTCGACCTGCTGCGCCGCACCCGGCTGAAACCCAACGGCCGCAAGTACACCCAGCAGGAGATCGCCGACGGCGCGGGCATGTCCCGGCAGCAGGCCGGCGCCCTGATCAACGGCGACCGCCGCCCCACGATGGAGCACTGCGACGCCCTGCAGCGCTTCTTCCGCGTGCACGCCGGCTTCCTCACGGCCGAGGACCCCGAGGCGCTCACGGTCGCCCTGCAGGGCACCGAGCAGGAGCTGCTGCAGCGGCTCGCGGAGCGGGAGGCGGCGTCGGCGGACGAGGACCCGCTGGAGAAGCTGCTGCAGGACCACGGTGTGCGCGGGATCGCCTGGCGGGCCGCCCAGCTGCCCACCGACCAGCACCGCGACAAGGTGGCGGAGTGGCTGGACATGCTCCTGGAGAGCGTCAAGCGGCCCGAGTCGTGAGCCGGGGGCAGCGCGTGGGCATCGGCAAGGACATGCGCCGCCTGTGCGGCGAACTGGTCACGGCACTCACCCTGCCCGTCCCCGCCTCCCCCACCGGCCTGCACACCGCCCTGTGCGAGGCGATGAGCCGGCGCCGCGGCCGCCCGGTCCACTTCCGTACGGCCGTCTTCCCGCCCGGCACGGCGAGCGGCCTGTGGCTGGACATGACGGACCGGGACCTGGTCGTCGTCGAGGAACGCACCGCCCCCGACCACCAGTTGGTGATCCTGGGCCACGAACTGTGGCACATGCAGGCCGGCCACGGTCGCCACCATGTCGACGGCGCAGGGGTCGCCGCCCGCCTCCTGGACGACGACATCGATCTGCGGGCCACCGTGCGCACGGTGGCCGCGCGCAGCCACTTCGACCAGGCCGACGAGCAGCAGGCCGAGAGCTTCGGCCTGCTGCTGGCGAGCAAGTGCCGCACCCTGCTCGCCGGTTCGGGTCACCGGGCGCCGGTGCAGCGCGACCACCTGGCGGGCCGCATCGAGGCCTCCCTCGGCTACCTGGGCCCGCAGGGCTAGGGCCGGTGGCGAAGGGCCCGCCTGCCCCGCGACGCCCGGCACGCTCCCCCACGCTCGAACAACCTCGCGTGGGGGCCCCATGACGCCGCTGGGCCCACCTTCCGGGCGGACGGCGGGACTTTCGCAACAGGCCCTGGCCGTCACGTCGCGCTGCGTTCGCTGGCCTCCCGTAGGTTCCGGTCCGCGGTGCGCTCCCTGCCGTCGTGGAGGCGGCCCTCGACGAGCAGGTCCCGCCAGTGCTCGCGGCTCCAGTCGGCCGGCGCGGTCGTGGCCGTGAACTCCTCGACCAGGGAGACGAAACGTGCCGGGTCGCTGTGGAAGGGGAAGTGGCCCGCGCCCTCGAAGATCTCCAGTCGGCTGCCCGGCATCGCCTCGTGCGCCCCGTACGCGTGCCGCACCGGCACCACGCTGTCCCGGTCCCCCCACATCAGCATGGTCGGCATGCCCTCGGTCAGATAGCAGCGGTCGAGCATGGTCACGACCTGCCCCCGCCAGTCCACCACCGCCCGCAGGGTACGGATGAAGGCGTTGCGGGAGGTCTCGTCCGGGAGGGCGTCGACGAGGTCGACCAACTCGGCGGCGTCCTGCCCGAGATCGGTGTCCATGAGCTTCATCAGCCGCACCGCGAGCCCCACTTGCATCCGCATCCCCGGCAGCCGCAGTGCGGACAGCATCACATGGGCGCCCGGCAGCGAGACCAGCCGCAGCACGGGGTTGACCTCCCGCCCCACACCACCGGCACTGACCAGGATCAGCCGCTCGGTCCGCTCCGGGAACTGGTAGGCGAACTGCATCGCCACACCCCCGCCCAGCGAGTGCCCCACCAGGGTCGCCGACTCGATGCCGAGCGTGGTGAGCAGGTCCCGGACGCCGTTGGCGTACGCGGCCACGGAGTAGTCGGCGCGCGGCTTGTCGGAGGCGCCGTGGCCGAGCAGGTCGGGGGCGATGACGGTGTGGGTGCGGGCCAGGTCGGGGATCAGCTCGGCCCAGGTCGCCGAGGAGTCGCCGATGCCGTGGACGAGGACCAGGACCGGGCCCTCACCGGCCATCCGGAAGGCACGCCGGTATCCGTGCACCACGCGGTACCGCAGCTCCAGTTCGCCCTCGCCGACCGGGCGCAGCCGCACGGCCCGCGCCGGGCGCCTTCCCGAGACGTCGACCATGCCTCGCCTCCCGTTCCACGACCGCCGGCAAGCGGCCCGAAAGCCCCTGCCCTCCAGCGTAGAACCCCATTCCCACCAGGGGTTTCGAGGAGGTTTCGGCTCCGCTAAGCGAGCGAACGGACCCGTCGCCGGACCCGATTGTCAGTGGCGGGCGGCAAGCTGGAGTCGCACCCCTCCATACCGGGGTGCGCAGCGACCGAGCCGAGACGCGACACGGGGAGAGCCGACGATGCCCACCGCTGTACTGACCGACCGCGAGCGCACCGCAGTACAGGCCTATCTGCGGCTGCTGCACACCGTACGAGCCGCCTTCGACGGTCCGCCCGGCGAGGCCCGACCACCCGTGGTGCCGCCCTCGGTGCTGGCCGAGGCGGAGCAGGCGCTGGCGGAGGCGGGCCTGACGGGCAACGAGGAGGAGTTCTTCCGGCTGTTGCAGAGCTGGTGCCCCGAACCGTGACGGCCCCGCTCCGTGGGGTCAGTCCGCGGTGTGCGGGACCGTGACCGTCGTCGCCACCAGCCCCCGCCGGACGCTCCAGCGGCCCTGGAAGCGGTTGATCCGTCGGCCGCCCACCAGGGGCCCGGGGACGAGGAGTTCGGCGCGGAAACCGCCGTGCGGCGGCCCGTCGCCCGCGTCGACGAAGACCTCGATGTCGGCCTCGGTGAACTCCAGCCACCGCCCGGTGAGGGGGAACCACGCCTTGTAGACGGACTCCTTGGCGCTGAACAGCAGCCGGTCCCAGTGGACTTCCGGGTGCTCGTCGGCGAGCCGGCGCAGGCGGTCCGCCTCGCCGGGCAGCGACACGGCGTCCAGGACACCGTCCGGCAGGGGTCCGTGGGGTTCGGCGTCGATGCCGAGGGAGGCCAGGTCGGCTGCGCGGACCAGGGCGGCCGCGCTGTAGCCCTCGCAGTGGGTCATGCTGCCCACCAGGCCGGCGGGCCAGACCGGCGCGCCGCGTTCGCCGGGCAGTACGGGCCGCGGGGGCACACCGAGCTTCTCCATGGCGCGCCGCGCGCAGGCTCGCACGAGGGCGAACTCACGCCGGCGCTTGGGCACGGCCTGCGCGACGACCGCCGCTTCCTCGGCGTACAGCGGGGCGGGCTCGGTGCCGTCGTCGCCGTGCACCTCCACGACCACGACCTCGTGCGGCAGCAGCTCCTCGATCACCCGCCCCCGACCTCCCTCGGCAGTACGCGGCGCGGCCGGCCCGGCGGGTGCGGCCGCTTGCGCCACTCGCGGGGGTAGCCGACGGACACCTCCTCGAAGCGGACCCCCTCGTGCCAGGTGGTCCGCGGGATGTGGAGGTGACCGTAGACCATGGTCTCGACGCGGAAGCGGCGATGCCAGTCGGCGGTCAGCTCCGTGCCGCACCACATGGCGAACTCCGGGTACCACAGCACGTCACAGGGGTGCCGGTCCAGCGGGTAGTGGTTGACGAGGACGGTGGGCAGGTCGGCGGGGAGCTCGGCGAGCCTGCGCTCGGTCTCGGCGACCCGGGCCCGGCACCAGTCCTCACGGGTCGGGTGGGGGTCGGGGTGCAGGAGGTACTCGTCGTTGCAGACGATGCCGGTGCCGTGCGCGTACCGCAGGCCCTCCTCCTTGGTGGCGCAGCCGGCCGGCAGGAAGCTGTAGTCGTACAGGAGGAAGAGCGGGGCGACGGCCACGGGTCCGTCCGGGCCCTCCCAGACGGGGTAGGGGTCCTCCGGCGTGGTGACGCCGATGTCGCGGCACATCGCGACGAGGTGCTCGTAGCGGGCGACACCGCGCAGGGTGACCGGGTCGCTGGGGTGGGTCCACAGCTCGTGGTTGCCGGGCGCCCAGACGACCTTGGCGAAGCGGCCGGCGAGGGTTTTCAGGGCCCAGCGGATGTCGGAGACGGTCTCCGAGACGTCACCGGCGACCAGCAGCCAGTCCTCGTCCGTCTCCGGGCGCATCGCCTCGACCAGGGCGCGGTTCTCGGCGTATCCGATGTGCAGATCGCTGATGGCCAGCAGCCGTCCGGCACCACCGGCCCTCGACGTCACCACTCGCCCCCTCCGCACACCGCACGCCCGAGAGTCCCACCAGAGCACATTCGCGGCGCGCGGACAAGGCGGCACCGGGCCGTCCACGGGTCCGGCGAATCCGTAACACGGACGTTGCACGCGGGGCCCCGGGAAAGCCGTATGATCGCCCCAACACCAACGCCACGGTCTCCCTTCACAGGGGCGGTTTGGTGACCCTCCAACTCCCCTGCCCGGGCACGGGCTGCTCTGCTGTGCCCGCGAACCGTGAAAGGACGGCCCTGCATGGTCTCTCGCGTACGCGTCTGGCTCAACCGCACGTACGCGGAGAACGTGTTCTTCATGGATCAGCTGCGGCGAAATCCGAGTGATCGGGCGGTCGAGATCCACGCGACCCACGGTGACGCCGACTCGCCCGTGCTGGCCGCCGCCGACACGGCCGACCTGGAGCCGGAGGGGCTGTCCCCGGCCGCCTACGTCGAGTTCGCCCTCGACCAGTGCGCCAGGCGCACCATCGACGTCTTCGTGCCGCGTCTGCACCAGTCCGCGATCGTGGCGCACCGCGCCGACTTCGAGGCCGTGGGTACGGCCCTGCTCGCGCCGCCGCCCGAGGCCGTCGCCGTGTTCGAGGACAAGGTGACCGCCTACGAGGCCGTGCAGGCGATCGGGGTGCCGGTGCCGTCCTGGTGGCGGGTGCGGACGGCGGACGAACTCCTCGCCGCTGTCGAGGAGTTGGAGGCCGCCGGGCACAAGGCGTGCTTCAAGCCCGCGTCCGGCGCGGGCGGGGTGGGCTTCCGGGTCGTCACCCGGGCGCCCTTCTCGATGGCGCATCTCACCGGGTTCCCCAGCCCCTATGTGCCGCTCGATCTGGTGGTGGGGGCGCTGGAGCAGGCCGAGGAGCCGGTCGACTGGATCGTGATGCCGCGGCTGGAGCAGCCGGAGGTCTCGGTGGACTGCCTCACCGGGCCCGACAACCGGGTGCGGCTGGCCGTGGGGCGGACGAAGAACGGCCGTCGGCGCGGGTTCACGCTGCACGAGCAGTGGCTGGAGCCGGCGCGGCGGATCGCCGAGGGGTTCGGGCTGCACCATCTGTCCAACATCCAGTTCCGGATGTTCGGCGACCGTCCGGTCCTCATGGACGTCAACACTCGGCCGGCCGGCGGACTGCACCAGCTGTCGCTGTGCGGGGTCAACGCCCCTTGGGCCGCTGTTCAGTTGGCGCTCGGTGAGGACCCCGGGGAGATGGTGCCGCCGTTCCTCGGGCAGGACTACACGGTGGTCTCCGGCCCGCGGCCGCTGCGGCCGGTGTCGATTCCCCAGCAGCGGATGGAGGAGCCGGAGACCCTGCTGCCGGCGGTGCCCGCGCCCGTCGAGCCGGTTCAGGCCGCGGCTTCCGTCCTGAGCTGAGCCCCCACCCACAGGTATGGACCAATTCCGCCGTTCACCTTGACAAGAGGATTGGTCCATACCAACTTTGTTGCGCACCCCCCTGCAGTTCTCTCTGTACCGCTCTCTGCACTCCCGAACACCCCCATTCCTTCAGGGAGATCGCGTGCGCAACACACTCAGACGTTCCCGACGTCGGCTCCTCGCACTGGTCGGTTCCGCGGCTCTCGCGCTCGCCGGAGCCATCGCCCTTCCCGGCACGGCCCAAGCGGCCAACATCCTGACCAACCCCGGCTTCGAGTCGGGCGGTCTGTCCCCCTGGACCTGCACCGGCAACCTCGGCTCGGTCGTCTCCTCCCCCGTGCACGGCGGGTCCAAGGCCCTGCAGGGCGCGGTGTCGGACAGCGACAACGCGCAGTGCAGCCAGACCGTCTCGGTCCAGCCCAACACGACGTACGGTCTCAGCGGTTGGGTGCGCGGCTCCTACGTCTACCTCGGCGTGAACGGCGGGGCCTCGACGTGGACCACCTCGCCGTCGGCGTACAGCCAGCTGTCCGTGTCCTTCACGACCGGCGCCTCGCAGACCAGCGCGACGATCTACGTCCACGGCTGGTACGCGCAAGGGACCTACTACGCCGACGACATCAGCCTCGACGGGCCCGGCGGCGGTGGCGGCGGCTCGGACACCCAGGCACCCTCCGCGCCGACGGGTCTGACCTCCACCGGCAAGACCTCCTCGAGCGTGTCGCTGAAGTGGAACGCCTCGACCGACAACGTGGGCGTCACGGCGTACGACGTCTACAGCGGCTCGAACAACGTGCTCAGCGTCTCCGGTACCTCCGCGACCGTCAGCGGGCTCTCGCCCAGCACCTCCTACACCTTCACCGTGAAGGCGCGGGACGCGGCCGGGAACGTCTCGGGGGCCTCCAACGCCGTGAGTGTCACGACGGACGCCGGGACCGGCGGCGGAGGCGGGTTCAAGCAGGCCGCGCCCTATCTGTACGAGGGCTGGGGGGATCCGCCGAGCCCGAGCACGGTGATGAGCGCGACCGGCATCAAGTGGTTCACCATGGCCTTCGTACTGGACTCCGGCGGCTGCACCCCGGCCTGGGACGGCAGCCGGCCGCTGACCGGGGGCGCCGACCAGAGCGCGATCAACGCCGTCCGGTCCGCGGGCGGTGACATCGTGCCCTCGTTCGGCGGCTGGCAGGGCAGCAAGCTCGGCGCCAACTGCTCCTCGGCGAGCGCCCTCGCCGGTGCCATCCAGAAGGTGATCGACGCCTACGGCCTGAAGGCCGTCGACATGGACATCGAGAACACCGACGAGTTCGAGAACGAGGCCGTGCAGGCGAGGATCCTGACCGCGCTGAAGACCGTCAAGGCCAACAACCCCGGCCTCAGGACGATCGTCACCTTCGGCACGTCCACCACCGGGCCGACGTACTACGGCAACCGGCTCATCGAGCAGGCCCAGTCGCTCGGCGCCAACATCGACGTCTTCACGATCATGCCGTTCGACTTCGGCGGCGGCTCGGACATGTACGGCAACACGGTGAACGCGGCCGAGGGGCTGAAGGCCAAGCTGAAGTCGACCTTCGGCTGGGACGACGCCACCGCGTACGCGCACATCGGCATCTCGGGCATGAACGGGCTGTCCGACCAGCAGGAGAACACCACTCCGGCGATCTGGACCCAGATCAAGGACTGGGCCAACTCCCACCACATCGCCCGGCTCGCGTACTGGGCGGTCAACCGCGACCGGCCGTGCCCGGGCGGCGGCGTGGTGAGCAACTGCTCCGGAATCAGCCAGAACACCTGGCAGTTCACCTCGATCACGGCCGGTTTCACCGGCTGACGACGGCTGGAAGCAGGGCTGGTGCCCGGGCCCCCGCGGCGGGAAGAATCCTTCCCCGCCGCGGGGGTTCTCCCGTGGTCCGGGCTGACGGCGGATTCGGGGGCTGCTCAGGGGTGAGAAGAAGCATCGCTGCCTGTGGGTGTCTGCTGCTCCTTCTGGCCGCCTGCGGGGTGCCCGGCGACGAGAAGGACCTGGGGCCGGGACGGAGCCAGGCCGACTTACTGGCCTCGATCGTCAACGACCGCAAACACCTCCTCGACGGCTCCCTCTCCTACGCCCCCTCCGTCTCGGTGCCCGTCGGTGGCAGCCTGCGGTACGACGTCGTCCTCACCGCGCGCGGCGAGAAGTCACGGCGCGCCGTGCGGATGGCCGTTCAGACACGTGTCTTCCGGGTGGGCGGGATGCAGGGCGCCCGGCTGACGGCGGACAGCCAGAAGGTGCGGGCGGTCCTGCTGTCCGAGGCGAGGCAGCCCATCGCCGGGCCGGGAGAGTCCGCGGTGTGGCAGTGGAGCGTGTCCGCCGACGAGCCGGGCGACTACGAACTCGGCCTCACCGTCATCACGTACCAAGGGGAAACAGGGCGCGCCCTGGAGACGCTCAACCCGCCGATCGACGTGCGCCTGAACGTGCACGACACCTGGTCCCACCGCTTCACCTCGATGCGGGACTGGCTGTTCACGGCGGCGGGCATCGCCGGCGCCCTGGTGGGGATCTACGCGCTCCGGGCTCCCCTGGCCGAACTGGTGCGAGAACGGCGGGAAGCCCGGAAGCGGCGTGACGAGAGCCGGGACGGCTATCTGTGAGCGGTCGTCAGAAGCGGCCCGACCCCCGGTACAGCTCCAACTCCCCCTCCAGTTCCACGGCCAGCACCGTGGCACAGGGATCGAGATCCGCCTCCCCCGGCGGGTCGATCCACAGCACGCCGACCGCCTCGTGCAGTCCGCCCACGACCCGGTGGCCGAGTTCGGTGCCGGTGCCCAGGACGGTCACCCGGCGGACCCCCGTCGCCAGGCCCCGGACGCCTATCTCCGCCCGCGGGGCGTCGAACAGGGTGAGATAGAGGGTGCGGCGGTCGGCGGAGAGGGTGCTCGGGCCGTAGTGGTGCCCGGCCGGCAGCCCGCGCACCGTCCCGTACACCGCCTCCGCGTGCCGGCGGATCCACTGCCCCAGGCCCTCCAGCCGCTCGACCTGCGGCTGCGGGATGGTGCCGTCCTCCATCGGACCGACGTCGAGCAGCAGGTTGCCGCCCCCACCGATGGTCTCGGTGAAGTAGCGGATCAGCTGGGCGAGCGACTTGTGGTTGTGGTCCTGGTGCTGGTATCCCCACGAGTCGTTGATCGTCAGGCACAGCTCCCAGGGGCCGTCCGGCGGCACGATCGGGGCGCCCTGTTCCGGCGTCGCGTAATCGCCCTCGCTGAGCATGCGGGCGTTGAAGACGACGTGCGGGACGTACGACCTGATCAGCGCGGCCAGTTCGGGGATGCGCCACTGTTCCTCGCTGCGGTCCCACTCGCCGTCGAACCACATCAGGTCGGGGCGGAAGCGCGAGGCGATCTCCGTGATCTGGCCGTCGCGGTAGGCGATGAACCTCTCCCACGCCGCCAGGTCCTCGTCCTCGGCCGCCACTTCGGAGTAGCGGTTGTCCTCCAGCTCCGGCGGGCGGCCCGGCTTGCGCGTGGAGGCGTAGTCGGGGTGGTTCCAGTCGGAGTGGGAGTAGTAGAGGCCGACCTTGAGGCCCTTCTCGCGCAGGGCGTCGGCGTAGGGGCCGATGTAGTCCTTGCCGAGGTTGAGGTCCCCGTACGCGGTGTCCCACAGGGCCACACCGTCGTGGTGACGGCTCGTCAGGACCGCGTACTTCGCCCCGGCGCGGGCGAACAGGTCCGCCCACGCCCTCGGGTCGTAGTTCGCGCCGGTGAACCGCTGCAGCTGGGACATGTACTGCTCGTGCGGCACGATGTCGTCGTAGAAGGACCAGGACTCCTGGACGCCGTCGACGGCATAGATGCCCCAGTGCACGAAGATCCCCAACTTGGCGTCGGTGAACCACGGTTGCATGGCCATCCCTCAGCCCCTGCGCAGCCGGAGCGTCAGGATCTGGAAGGGGCGCAGGGACACGGGGACGCCGCCGTCCACGACCTCCGCGTCCTCCAGGGGCCGCTCCAGCAGGTCGGTCACCTGGGCGCCGGTCAGCGGGAAGCCGGTGCGCAGGACGCCGCTCGCGCGGCCGCCGCGGGACTCGTAGAGCCGTACCACCACGTCACCGGACTCGTCGTCGGCCAGCTTGACCGCCTCGACGGTGACGCCCTCACCGGCCACGGAGACCACCGGCTCCGGCTCGCCCGCCGAATCGGCCACGCGCAGCGGGAGGTTGAGGGCGTAGCCCTCGGCCACCGCGTCCTCGATGCTCGCGCCGGGCAGCAGCGAGTAGGTGAGGCGGTGGCGGCCCTGGTCGGCGCCCGGGTCCGGGATGCGCGGGGCGCGGACCAGGCTGAGGCGGACCGTGGTGGTCGTACCGCCGTCCTCGCGGACCGTGCGGGAGACGTCGTGGCCGTAGGTGGAGTCGTTGATGACCGCGACGCCGTAGCCGGGTTCGCCGACGTGCACCCAGCGGTGGCCGGAGACCTCGAAACGGGCCGCCTCCCAGCTGGTGTTGGTGTGCGTGGGCCGCTGGATGTGGCCGAACTGGATCTCCGCGGAGGAGTGCGGGGCGCGGATGTCGACCGGGAAGCCGGCCTTGAGGAACTTCTCCGCCTCGTGCCAGTCGATGTCCGTCTCGAAGTCGATGCGGGCACTGCCGGCGCGCAGCGTGATCGTCTGGACGATCGTCGAGCCCTTGCCGAAGGAGCGCGTGACGCGGATCGAGCCGAGCAGCGGGTCCTCGTCGGCGATCTCCACCGCGTCGGCGTCGAGCAGGTCCGTGTAGCGGTTCTTGTAGTGCTTGTCGACGTCCCAGGCGTCCCAGTAGTTGGGCAGGTCGGTGTGCAGGCGGAGCAGGTTGCCCGCCTCGGCGAGGACCTCGCGGCCCCCGGCGCGCAGATCGCGGACGGAGGCGAGGGTGCCGTCCTCGGCGACCTGGACGCGCACCAGGCCGTTGTCGAGCACGCGGCCGTTCACCGTGACGGGGGCCGGGGGTTCGGCCGCCGCGACCGGCGCGCTGCCGCCTGCCGGTACCTCGACGAACGTCGGGAAACCCGTCGCCGTGCGGATGACCTCGGCGCGGTCGAAGGGGCTGGTGTTGAACACCCGGGTGCCGCCCGCGCCCAGCGCGGCCACCGCCTCGGCGGTCAGCGCCTCCAACTCCTCGGCGACGCGCGCGTATTCGGCCTCCGCCTCGCGGTGCACCCAGGCGATCGAGGAGCCCGGCAGGATGTCGTGGAACTGGTGCAGCAGCACCGTCTTCCACAGCCGGTCCAGCTTCTCGTACGGGTAGGTGTAGCCCGGTGCGTGCAGCGCGGCCGTCGTCGCCCACAACTCGGCCTCGCGCAGCTTGTGTTCGGAGCGGCGGTTGCCCTGCTTGGTGCGGGCCTGGGAGGTGTAGGTGGCGCGGTGCAGCTCCAGGTAGAGCTCGCCCACCCACACGGGGGCGTCCGGGTACTCCTCGCGGGCCTTGGCGAAGAACTCGTCCGGGTGCTCGACGACGACCTTGGGCGAGCCCTCCAGGTCGGCCAGCCGGCGCGCGCGTTCCATGATCTCGCGGGTGGGGCCGCCACCGCCGTCGCCCCAGCCGAAGGGGGCGAGGGAACGGGTGGCGTTGCCCTTCTCGGCGTAGTTGCGGACCGCGCGGGACATCTCCTCACCGCTGAAGCGGGCGTTGTAGGTGTCGACGGGCGGGAAGTGGGTGAAGATGCGGGTGCCGTCGATGCCCTCCCACCAGAAGGTGTGGTGGGGGAAGGTGTTGGTCTGGTTCCAGGAGATCTTCTGGGTCAGGAACCACTCGTTGCCGGCGAGCTTGGCGAGCTGCGGGTAGGCCGCGTTGTAGCCGAAGGAGTCGGGCAGCCAGACGCCCTTGGTCTCGACGCCGAAGTGCTCGATGAAGAACCGCTTGCCATGGACCAGCTGGCGGGCGATGGCCTCGCCGCCGGGCAGGTTGCCGTCGGACTCGACCCACATGCCGCCGACCGGCGCCCACTGGCCCTTCTTCACGGACTCCTGGATGCGGGCCCAGACCTTCGGGTAGTTGTCGCGCACCCACTCGTACTGCTGGGCCTGGGAGCAGGCGAAGACGAACTCCTCGTACTCGTCGGCCAGCGAGGTGACGTTGGAGAAGGTGCGGGAGGTCTTGCGCTTGGTCTCGCGGATGGGCCACAGCCACGCGGAGTCGATGTGCGCGTGGCCGACGCCGGAGACGATGTGGGCGCTGGCGTTGGCGGGCTTGGCCAGCACCGGCTTCAGCGCCTCGCGCACGGCGGCGGCCGAGCCGGAGACGTCGTCCAGGTCCAGCAGGTCCAGCGCGCGGTCCAGGGCGTGCAGGATCTCGTGCCGGCGTGGGTCGTGCTCGCCGAGCTCCGCCATCAGCTCACGCAGCACCTGCAGGTCCAGGTCGAGGTGCCAGACCTCCTCGTCGAGGACGGCGATGTCGGCGCGCTTGAAAGTGTAGAGGGGCTTGTCGCCGGCGGTGAGGACGTCGCCCAGCGGGGTCGGCTCGGCGAAGTTGTTGGCGAGGATGTCCGGGTTGGAGGCGGCCTCGACCAGGTAGTGGATCTCCTCGCCGCCCGAGGCCGGGTTGGCGATCGGGACGTACTGGTTGAGCGGGTTGACCGCCTTCAGCGGGGTGCCGTCGGTGAGGTGGACCAGGGCCTCGGCCTGGTTGCCGGGCCAGTCGCCGACGAAGCCGAGGTCGATGACGGCCTCGACGCGCCGGCCGGCGAACTCGGCGGGCACCTGCCCGCGCATCCGGAACCAGGTGGTGCCCCACGGCGGACCCCAGGGGGTGTCCATGGCGAAGGGGGCGTACGGCGCGGCCGCGGCCTCCTCGAAGGAGACCGGCTCCCCCGGGGCCTGCCAGGCCTCCACCTCGAAGGGGACGGTGGCCGCGTAGACCGCGGGCTGGATGCGCTGGGTGTGGAGGCGCTCGGCGCGCTCTTCGATCCGGCGGCGTTCGTCGTGCATGAAAGGTCTCCAGGGGGAAGGCGGGGAGAAAGCGAGGAGAAAGCGCTTTCCGCGCGGGAGCTTACTTGAGGTAGGCCAGGCCGGGGTGAACGGCCGTGTAGCCCTCGACCAATCGTCTCGCCACGTTGACGGAGTCGACCAGGGGGTGGAGGGCGAAGGCCTTGACGGCCGTCGTCCGGGAGCCGGACTCGGCGGCGGCGAGCACTTCGCGCTCGACGGCCTTGACCGCGCAGACCAGCCCGGTGGCGTGGTCGGGCAGCGGGGCCACGGAGACCGGGTGCGCGCCGTTGGCGTCGACCAGGCAGGGCACCTCGATGACGGCGTCGGTGTCGAGGACGGAGAGCGTGGTGCGGTTGCGGACGTTGAGGATCAGGGTCGTGCGCTCGTCGCGGGCGATGGCCCGCATCAGGGCGAGGGCGACCTTCTCGTAGCCGCCGGAGAGGTCGTCGGGCTCGCGTTCGCCGGCGCCCGCGGTCTCCCGGTTCTCGGCCATGTACGTCGCCTCGCGCTCGGCCCGGGTGCGGTCCCAGGCGGCGAGGGCCTGGGCTCCGGGGTCGCGCATCTCCTCGTAGAAGTGGGCCTGCTGGTCGCGCAGGAAGGCGCCGCGGGTCTTCTCGGCCTGCTGGTAGGCGCGGACGGCCTCGCGGTTGAAGTAGTAGTAGTGCAGGTACTCGTTCGGGATCGCGCCGAGGGACTGCAGCCAGTCGGTGCCGAAGAGCTTGCCCTCCTCGAAGGAGCCGAGCAGGTCGGGGTCGGCGAGCAGCCGGGGCAGCTCGTCGCGGCCCGCGATGTGCAGGCCGCGCACCCAGCCGAGGTGGTTGAGGCCGACGTAGTCGATCCACGCCTCCCCCGGGTCGGCGCCCAGCACCCGGGCGATACGGCGGCCGAGGCCGACCGGCGAGTCGCAGATGCCGATGACGCGGTCGCCGAGGTGGCGGGACATGGCCTCGGTGACCAGACCGGCCGGGTTGGTGAAGTTGATGACCCAGGCGTCCGGGGCGAGCCGGGCCACCCGACGGGCGATGTCCACGGCGACCGGGACGGTCCTGAGGCCGTAGGCGATGCCGCCCGCGCCGACCGTCTCCTGGCCGAGGACGCCCTCGGCGAGGGCCACCCGCTCGTCGTCCGCCCGTCCCTCCAGGCCGCCGACCCGGATCGCCGAGAACACGAAGTCGGCGCCGCGCAGGGCTTCGTCGAGGTCGGTCGTGGCGGTCACCGCGGGGGCGTCCTCGACCCGGGCGGCCTGCTCGGCGAGGACCCGGGTCACCGCGGACAGCCGGCCGGCGTCCAGGTCGTGCAGCACGACCTCGGTGACCCTGCCCTCGCCGCGGTCGCCCAGGAGGGCGCCGTACACGAGCGGCACGCGGAACCCGCCGCCGCCCAGAATCGTCAGCTTCACTCTTGCACCTTTCCTGCCTCGACCACCTCGACGCCCGCCTCCTCCAGGGAGGAGCGGGTCGCCGGGTCGGCCGGGGCGTTCGTGACCACCACGTCCAGGTCCTCGGGACCACAGACCTTCGCCATGCCCGTACCCGGGAACTTGGCGGCGTCGGCGAGCAGGACGACCTTGTCGCTGGCCTTGATCATGGCCCGCTTCACCGGCACCTCGACGACCGTCGTATCCATCACCTGCCCACCCGGACGCACTCCACTGGTGCCGAGGAAGAGCCAGTCGGCGTGGAGCTGGCGCAGGTTGTCCTCGGTGAGGAAACCGACCAGGGAGCGGTACTCGCGGCGGAGCATGCCACCGAGCAGCACCAGCTCGATGCCCTCGTCGTCGGCGAGCTCCTCGTAGACCACCAGGTTGCTGGTGATCACCGTGAGGCGGCGGCCGTGCAGCTGGCGGGCGAGCCGGAAGGCGGTGGTGCCGATGTCCAGCAGCACCGACTGGCCGTCGGCGACCATGGCCGCGGCGCGCTCGGCTATGGCGTCCTTCTCGGCCACGCGCACCTCGGCGACCTCGGCGAAGGGCTGATCGCCCTCCTCCACGACGGCGCCGCCGTGCACGCGCGTGAGCATGCCGTCCTCCTCGAGCTTGACCAGGTCGCGCCTGATCGTGGCGGGGCTCACACCCAGCTGCTCGGAGAGATCGGTCACGGACGCGGGACCACCGGAGCGCAGGGCCCGCAGGATGAGTTGGTGTCGTCGTTCTGCCAGCACGGCGTGAACACTACTCGTCATCTTCAATCAAATCCATGCTCAGTTCTGCTCGGGTATTGACCAATCTCCCGGAGCAGCGCACGATTCCCGTCATCGAAATTGACGAGTTTTGACGAGAGGCACTTCGCGTGGACGACGACAGGCCCGACGTGCTCCTGACCGGGCTGCTCTTCTACGACCTCGTCCTCACCGGCCTCGGGAAGCCCCCGACCCCGGGTGAGGAGATCTGGACGGCCGGCATGGGCTGCGGCCCCGGCGGCATCGCGAACCTCGCGGTGGCCGCGTCCCGCTTCGGTCTGCGCACCTCCCTCGCCGCGGTCTTCGGCGACGACTTCTACGGCGAGTACTGCCGGGACGTGCTGTGCGACCAGGAGGACATCGACCTCTCGCTCTCCCGCACCGCGGACGGCTGGCCCACCCCGGTCACCGTCTCGCTGGCCGCCGGTCACGACCGGGCCCTGGTCACCCACGGCCAGGAGCCGCCGTACTCGCAGGACGTGCTGATGGGCGACCCGCCCGAGGCACGCACCGCCCTCGTGCACCTCGAGGCCGAGCCCCGCGAGTGGCTCGCCAAGGCCGCCGCGAACGGCACGCAGATCTTCGCCGACGTCGGGTGGGACCCCACCCAGGAGTGGTCGAAGGACCTTCTGGACCAGCTGGCCCTGTGCCACGCCTTCGTCCCGAACGAGGCCGAGGCGATGGCCTACACCCGCACCGACAGCGCGGTCGCGGCCCTGGGCACGCTCTCCGAGCTGGTGCCGGTCGCGGTCGTCACCCGCGGCGGGGACGGCGCGATGGCCGTCGACCAGACCACCGGCGAGTACGCCGAGGTCCCGGCCCTGGACGTCGACGTCCTGGACCCGACGGGCGCCGGAGACGTCTTCGGCGCGAGCTTCGTCGCCGCCTCCCTCGGCGGCTGGCCGCTGGAGGAACGGCTGCGGTTCGCCGTCCTCGCGGCCGGACTGTCCGTCCAGCACCACGGCGGCGCCCTCGCGGCCCCCGGCTGGTACGGCGTCGACCGCTGGTGGCGCTCGCTGACCGACCCCGGCCTGCGCAAGACGTACGGCTTCCTCGCAGACCGTCTGCCGGCGGACGTCGGGCCGCCGGTGCGCCACGCCCCGGTCACCCCGCCCCGGCAGCACTGACCCTCACAACGCCCCCACAGTCCAACGCCCCTCAGCACCACGAACAGGAACAACAGGAGTGACCCGTGGACCTTTCACGTAGAGGCTTCCTCCAGGCCGCCGCGCTGACCGCGGCCGCGTCCGGACTGACCGTCGCCTGCGGCGGCAGCTCCGGTTCGGGCGGCACCAAGAACGGCAAGAACCTCACCTTGTGGTACTGGGGCGGCGCGCTCAGCGACAAGGTGGTCGCGGAGGCGAAGACCCACTTCGCCTCGTCGGTCTCACTGACCACCGCGTCCATCGGCGGCGACTTCAAGCAGAAGCTCACCACCACCCTCGCCGCGGGCACCTCCGTGCCGGACATCACCGGCATCAAGGGCGAGGACATCGCGTCCTTCCTGCCCAACGCCAGCCGCTTCCTGGACCTGAACGACCTGGGCTTCAACAAGCTCTCCTCCCAGTACCTGGGCTGGAAGACCAAGCTCGCGCAGACCAAGGACGGCAAGCAGATCGGCTTCCCGATCGACATAGGCCCCACCGCACTCTTCTACCGCGAGGACCTCTTCGCCAAGGCCGGGGTGGACACCGACCCCGCCAAGGTCGCGGCGCTGGTCAAGACCTGGGACGACTACTTCCAGCTCGGCACCGAGCTGCAGAAGAAGAACCCCGGCACCTACCTGGTCAACAACATCGGCTCCGTGTTCAACATCGCGGTCGGCCAGGGCACCCAGCGGTTCATCGACAAGAACAACCACTTCATCGGCGACCAGGACCACATCCGCTCGGCGTGGACCACGGCGGTCCGCCCCTACACGCTGGGCATCGACGCCAAGATCAACGACAACACCTGGAACGCCGCCGTCGGCAAGAACCTGCTCACCGAGCTCGGCGCGGCCTGGCACGCGCTGGACATCGAGCAGGCCGCCCCGCAGACCAAGGGCAAGTGGCGGGTCTGCGCCAACCCGGTCGGACCGGCCAACCAGGGCGGCTCCTACCTGGCCCTGCCCAAGCAGTGCCGCAACCCCGAAGAGGCGTTCAAGATCATCAGCTGGATCCTGAGCCCCGCCAACGACGCCCGCGGATTCACCGACGCCGCGATCTTCCCGGCCGCGCCGGCCGCCTATGCGATGCCGGCCATGACCGGTCCCGACGCCTTCTTCGGCGGACAGAAGATCATCGAGGTCTTCGGCCCGGCCGCCAAGGCCATCCCGGACAGCTATGAGGCGCCCGCCGACGCCGCCGTCATGGCCCCCTACATGACGGAGCTGACCAACATCGAGGCCAAGGGCAAGAAGCCCGACGACGCCTGGAAGGACGCGGTCAGCCAGGCCAAGCAGATCGCCCGGCGACAGGGGGTGAACTGAGGTGACGTCACCTCCGGTCACCGGTCCCGCCGCGGGGGGCGGGACCCCCCGCGGGGGGGGGGCCCCCGCCGGGCCCCCCCCCCCGGCCCGCCCCCCGCGGCCCCCCCCCCCCCCGCCCGCCCGCGG
>NZ_JBEXXQ010000007.1:0-151317 GCF_040630525.1 Streptomyces sp. NPDC005799
TCGAACAGCTGGTACATGGAGCGCTTCGACACCCCCGCCGCCTTGCACAGCGCGTCGACGCCGATGTTGACGCCGTCTCGGTAGGTGAGCGTGGCTGCTGCCTCCAGCAGCCGCTCTCGGGAGCTTGACTTCGCCTCGGTGGTCATGGGGCGAGGTTAACTCGATTCCGCCCCATTGAAAACCGATCGGTTTACGCCTTGCTGATGGGTGCCTTGGGAGCACGGCACCCATCAGCACAGGGCGTTTCTCACCTTCGGATCCGGACTCAGTGGGCGACCACCGGTTCGCCCTCCGACGGCGCCAGCGGCGCACTCGGTATCAGGAGGGCTGCAAGGACAGCACCGATCACGAAGAACCCGGCGCCCCAGGCCAGGGTGGCCGTATAGCCCTCGACCCCGGCCCGGGCCACGGTCAGTGCGCCCGGCTTGTGCGAGGACAGGTAGTCGGCCGTGGCCGATGAGGCGACGGTGGTCAGCAGTGCCGTGCTGATCGAACCGCCCACCTGCTGGCCGGTGTTGATCAGCGCCGAGGCGACGCCCGAATCCTCATGGTGGATGCCCGCCGTCGCGCCCTGGAACGCGGTGGTCATCACTCCGCCGAGGCCGAGCCCCAGCAGGATCATGCCGGGCATGATGTGGGCGACGTAGGTGCTGTCCAGTGCGAGCCGGGTCAGCAGGGCCATACCGGATGCGGCGACCAGGAAGCTCCCGCTGATCACGATCTTCGGACCGACCCGGGGCAGCAGCAGTGAAGGCGCCGTGGTCGAGGCGGCGACGATGCTCGCGACCATCGGCAGGAACGCCAGACCGGTCTTGATCGGCGAGTAGCCGATGCCGGCCTCGAGGTAATAGGTCAGGAACAGGAAGATCGAGAACATTCCCATGCCGATGACGAACACCGCCAGGAACGAACCACCGCGGGTCCGGTCAAGCACGAGCCGCAGCGGCAGCAGCGGATGGGCGGCCCGGGACTCCAGCCACACGAACACCGCGAGCAGCACCACACCGGTGATCATGGAGCCGAGGGTGACCGGGTTGGTCCAGCTCGTGGATTCGACGTGTGCGAAGCCGTAGACGATGGCGAACAGGGCCGCGCTCACGGCGGCGGTGCCGGGAATGTCGAGTCTGGGCCGCTCGGTCAGTGCGGGCTTGGCCAGCAGCAGCACCGCGCCGACCAGTGCGATCGCCGCGAAGACGACGTTGACGTACATGACCCAGCGCCACGACGCCCATTCGGTGAGCATGCCGCCGAGCAGCAGACCCACCGCGCCGCCGGCACCGGCCAGCGCGCTGAAGATGCCGAAGGCCTTCGGCCGCTCGGCCGGGTCGGTGAAAGTCACGCTGAGCAGCGAGAGTGCCGCGGGCGCGAGCAATGCGGCGAAGAGTCCCTGGGCCACCCGTGCCGTGACGAGGATGCCGAAGTTGCCGGCCGCGCCGCCCAGGACGGATGCGCCCGCGAAACCGATCAGGCCGGTCACGAAGGTGGTCCGTCGGCCGAGCAGATCACCGAGTCGGCCGCCGATCAGCAGGAGGCTGCCAAAGGCCAGGGCGTAGCCCGTGATCACCCACTGCCGGCTCCCGTCGCCGAAGCCGAGGTCATGTTGCGCCGCGGGCAGCGCGATGTTCACGACGGTCGCGTCGAGCGTGACCATGAGCTGCGCCGTGCCCAGCACGACAAGCACCCACCAGCGCACGGCATGTGAGCCGCGCCGGCCCGAGTGTGATTTCCCGGAGGCGGGTGCCCCGCGGTCGTAGGTCGTACTCACTGTTCCCCTTGGTTGCTGGCTGATGGCCGACCCGCAGGTCGGAAACCGATCGGTGTCCGCTTAGGTAAACAGATCGGTTTCCTCGGCGCAAGCGAGCGGCGCGCTCTGGCGATACCGGAGCGCACTGCTGGACTTGCGCAGGGAAACCGATCGGTTTACCTTGTTGGAACTGATCGGTTTCCCGCTACGCCCCAAGGAGTCCGCGAGATGGCCGCCCACGAGTCACGTCCCTCGATCCACATCCCGGGGACGACGAGCCACACCATCGCCCCGCGCGCGGGGCGCGGCGGCGAGGGAACCCTGCGCTACCTCAAGGCGGGCAGCGGCGCCCCGTTGGTCCTGCTGCACACCGTGCGCACGCAGGCCGAGCACTTCCGCCACCTCATCCCGCTGATCGCGGACCGGTACACCGTCCATGCCCTGGATCTGCCGGGCATGGGCTACTCCGAGATCGTGCCCGGGGCGTCGTACGACGAGCCGTCCATGCGCGCGGGCGTCGAGCGGCTCCTGACCGAACTCGACCTGCACGACGTGACGTTGGTGGGGGAGTCCATGGGCGCGGTACTCGCCCTGACCACCGCGGCCGATCTGCCGGAGCGGGTGCGCCGCGTCGTCGCCGTGAACACCTACGACTTCCGCGGCGGTATCGCCCGCTCCGGTCTCCTGGCCCGCGTGGTGGTCAGCGGCGTCCTCGCGCCAGGAGTGGGCCCGGTGATCGCCGGGGTGGAGCCCAGGCCCGCCCTGCGCGCGATCCTGCAGGGCGGCCTCGGCGACAAGAGCGCGCTGCGGGGGGACTACGTGGACGAACTCCTCCAGGTGGGCCGCCGCCCCGGCTACCCCACCGTCGCCCGGGGCGTGTACCAGGCCCTGCCCAGCCTCATCGCGGCCCGCTCGCGCTACCCCGGGATCAAGGCCCCCGTCCACCTCGTCTACGGCGAGAAGGACTGGTCCCGCCCCTCCGACCGGGAGGCCAACCGACAGCTGCTGCCGGCCGCCGACTTCACTCAGGTGCCGAAGGCAGGCCACTTCATCGCCCTGGAACGCCCCGACGTAGTGGCCGACCTGCTGAACACGGCCTGACCGTCGCCCTGAATGCCGTACGTCTTTTGAAGGTGTGAATCGTGAAAATATCTGTTGTCGGCGCCGGAGCGATCGGGGGCAATCTCGCGCGCAAGCTGGGCGCGGCCGGTCACGACGTCCAGGTGGCCGGTGCCCACGGGCCCGCGGCCGTCGCGCCCGGCGTGCTGGAGACCGGCGCCCGCGCCGTGGCCCTTGACGACGCCGTCAAGGACAGGGACGCCGTCATCCTGGCCATCCCCTTCGGAGCGGCGGGACAGCTGGCCGACCTGTTCACCTCCGTCCCCGCCGAGACGGTGGTCATCGACACCTCCAACTACTACCCCCACCTCAGCGGGCGGATCGAGGCGGTTGAGGGAGGTGCGGTGGAGAGCGTGTACACCTCCGAGCTCCTTGGGCGCCCCGTGGTCAAGGCGTGGAACGCCGCACTGGCCGATACGCAGCGAACGAAGGGTGTCCCGGCGGGCACCACGGGCCGCATCGCCATCCCGGTCAGCGGCGATTCGGAGGAAGCGAAGCGTCTGGCCATGCGGCTGGTGGACGACACCGGATTCGACCCCTACGACGCGGGAGCGCCGGCCGACTCCTGGCGTCAGCAGCCGATGGGCCCCGCTTACTGCACCGAACTGACCCTGGCCGAACTGCCGGCAGCCCTGGCCGCTGCCGATCGTGCCAAGGACACGGCTGTCCGGGAGAGCCTGGCGGAGCGCTTCGCCGCCCTCGCCGCCGACCCCTCCCTGGAGGACGTCGTCGAGATGAACCGCGCTGCCCACCGCTGACCGGGGTGGGCCTGCCCCGCACTTTCCGGGACAGGCCCGCGGTTGTCCGCCGCTCTCTTCCCGTCAGGCCGGCTGCCAGGAGAGGATCGCCTGGTACTGCGACTCGATGCCGCCCGCCGCGATGATGCTCGACGGAACCTGCGCCGACCCGGTGACGGCGTGATTGTCCTTGATCAGCACCTTCTTGTTGTCGTAGTCGGACGGACCGTTGGGCCAGTAGTTGCCCTCGATGTCCGTGGGGTCGTACGTTCCGTCGCCCGCCGTGTAGTTCACGTGCTTGCTGCCCCACGGCGAGACGTTGATGTTCCACACCGCGTTACCGAGGATCGAGACGTAGGTGGCGCCGTTGTCGGTGTACAGCACGTGGCCGCCCGAGGTGTTGAGCTGGTCGTGGACGACGTTGCCGACGACCTTCTCACCGTTGGCCATCGAGGTGCCGGTGATGCCGTTCGTGTAGACGGCGCCGCCGTCGCCGAGCAGCGACATGTGGTCGTGGATCAGGTTGTACGAGATCGTGTTGTTGTTCGAGTAGTTGGGCTGTGCGGGCAGGCTCACCTTGTCGGGCCAGCCGCCCCAGCCGATGGAGATGGCCGTGTAGGGCACATGATCGATCTGGTTGTGGGTGATCGTCGAGGTCTCGATGTATCCGGCGTCGATGGCGACCCCGCCGTGGTACTCGGTGGCGGTGTCGTAGAAGTGGCTGTCCTTCACGGTGATCCCGCTGGTGTGCTGTGCCGCATTGCTGGGCTGGGGGATGTCCACGCCGCCCAGGTCGAGACCGTTGCCGGAGATGTCGGTGAACACGCAGGCGGTGACGGTGTCGTTCTGCGAGCCGTTGCCGAGGTCGAGTCCGGCCGCCCCGAGATGGACGAAGTAGTCGTGGTCGAAGTGGATGCTGCTGTCGTAGGTGAACCGCACCGCGCCCGGCATCTTCGTCCAGTTGCCGTACGGGCAGGTGCCGCCCGACACGAAGGTGCACAGCCCCTGGGTGGCGTAGCCCGTGGTGCCGGTGACCTGGTACGTCGCCTGGATTTCGGAGAAGCCCGTGCCGGTGTTGGAGGTCGTGTAGTTCGCGTAGCTGAACTGGATGCCCTGGAAGCCGATGTGACTGGGTTCGTCCGAGGCCTTGCCGGAGGTCGCCACGAGGGTGTCCAGCGAGGGTGCCTCGACGTCCGCGCTGGTCAGGTCCTGCCCGGAACGCGGGATGTAGTAGAAGCGGTGCTCGGTCCTGTCCAGGTAGAACTCACCGGGCTTGTCGAGGAGTTCGTAGGCGTTCTCCACCGCCGTAGGTGCCTCGGTGATCGATTTGCGCCCGACGAGGTTGTACGTGCGGCCCGAGTCGTCGGTGCGCATGACCCGCTGGGTGGAGTTGTTCCAGCAGGGCTGGGCCATGGTGATGGCGGCACTGGTGACCGAGGCGACCGGACAGCGTGGCTCGGTCCACAGTCCGAGCCCGCCCCGGTAGACGAACTCGATCGCCGACCGATTGCGCCAGCCGGCCATGGGGTCGCCGGACGCCGTGGTGTACCCGGTCGCCGTCTGCTTCACCGACACCGGCAGAGAGCCCGTGGCGCGCTGGGCGCGTACGCCGTTCACGTACAGCTGCCGGGTGTCCAGGCCGCTGGGGGCCGGGGCGGACCAGATGCTGCTGTCGGCGCTGGTCCGCGACCAGCCGGTGACCTGGACACCGCCGCTGATGACCGGAGCCTGTCCGGCTGCCGCCTTCCACCAGACGGTGCCGGCCGTGCCGCCGCCGGAGTCCGCGGAGCTGAAGGTGAGGGTCTTGGACAACCGATAGACGCCTCCGGCCAGCGTCACGGTGATCGGACCTGACGTCGACTTGTCGATCGACCGGACCGCAGTCTGTGCCTTGGTGAGGGTACGGAAGGGGGCGTCGGCGCTGGTACCCGGGTTGCTGTCACTCCCGCTCGGCGAGACGAAGTAGGTGACCGCGGTCGCGGCGTGCGCGGGTGCGGTGAGCACTCCAAGGGACAGGACTGCGCAGAAGAAGGCCGCAAGGACTCGGTAAGACCCGATGAATAAGACGAGGGGTCCGGCGGGTCTCGCGGTATGTGTCTGTTCTCTTGTCAGAAACATGCAGGAAAGGTAGGGGCACGGGGGTGGGAGGTCAATGACTGCGGCGCAGATACATCGGACCAATGACGCGCTTCCGTCGGCGGCCTGCTGACACCCGCGCCGCCGACGGAACCGCCGGGCTCAACCCCGGTACTCAGGACGGCTGTTCAAGCGGTGAACGTGTGGGTACCGGAGCCCACCCGGTACACGGCACAGCCGTCCTCCCGACGGACGAACGTGCCGTGGGTGTGGGTGACCTCCGCCGGGTCGGAGGTCGGGATCCAGACCTCCGCGGTCGTGTTGGGCGGCACCGCGCAGGTCAGGGTGAAGCGGCCGGAGCGCAACCGCCACCGGGTGGAGACGGGCCCGTGGACCGAGGTGAAGGTGGCGCGGGCGGAGGTGACCGCGCCGCCCGGTCGCGGGCGCACGACGATCTCCCGGTAGCCGGGCCGGCCCGGCGCGATGCCGGCGATGTTCGTGTACATCCACTCACCGACCGAGCCGTAGGCGTAGTGGTTGAAGGAGTTCATGCCCGCGTCCTGGAAGCTGCCGTCGGGCCGGATGGAGTCCCAGCGCTCCCACATGGTGGTCGCGCCCCGGTCGATCTGGTAGCCCCAGCTGGGGTAGGAGCGCTGCTGGAGCAGGCGGTAGGCGACGTCCGTGTGTCCCGTGTCGGTGAGGACGGGCAGCAGCCGGGGCGTGCCGAGGAACCCGGTGGACAGGTGCCAGTCCCGGCCCTCGATCAGTGCCACCAGCCGGTCGGCCGCCGCCTTGCGGGACGCGTCCGGAAGCAGGTCCATCGAGAGGGCCAGGACGTACGCCGTCTGGGTGTCGCCACGTACCCGGCCGTCGGTGGTGACGTAGGCGTTCTGGAAGGCCGTTCGTATCCGCCCGAAGAGGTCGCGGTAAGGCCGGGAGTCCTCGCCGAGCTCGGCGGCCATCCGGGCCGCTAGGTCCGCGCTGTGGGCGAAGTACGCGGTGGCGATCACGTCCTTGGGGGTGTCGTCGTCCAGGTTCAGCCAGTCGCCGTAGCCCTCGGCCGGGCGCAGCAGGCCGGTGCTGTGCTGCTCCAGGTAGGTGAGCCAGGCCCGGACGGAGGGCCAGGCGTCGGCCAGGACCTGGCGGTCGCCGTAGGCCTGGTAGAGGGCCCAGGGGACGGTGACACCGGCGTCGCCCCAGCCCGCCGTACCGCTGCCGAGGGTGCCGACCGCGGGGGCCACGTCCGGGAAGGCGCCCGCCGGGGTCCGCGAGTCCCGCAGGTCGACGAGCCACTTGGACAGGAACCGCGCCGACTCCATGGTGTAGGCGGCGGTCGGCGAGAAGACGTTGATGTCGCCGGTCCAGCCGAGCCGTTCGTCGCGCGCCGGGGTGTCGGTGGGCACGGACAGGAAGTTTCCGCGCTGCCCCCAGGTGATGTTGCGGTGCAGCTGGTTCAGCATCGGGACGTCGGTCTCGAAGTCGAGGGTGAAGGGGGCGTCCGTGTGCATGACCCGCCCCGTGACGGCCTTCGCGGTGGGGGTGCCGGGGAACCCCGTCACCTCCACGTACCGGAACCCGTGGGAGGTGAAGCGGGGTTGGTAGACCTCCTCGCCCCGGCCCTTGAGGGTGTAGGTGTCCGTCGCCGCCGCGCTGCGCAGGTTCGCGGTGTAGACGGTGCCGTCGGGGTTGAGGACCTCGGCGTGGCGCAGCCGGACGGTCGTCCCCGCGGCACCGGAGACCCGCAGCCGTACCGAGCCGACCATGTTCTGCCCCAGGTCGAACACGAAGACGCCGGGCCTGGGCTGGGTCACCGCCTTGGGCGTCAACTCCCGTTCCACACGCACCGGTCCGTCGACCTGGGCGACGATCAGACCCGGTCCGATGCCGCCCTCGCCGCGGACGGCGATCCAACTCCCGTCGTCGAAGCGGGGCGAGGTCCAGCCGGGGGTCTCCTTGCGCGCGTCGTACGTCTCGCCGTTCAGCAGGTCGGCTGCGACGATCGGACCGGCGGCGGCCCGCCAGTCGGTGCCGGAGGTGACGCGGCCACTGGTCCCGTCCGCGTACTCGACCTCCAACTGGGCCAGCAGCGCCGGATGGGGGCCGTACTGGCCGGGCCCGAACATGCCCACGTTGCCCGCGTACCAGCCGGGGGCGAGGTAGGCGCCGATGGCGTTGGCGCCCGGTCTCAGCAACTCGGTGACGTCGTACGTCTGGTACTGCACCCGCGTGCGGTAGTCGGTCCAGCCGGGGGCGAGTTGGTCGGTGCCCACTCGGCTGCCGTTGAGGTGGGCCTCGTAGAGGCCGAGCGCCGTGGCGTACAGCCGCGCGCGGACGACCTTCTTGGGCGGGAGGCGGAAGGTGTGCCGCAGCTGGGTGACGGCGTACGACACCGGGACGACCCGCCCCCAGGGGCCGGAACCCCAGTCCGCCGCCACCGCGGCCGCCGGCCAGGTGCTGTCGTCGAAGCCCAACTGCTGCCAGCCGTCCGCCGGTTGCTGGTCGGTCGCCTTCCATGAGCCGTCGGTGTACACCTTCTGCTCACCGGAGGCGGTACGGACCACGAGGACGGCGAGCAACCCTGCCGGGCCCACGGCCGCGTTGGTGGCGGAGACGGTGACAACGTTGTCCCCTGTTCGCACCTGGTCGAGCACGTCGACGACGGCCGGGCGGCGCCAGTCCTCGTTGTCGGTGTCGAGGTCGGTGCGGGCCACCTCGACGCCGTTGACGGAGACGGCGTAGACGTTGTCGGCGGTGATGGCGAGCGTCGCCGATGTGATGGCGTCGGGCAGGTCGGCTCTGCCGCGGAACCAGCGGGTGGCCGCCGGCACGCTGCTCGTCGGGTCGCCCTCGGGGAACCAGATCCACGAACCGCCCTCGAAGGACGGCGCGTCGGTGAGGCTCGCCGGGGCGGAGATCCAGTCGGCGGTCCAGTGCCCGGTGTCCATGAGCCCGGTCTCCCACCACGAGGGCTCGCTCCAGGCGGAGACCCGGCCGTCGCCGTCCCAGACCCGCACGGACCAGTGGTAGCGGGTGCGGGGCTCGAGGGCCGGTCCCGCGTACGGCACGAGCACCGAGTCGGCGGAGTGGACCTTCCCGCTGTCCCAGACGTCCGGACGGGCCAGCCCCGAGGCGCTGGTGGCGACCCGGACCTGGTAGGCGCTCTGCCGCACCCCCGTCCCGTCGGCGGCCAGCGGCCAACTGAGACGCGGGCGCGGGGTGTCGATGCCCAGGGGGTGTCGGACGTACTCGACGCTGGGCCCGGTGACGTGCGGGCCGGCGCTCCTTGCCGCTCCGGACCCTGGCGAGGCCACGGCCGAACCGCTGTCGACCGCCGCCGCAGCGACCGCCGCGGCGGCGGTCGCGAGAATGTTCCTCCTGCTGATCACCACGACTCCTCACACACAGGCAAAAGAATGAATCGATTCAGATGGGGGAGGCGTGGCAAACCTAGAGCGGGGTGGGGTGAGGGTCAATCGTCGTGCAACGCTTTTTCGCACGTGGACATTTCGAGGCGCTGCACGGCGTCAGCGACGGGATGGGTGAGGGGCCGGGCACTTGAACGGTTTCAATCCGTCCGTCCGCCCCACTCGTTCGAGAGACATAGCGCACAACCACGGCAGAACTGCCCGATGTCGGGGTATCCGAGTTCGCGTAGGAGTCCTCCGGTGCATTGTTGCTGTTTGACAATAGTAGCCGTGAGGCAACAAAGTAAGCGGGTCGGACGTACGCGGGAAGGACCTGGAATGCTCCGGTGGGCGGAGGCCACTCCGTGTGCTGGTCACCGACGTCGAAAGCCGACGGTGACACATGCGTCGCGAACGACGGTTCAGGCGGTTCGGCTGCCCGAATCCGCGACGGCGTCGTGTATCTGCGTCGCCGCGGCGGCGCAGAACGCTTCCAGCCCCTCCAGCAGCGCGACCCGCTTGGCGGCGGGCATATCCCGCAGCACCGTCTGCAGCTCCCTCTCCCGGCGGGCGCGCAGGTCGGCGAGGAAGGCGCGGCCCCGGTTGCTCAGGTGTAGCCGCACCTCGCGGCGGTCCTCCGCGCTCACCTCCCGCTCGACGAACCCGGCGGCCACCAGCCGGTCGCACAGCCGGCTGGTGGACGGCGGGGTGGAGGCGAGGGACTCGGCGAGTGTGCGCAGCCTGATGCCGTCCTGGTGCTCCAGGATGTGCAGCACCCGCAGCTGGGACGCGGAGGTGGGCGCTGTCGAGGCCCGGCCCCACACGACCTCCAGCAGCTCAACGGCCGTGGTGGTCACACGCGCGACCTCATCGGGCTCCGGGGGGCGGCGGAAGGCAGTCACGATCACTCTCTCGCAGGCACTGGGGTGCCTGTCAGCGTACTAGCCGCGCGCCCTGGCCACCGAGACAACGGTCCGCCCGACGTGGCGCACCCTCCAGCTCGGCCTTGCGCGTGAACCAGGTCGTCCGGCGAAGGATTGGTGTTTCCCTCATCATGAAGAGATTTGTGGCCGCTGAACGCGCTCTGCGCACAGCGGCGCCCCACGAGTTGCTCGACGCCGTACGCGCCGCGCTGCTCGAGCAGTACGACGCGCGGAGCGTCGAGTTGTACATGGCCGACTACGGACTGACCGTGCTGCGGCCCGTGTCGGTCCCGCCGCACACGCCGGAGCCGGTGTCGGTGCACAACAGCCCGGCCGGCCGGGCCTTCGGGTCGCAGCGGCCGTATCTGGAGGAGGGGCGAAACGGACCGACCCGTCTGCATCTGCCGGTCAGTGTGCGCGGCGACCGGCTCGGCGTGCTGTCCGTGACCCTGTCCCGCGGTGACGTCGCCCGCCAGTGGGAACCCGAACTCGCCGAGATCGCCAATGTGCTGGGACACGAACTGATCGTGGCCGAGCGCGACACCGACCTGTACCTGCAGGCGCGGCGCAAGGACCGGCTGACCCTGGCCGCCGAGATGCAGTGGCAGCTCCTGCCCGGCCGTTCGTGTTCCCGGCCGGAGTACGACCTCGCGGCCCAACTGGAGCCCGCCTACGCCATTTTCGGGGACAACTTCGACTGGTCGGTCACCGCCGACCACCTGATGCTGTACGTCACCAACGGCATGGGCGAGGGCATAGAGGCCTCCCTGCTGACGAACCTGGCCATCAACGCGCTGCGCAACGCCCGCCGCGCGGGCATCTCCATCGCAGATCAGGCGGCCCTGGCCGACCAGGCCATCTACGCCCACTACCAAGGGCGTTGCTATCTGTCGGTCCTGATGTTCGACTTCGATCTGACCACGGGGCGTGCCGTCGTCGTGGACGCGGGTTCCCCGCGGCTGCTGCGGCTGCGCAACGGCAGCGTGGAGCCCGTCGACTTCGACGCCCAGCTGCCCCTGGGCATGTTCGAGGAGACCGACTACGTGGCGCAGGACTTCCATGTCGAGCCCGGTGACCGGCTCGTCTTCGTCAGCGACGGCGTCCATGCCGTCGCCTCTCCGAAGGGGGAGGCGTACGGCGACGAGGCTCTCACCCGGGCCGTTCAGGCCACCCGGCTGCTGCCTGCCGCCGAGGTGCCGCGCGCGATCCTGCGGGAGCTGACCGGCCACCGCGGCGGAGCCGTGCCGGACGATGACGCGCTGGTCGTATGCCTGGACTGGCGCGGCAGGGCGCTGGATTGACAGTCCACCGGACCGTCCGGCGGCGACAGGCGGTGTTGTGGGGCGCGTACCCGCCCGCTAATGTTTGTCATGCGGCAACAATTGCCTGATGGTCTGCCGCTCGGCGGGTCGCAGCCTCGCAGCAGGGAGACGATGCAGGTGGCGGAGCAGAACACGGCTTCCGAGGCGGCGGGCGGACTGGCTGACTTCCTGCGGCGGCGCCGTGAGCAGATCGCCCAGCGATGGGCCGACGCGGCCTTGTTCCGTACGGTGTTCACCGTCGCCCGGGACGAGGCGGTCGAGGCGTCCAAGGCCGTCGTGGACGCACTGGCCCAGGTGGCCCGCTCCGGACGGCTGGAGGATCTCGCGGCTCCCGGTTTCACCGCCGTCAGAGAGCAGCTCGGCCGGATGTCCGCCTCCCGCGGCCGGGCCGGATTCACCCCCGCACAGATCGACAGCGAGGTCGCCGGCCTGCGCGCGCCGGTCATCGCCCTGCTGCGAGCCGAGTGTGACGCCCCCGCGGAGGGGCCCGCACATGACTGCGCCCTCGCGCTGACGGCCCTGATGGGCACGCTCCGCCTGGTGGTGCTGGAGGCGATCGTCGAGCACGGGGCCGCGTACGCCATCCTCGACATCACCGGTGTGCCGACCGTCGACTCGCTCGTGGCACAGCACCTCATGAAGACGGTCGCCGCGGCACGCCTGATGGGCGCGGAATGCATCGTGTCCGGCATCCGTCCGGCCATCGCGCAGACCATCGTCCATCTGGGGATCGACCTCGGGACGGTCGTCACGCGGGCCGGTCTCGCCGACGCCCTGACCCACGCCCTCACCGAGCAGGGTGTCGTCGTCTCCCGGCACTCCCTCGCGGGAGCGAGCCCGCAGTGACCGGCGCCGCCACCCGTGCGGGCCCGGTGCCGCAGGCGGCGCCCGGGGACGTCCTGTCGGCCACCCCTGCCGAGCCGTGCCACGGGATGGCCGGACAACTCCCGCGCCAAGGCGTCCGCCCCCGGGGATGCGGTCCGGCTGCCATGGACGCGGGCCTGCTCGACATCGTCGGCCTCGAGTCCGTCGCCTCCTCCCACAAGCCGGTTCGGGCCAGGACGGCCGCGAACGCCCGGTCGTCGGGCGTCACGTGCGCGCCAACTCCGTCCGCCCACCCGGAAGAGGGTGCGTGATGCATGCCCCACCCGCCTCCACCACGCCTTTGCCGATCCGCTCGGACGAGGATCTGGCGTGGGTACGTCAGCAGGTGCGCCGCGCGGCCGTCGGCCTCGGGTTCAACCTGGTTCAGCAGACCAAGCTGGTGACCGCGGCCAGCGAACTGGCCCGGAACACCCTCATCCACGGCGGTGGCGGTCACCTGGAGATCGCGGTGCTCCAGGACGGCCCCCTGCGTGGACTGCGGCTCGCCTTCGTCGACACCGGCCCTGGTATCCGCGACGTCGACCAGGCCATGACCGACGGCTACACCACCGGTGGCGGCCTGGGTCTGGGACTGAGCGGAGCAGAGCGGCTGGTGCAGGAGTTCACCCTCGACAGCCGCCCCGGCGAGGGCACCACCGTCACCATCACCACCTGGGTCTCCGGCCTGCCCGCACCCCGCCTTGGTGGGGCATGAACAGAGTGGGAAGCGCGACGTCGCGCGATAGCGTGGAGATGACGAGACGAGAGGGTGGACACCGTGAGAACGCCTGAACCGCTTCCCTCAGCGGAAGCCGAATTGCGTGCGGCCGCCCCCCATGCGCTGGTGGACACCGCACGCCGCGTCCTCGCCGAGCGGGTCGGCGCCCAGGAGGTGACACTGCTCCTCGCGGATTACGGCCTGACGGTCCTGCAAGCGGTCTCCCACCTGCCGCGTACCCACAGCCCCGTCCCCGCTCACGAAGGGCCCGCGGGCAGCGCCTTCAGCACCCAGAAACCGGTGCTGGAAGTCGCGAAGGAGCCGACGGGCCATGTGGCACACCTGCCCATCACGGTGCGCGGGAACCGCCTGGGTGTCCTCTCCGTACGACTGCCCGCCGGGGCCCCCGATCCGGACACGGTGCTTCAGCTGGGTGACTTCGCCACCGCGCTCGGCCATGAGGTCATCACCGCCGGCCGTGACACCGACGTCTACCTCCAGGCCCGCCGCACCCGCCGGCTCACGCTGGCCGCCGAGATGCAGTGGCAACTCCTCCCCGGAGGGGGCTGCGCCCGCGAGGAGTACGTCATCGGCGCCCACCTCGAACCCGCCTACGCCATCGGTGGCGACAACTTCGACTGGTCCGCCGGCGCGGACCACCTCGTCCTCACCATGACCGACGGTATGGGACAGGGGATCGACGCCTCTCTGCTCACCAGTCTCGCGGTCAGTGCCCTGCGCAACGCCCGGCGCGCCGACATCGGCCTCGCCGACCAGGCGTGCCTGGCCGACCAGGCCGTCTACGCCCAGTACGGCGGCAAGGTGTACGCCTCCACGCTGCTGCTGCGGTTCGAGCTGGCCACCGGCACCGTGTGCGCGGTCGACGCGGGTTCGCCCCAGCTGTTCCGCCAGCGTGACGGGCGCACCGAGCAGATCGAACTGACGGCCCAGCTGCCGCTGGGGATGTTCGAGGAGACCCTCTACGAGGAGCAGACGTTCCAGGTCCGGCCCGGAGACCGCCTCATCGCCGTCAGCACCGGGGTGCACGGTACGCGTTCCGCCAGGGGCGATCTCTTCGGCGAACGTGCCCTGCGCCAGATCCTGAGTGCCACCCGTCCGACGGCACCGCACGAGACGGCACGCGCGATCGTCGCCGGGCTGGTCGAGCACTACGGCAGCAGCGATCTGGCCACGGATGCCGCCGTGGTCTGTCTCGACTGGAACGGCCGCCGGAACTGAGGTCTCACCGGGAGCCGTCGCCTTCCTTGTCGGCTCGGTCCTGAGCCGTCAGGAAGGCCCGGACACCCCGGCTCAGGGCCGTCCGCTCGCCGGGCTCCATGGCCGCGAGAACCATGGCGAGCGCCTGGGATCTGCGCGCGGCCACTTCGGCAAGCACCTGCCGGCCCCGGTTCGTGAGGACCAGTTGCACTTCGCGTCGTTTGTGCGGATGCAGCAGACGCTCCAGCAGGCCGGCCGCCTCCAGCCGGTCACAGAGCCGACTGGCGGTCGGCGGCCCTATGTCCATGCCCTCGGCCAGAGCGGTGAGATTGAGCCCTGGTTCCGATTCCAGGATCCGCAGGGCCCGCAACTGGTGCGGCGACAGCCGCAGGCTGGCTCCCTGGGCGGCCACCGACCACAGGTCCGACAGAGCGTCCACGGCATCCGCGATCTCCAGCGCGACGGACCGGGGATCCTCTCCTGATCCGTTCGACCGGTCGTCTCCCGAGCCACTGAGACGAGTCACGCCCACATCACTTTCAGTAACCACCTGCCCATGCGGATACCACCCTCATTGAACGCGGTACCCGAAGAGCCGTCGAGCAAGCACCTCCTGATCGTCTCTTGCTGCTTCCGCACATACGCAGCGCTCTGCGGGGCAGTGGCTGTCAGGCGGGCTCAGGCGGGCTGGGATGTCTCCGGCTCGTTCTGCGGGGAGGGCTCGGCGGTTTGCGTGGTGGTGTAGAAGACGGAGCGGCCCTGCTTGGTGCGCTGGGCGTGGTTCCTGGCCACCAGTCCCTCAAGGGTGAGGCGCACGATCTTGGTCTTGATGTCCCGCTCGGGGTGCTGTTGTTGCAGTGCGGTGGCGACTTCGGCGGCGGAGCGGGGCTCCTGCTGGCCGGCCAGGTGTTCGCGGACGAGGTCGACGAGTTTCGACAGGGCCGACGGCGCGGTCGGGGCCGGAGCTGATGTCTTCTTGCCTGTCTTCCGGGCGGAGGCGGTGGACTTGGTGACTCGCGCCTGCTTGTCCTTCCCGGATCCGGTGGCGGTCTTCCTCTTTCGGGGAGCGGGCACCGTCGCGGTCTCGGGGGCAGGCTGGATGGGAGCTGCCGGTACACCGAGGGCCTGTTGGATGTTCACCAGGACGGTGTGGTCCTCCTGCAGGGCGCTCAACTGCGCCTGCAGTGCTTCGATCTCCTCCTGGACACGATCTTGTTCCTTGAGGTTGCGCTCAAGGTCGCCTGCCACCTGTGCGCTGTAGTGGGACGTCAACTCGCTGTTGCCGGCAGTGGTTTCGGACATGATGCTCACACTCCTTCGCGGGGCGTCATGGTCGACCGGAGACAGGCCATGACGTGTGCGGAATCAAACGCGTGTGCTGTTCATCCTGGTGCTGTGTGAGCAGCAGTCGTTACTGCCGCACAGCTGTGTTCAAGCGATAGTACGGAAGACATGTGCTTCGTTGTCCACTACATGGCTGAAATCCAGCAGAAACCGAGCCGGGTGCCGAGAACGTCGGCCGGCTCGTCGACGACGACCACAGGAGCGAAGACATGGAACAGCACGAGATCACCGAGATCCTGAACCGTCCGGCCGCCATGACACACACAGCGCGGGCCGGGAGCTGTCCCGGCCCGCGCTGTGTGTCAGACGTTCGATGTCAGCCGAGCAGCTTGCTCGCCAGGGTCGCGGCGTTGTACGAGCCCCAGCCGGTGGTGAAGTCCCAGCCGGTGGACGCGGAGTAGGCGCCGTTGCTGCCACTGGTGATGTCATGGAAACCGGTGCCGCTCGCCGAGTACAGGGCCGGGTTGGCGAAGCCGAGGCCGGCCTTGCCCGCGGCGGCGGCCTGCTGGTTGTACAGGGCGGCGAACGCCGCCCACTCGGGGGCCGCCGCGCTGGTGCCGCCGACCGAGGACCAGGAGCCCTGCGAGTAGATGGACACACCGGGGCTGGGGTTCGCGTGCGCGGAGACGTCCGGCACCTGACGGTAGCCGCCGCCGGCGCTCTTCTGGACCGCTGTCTGCCAGCTCGGGATCTTGAAGACGGAGGACTTGCCGCCGCCACCACCGGACCAGGCGACCTCCTTGCTCCAGGCGTTGGCGGAGGTGACCGTCAGCTTGGTGCCGCCGACACCGGTGACGTACGGGTCGCTGGCGGGGTAGTCCACGGACGTGCCGCCGTCGCCCGCGTCGTCGGAGCCGTCGTCACCGGAGGCGGCGTAGAAGCCGAGGCCCTGTGCCGCGCCCGCCTTGAAGACGGCGTCCACGGCGTTGATGTTGGACGTGGTGCGGGCGCTTTCGGCGGCACCCCAGCTGATCGAGGTGGTCGGGATGCCGCTGTCGACGATGGCCTGGTAGGTGTCGACCTCGCCGGCGTCGGAGTTCGGGCCCTCGAAGACGGTGACGTTCGCCTTCGGGGCGATGGCGTGCAGCACCTCGATGTCCAGCTCGACCTCGACCTGCCCGTCGCCGAGAGCGCCGGAGCCGCCGTCGACCTTCTGCACGGTCGGGGTGGGCGAGCCCAGGCCGTAGTTGGTGTCGTACTTGGTGATGTTGGACTGCTGGAAGCCGTCGAACTCCAGCAGGGCGATCTTCTGGCCGCTTCCGGTGTAGCTGCCGGAGACGTTGTACCCGCCCTTGAGCTGGGCCGGGGTGTAGCCGCCGCCGGGGCCGTTGTGCGGGGAGACGGTCCGGGTGATCGCCTGGTGGTGGAGCTGCACGCGGTTGTTGAGGCCGGCCACGTCGCTGACGAGGTGGGCGAGGCCGGACGGCAGTGTCGGCGCGTTGTCGTTGGCGTAGAAGGAGCGCCCCGACCTGGCGTCCTGCCAGGTCGACAGCTTGGTGCCGAAGGCCTTCTCCAGTTGCGCGGCGGTGCCGCTCGCGTCGATCAGCAGGTTGCCCGAGTGGACCTTGCCGACGGTGAGGCCCTGCGCGTGGAGGTAGTCCCTGAGCTGCCCGACCTCCGCGTCGGTGCGACCGAAGCGCGCCGCGAACCGGCTCTTGGTGAGGTAGTGCCCGTAGGAGGCGGAGCGCGGATCGCTGACCTTGGCCACGAACGTGTCGAGAGCGCTGCCGCCTCTGGGTGTCAGGCTGATGGCCACCGATATGCGCTTCCCGGCCGCGACGTTCCCGGTGCGGTCCGCGTTCTGCTTCAGGCCTGGCAGAACGTCTCCGGCGATGGCGGCACGCGTGGTGTGCGGGGCGTTCGCGGCGTAGGCGGCGGGGACGACCGCGGTGACGAGGGCCGGCGCGGCGAGCAGGCCGAGCAGTTTCAGACGAGACTTCACTGAAGTCCTCCGGAAAGTGGGGGAGTTGTCCCGGGAGCGGAACGGCTTCACCGTAGAAACTCCGGCCCCACCCCCATAAGCGGGGGAACCCTTGCGTTACGTGTTAACGGTGGATGTCATGTCAACGGCGTATGTCCACAGCGCGACGGCCCTGTGCGCCGGTGGCCTGAGCGACCGTCACCGCCCTTTCCCGGCGCTCCACTTGGCCGTCGTCGCTGGTGTTCACAGCGGCCCCGGAGGCGATGACGGCGACCGCCATCGCGTGGGCGAGAGCGGTGCGCGAGCGGACCCCGACCTTGCGGTAGACCCGCGACAGGGTCCCTTCAACGGTCTTGACGCTGATGAACAGTTCGGCCGCGACCTCCCGGTTGGTGGCCCCGCCGCCCACCAGTTCGGCGATCCTGGCCTCGGTGGGCGTCAGGTCGGGCCCCGTCTCACGGCTCGAGGCCTCGACGCGGGCGAGTTCGTCCCTCGCCCGGGCCGCCAGGGGAGCGGCGCCGACACGGGTGGCGACCTCCAGCGCCTCACCGAGGGCGGTGCGAGCGGCGCTCCGGCGACGGGAGCGGCGCTCGACCGTGCCGAGTGCGACGAGAGTGCGCACCAGGTCGACCGGCAGGGACAGTTGACGCAGCCGGTCCGCGGCCGCACCCAGTCGCGCCGCGCCCTCCTTCGGCCGGCCCAGGCCTGCCTCGCGCAGCCCCTCCGACCGCTCCAGAGCCGCCCACACGCTGGCGGGCGTGCGGGGCGAGACGCGTGCACGGGCTTCGCGGAGCACCGCCCCGGCCTCGTCCGTCTCGCCCAGCACGACGAGTGCTTCGGCCAGGTCGGCGTACCAGTGCAGCAGGGGCGGATCGGCGGCGCCCATGGCCGTGCCCAGCTGCCTGACGCGCCGCAACGCCTCCACCGCGGCCGCTGCCCCGTGCGGGTCGCCGCCGAGGAGCTGAGCCTGCCCGAGCGCGGCCAGCGCGCGCAGCAGGAACAGCCGGTCACCGTCGGCCTCGGAGGCGGCCACGGCCTCTGCGGCCAGGTGCCGTGCCTCCTCGACGGGGCCGCCCGCGATGGCCGCGAGCGCGGCCGCGTACAGCGCTGGGGCCGACTGGGCCATGACCTGCGAGCAGCGGGCCGCGGTGTCCAGGGCCTCGCGGCACAGTCCGGCGCGCACCTGGATGCGGGTCAGCGCCACCAAGGTCGCCATGACCTCCTCGACGCCCGCCAACTCCGCGATCCTGTTCAGGAGTTCGCCGACCTGCTTGCGGGCCTCGGTCACCCGGTCGGAGTCCAGGGCCAGGATCGCCCGCATCCGGATCAGCCGCCAGCTCTGCGGGCCGCCTTCCGCGCCCCCGGCCAGGGCGAGCGCCTCCTGCAACGCGGCGTCGGCCGCGAGCGGGTCGCCTGCCAGGGATCGCACCCGGGCCAGCGTGGCGAGCGCCCCGATGCGGGTCTCCGTGTCAGCCGCCATGCCGGCCTGCCGAGCGGCGTGCCGGGCATGACCGGCTGCCTTCTCCAACTCCCCGCACAACAGGCCTCGTACCGCCGACCAGTGGTGCAGCCACGCCTCGGCCTCCGGGTCGCCGTAGGCGTCCCGCAGACCCTCTTCGATCAGGATGTGGGTACCCTCCAGTGCCTGCCCCGCGCTGCGCAGCAGAATCAGGCGGGCCCGGACCCGCTGCCGGGCCGAGCCCACAGCGAGAACGGTCTCCGCCGCCTCGCCGGCCTTCTCCAACTGCCCTGCGTCACACGCGAAGTCGGCCGCGGCCAGAAGCCGCTCGGCCCGGTCCGCGGGCCGGTCGCCGGGGGTGCGGCGGGCGGCGAGGCCGGCCAGTTCGCAGGCCGCCCCGAGGGCTCCGTCGAGTCGCGCGGACTCCGCGGCGGTCATCAGGACCAGGGCGATGGTCTCGTCCTCGTGCGGGTGGGCGTGGGCGAGATGGCGGGCCCGCTCCACGGGCTCGGTGACCACGCGGGCCAGCAGGGCGTGCGCTTGTCTGCGGTCGCTCTCCGTCGCGTCGGCGTGGACAGCGGTCCGGATCAGGGGATGGCCGAACCGTACGGTGCCTTCCGCGTCCGCCGTCGCGATGCCGAGCCGTTCGGCGTCCGCGAGAGCCGTGGCGGGGCCGGGAAGACCTGCCGCACGCAGCAGCGTGAGGCTGGGGTGAGCGGCGGTGGCGGCGACGAGGAGAGTGCGTCGCACGGGCTCCGGCAGGGTACGTGTCCGGCCCACCAGCAGGGTGCGCAGCCTTCGGGGCACGCGCAGCGGCAGCCCGAAGCCGTCGCGCGCCGGTCCGAGCAGGGCGGCCCGCGCCAACTCCAGTGCGTACAAGGGGTTTCCGACGACCGTGTCCTGGATGGCCCGCAGCCTCGTCGGCGGCAGATCGGCACCGGTACCGTCCCGGACGAGGTCCGCCACTTCCTCGTCCGTCAGCGGCGGCACCGAGAGTTCGGCGGTGCCCGGCGGGCAGCAGCGCAGCCACTCGGGCTGTTCACCCTCGGCCACCCGCTCGGCGGCCACCATCCTGACATTCAGGCGCTCCAGGCGCCGTACGGCGAAGGCGAGCGCCTCGGCGGTCGGCTCGTCGAGCCACTGCAGGCCGTCCACGACGAGGACGACCGGGTCGGCGGCGGCCAGGGTCCGCAGCACCTCGAGGACGGCGGCGCGTACCGCGAGCCGACCGCGCCCGTCCCGTGGTTCCGGGCCGCGCAGCAGGGCCGCGTCCAGGGCACGCCGGAGCTCGGGCGCGAGCGCGTCCAGGTGGCTGCGCGGCACCGGTGCGAAAAGGTCGGCAAGTGCGGCGAACGGCAGCTCGCCGTCCTCCTGGGCGGGCGAGCAGCGTAGAACCGTGCCGACCGCGTCCGTGGTCAGCGCCGACACGAGGACGGACTTGCCGATTCCTGCGGGACCGTGGAAAAGGACGCCGGAACGGGCCGACAACCTGGCCCGGGCCGCGTCGAGCAGTTCGGAGCGCAAGGTCAGTGACCGCGCCGCCGCGGAGCTCGCCCACCCGCTGTCCCGCACATCTCACGACCTCGAATCATGTGTTCATGACAACCTCACCGATTCCGCTTGTCAATGACCTCTGTCACGCCCGTTGATCACGCGGCCGCCGCCCCGGCCTGATCAAACACCCGCTCCTTGGGGGACGGCGGCCCGCGGTTTCCTCACCAGGGCGCGCACGACGGCCGACTTGGCCAGTTCGGGGGTGGTGACGTAGCCGACCGGGCGCGTCGGGCCGAGGTCGGTGATCCCGACCGGGTCCGGTGCGCCGGACAGGGAGAGCGCGGGCATGATCACCATTCCGTGCCCCGCTTCGGCTCGAGCGCGACGGAGCCGCCCAGCGTGGCGAGGGCCAAGTCGGCTTTCCCGTCGGCCACTGCACGCGTTCGTGGGCATGCTGCGCGGCCGGAACACCGGAAAGACCATCGTGCGGGCTACGGGAGTGCCCCTGTAGGCGGACCGGGCGCAAGGGGCCAGGGCTTACCGGCTCGCCTCCTGAACGGCGGGGAAAGCGGCGCGCCAACCCAACTCGGGGGCGATCAGGTGCCGTACGTCGTGCAGGATCTGCTCGTACTCCTCCCGGTGGAACTCGTACGGCAGTTCCAGGCGCAGTTCCGACACCTGCGCGAGGACGGGATCGGCCGTCAGCCGCTCCAGGATCTGCTCCGCGGTGCCGACCACGTCCGGGGCGAACAGGATCCGCTTCCCGCCCAGCGCGGCGACGGTCTGCGGCTTCAGGGTGCGCGCGTGTCGACTGGCCGCGTAGTCGCGGTAGCGGGTCCGGGTGGCCGCGTCGGCGCTGTCGTACGGCACGATCACCCGCCCCAGTGCCACGCGTGTCGTCTGCCGGTCGTCGCCGAGGGTGCGCCGGTACTCGGCGAGCAGGTTCGCCTGGGCGGTGGTGAAGTCGTCGGTGTCCTCGCCGGAGACGATGTTGCCGGACAGCAGGCTGAGGCCGTGCTCGGCGGCCCAGCGGACCGAGCGTGGGCTGCCTCCGCCGTACCAGATCCGCTGGACCAGACCGGGGTTGTGGGGTTGCAGCCGTGGCCGCTGGACGTTGCCGGGCGAGTGGATCACGGTGTCCGGGCCGCCGAGGTAGTCGCCGCGCAGGTGGTCGACCAGGCGGGCGATCCTGCCGTACGACAGGTCGAAGCCGCGCCAGTCGCCGTCGTACACCAGGTCGCCGAGGAGTTCGGCGTGCGGCATGCCGGTGCTGAAGCCGACCTGGAGGCGGCCGCGGGACAGGACGTCGGCCAGGGCGAGGTCCTCGGCCAGGCGGAAGGGGCTCTCGTAACCGATGGGGATGACCGCGGTCCCCAGCTCGACCCGCTCGGTGCGCTGGCCGGCCGCGGCGAGGAACACCGCGGCGGAGCCGACACCGTGTTCGAGGTGGCGCTGGCGGATCCAGGCCCCGTCGTAGCCGAGCCGTTCGCCGTACTCGAAGAGCTGGAGGGTCTCCTCCAGGCCGGTGTAGGGGTCGTCGTCGGCGAAGTTGCCTGGGGTGAGGAAGGCCAAGGAGGTGATGGCGGGAGTGCTCATGACGCTGCTCCTCGGCTCGTGGCGGTCTCGGCGGGGGAGGGGAGCCGGCCGCCGGGGATGGCGGAAAGGAGTTCTCGGGTGTACTCGTGGCGGGGGTCGGTGAAGAGCTTCTCGGGCGGTCCGGTCTCGACGATCCGGCCGGTCCGCATGACCGCGACCTGGTGGGCGATCTGGCGTACGACGGCCAGGTCGTGCGAGATGAACAGATACGCGACCCCTGTGTCGGCCTGCAATTCGGCGAGCAGGTCGAGGACTTGGGCCTGGACGGACACGTCGAGCGCGGAGACCGGCTCGTCGCAGACCACGAGGTCGGGGGAGAGGGCGAGGGCCCGGGCGATCGCCACGCGCTGGCGTTGTCCCCCGGAGAGTTCCGCCGGCCGGCGCGCCAGCGTGGCGGCGGGCAGGGCCACCCGGTCGAGGAGCTCGCGGGCCCGGTCGAGCCGGGAGGCACGGTCGCCGACCTTGAAGGCGCGCAGCGGTTCGGTGATCACCTCGGCGATGGAGAAGCGGGGGTCGAGGGAGGCGTAGGGGTTCTGGTAGACGAGCTGGGCGCGGCGGCGCAACTGCCTGGCCTGTGCGCCCCTGGCGGTGGTGACGTCGGTGCCGTCGAGGAGGATCTGTCCGGCGGTCGCGTCGGTGAGTCGCAGTACCAGGCGGGCGGTGGTGGACTTGCCCGAGCCCGACTCGCCGACCAGGGCGAGGGTCCGGCCGCGTGGGAGGGTGAGGCTGACGTCGTCCACGGCGCGCAGGGTTCGGGGCCCGTCACCGGCGCGGGGCAGCCTGTACTCCTTGACGAGGTTGCGTACTTCGAGCAGCGGTGCCGTCTCCGCCTCGGGGGCGGAGACCGGGGTGCGGGGTCGGGCGGTCGTCAGGCTCGGGGCGCTGGCCAGCAGGTGCCGGGTGTAGGGGTCCCGCGGACCGGCCAGGATGTCACCGGTGGGGCCGGCCTCGACGACCTTGCCCCGGGACATCACCACCAGCCGCTGGGCCCGGTCGGCGGCGACCCCGAGGTCATGGGTCACCAGCAGGACCGCGGTGCCCAGTTCCTGGGTCAGGGTCCGGAGATGGTCCAGGATGACCCGTTGCACGGTGACGTCGAGCGCGCTGGTGGGCTCGTCGGCGATGATCAGCTCGGGCTGCGCCGCGATGGCGATGGCGATCAGGGCGCGTTGCCGCATCCCGCCGGACAGTTCGTGCGGGTACTGCCGCGCCCGTACGGCCGCGTCGGGCAGCCCGGCCCGGTCCAGGACCTCGACCGCCTCGGCGGGAGCCGATCGGCGGGTCGCCAGACCATGGATGCGCAACACCTCGGCGACCTGGTCACCGATCCGCCGGACCGGGTTGAGGGAGACCGTCGGATCCTGGGGCACCAGTCCGATACGTGCCCCGCGGACGGTGCGCAGTTCGGCCTCCGAGAGGGTGGCGAGGTCGTGCCGGCCGAAGCGGACGGTGCCCGCGTCGATCCGGCCGTTCGCCGACAGCAGCCGGGTGATCGCGTGCGCTGTCGTGCTCTTCCCGGAGCCTGACTCGCCGACCACCGCGGTCACCTGTCCCGGCCACACGTCGAGATCCACGCCCCGGACGGCCTCGACCGTGCCGCCCCGGGTGCGGTACGACACCGACAGACCGCGTATCTCCAGCAGTGGTGTGGTCACGTCCTCGCCGTCCTCACGTTCGTCGGTCATGGCTGTCGGGACCATTCGCCGTCCAGCGCGCGGGCGATGCGGTTGGTTGCCAGCACGGTCGCGGCGATGGCCAGTCCGGGCAGCGCGGTCAGCCACCAGGCGTTGGCGAGGTAGTTGCGGCCGTCGGAGATCAACGTGCCCCACTCCGGGGCGGGCGGAGGAGCGCCGTAACCGAGGAAGCTGAGGGCGGAGACGGCCAGGATGGAGGAACCGAAATCGAGGGTGGCCAGGACGATCACCGGGCCCGCCGCGTTGGGCAGCACATGCCGGCCCAGCACCGAGTACCAGCGCGCCCCGCTCGCCCGCGAGGCCTCCACGAACACCGCCTGCCGCACCCGCAGCACCTCCGCGCGCGCCACCCGCGCGAACGAGGCGACGCTGGCGATGCCGACCGCGACCGCCACCTTCACCGTGCCGTAGCCCAGCGCGGTGACCAGCGCGAGGGACATGAACAGCGCGGGGATGGACAGGAGTACGTCGACGAAGCGCATGAGGACGTCGTCCACCCAGCGGCCCACGAACCCGGCGACCACCCCGAGCAGTCCGCCGACCACGAACGCGACCAGGACGGCGATCAGCGTCGCCTTGAGGGACAGTTGGGCGCCGTGGACGACCCGGGAGAACACGTCGCGGCCCAACTCGTCCGTGCCGAACCAGTGATGTGCGCTCGGGCCGCGGAAGTTCTGTGCGGGGACGCCCTTCAGCGGGTCCTGAGAGGTGAACACTCCCGGCCAGAACGAGGCCAGCACCACCAGGACGAGGACGACGACCGACAGCAACAGGCCCGGTCGGCGGGCCAGGAACCGCAGCACACGTCGTACGTCGCCGCGGCTCCCCGGCTCGGGGCCGGGGGCCGTGTCGACCGGCCGGGCCAGGCCGAGGGCGGTGTCGTCGACGAGGCTCTGGCTCATGCGAGGGCCGCCCTTCCGCCCGAGGCCACCACGATCCGTGGATCGAGAAGTGGGTAGACCAGGTCGATGACCACGTTCGTCGTCACGAAGATCAGCGCTCCGAACACCACGACCCCTTGCACGAGCGGGATGTCCTGAGCCGTGACCGCCGCCGCGGTGACGCGGCCGAGGCCGTCGCGGGAGAACACGGTCTCCACCACCACCGAACCGGCGATCAGTTGCCCCACGAGCAGGCCGACGACGGTCAGCGCCGGCAGGGACGCGTTGCGCAGGGCGTGCCGCAGATGAACCCGCCACCGGTCGGCGCCCTTGGCCCGCGCTGTCTCGATGTACGCCTGGTCCAGCGCGGTGAGCAGGCTCTTGGCGAGCACCTGGGCGACCTGCGCCCCGGTCGGCACCGCCAGCGTCAGGGCCGGCAGCACCAGCCCCCGCAGGCCGTCGTTGCCGAACGCGGGAAACCAGTGCAGCCGGAAGGAGAACAACTCGACCAGCAGCAGCCCCACCCAGAACGTCGGGACGGACACCCCCAGCGGCGGCAGCGACAGCAGCAGCTGCCGCAGCCCGCGCTGAGTGGTGTACGTCGCCACCACCGCCAGACCGCCACCGAGGAGCACCGCGAGCAGCAGGGCCGCTCCGGTCAGCTGCAGGGTCTGCGGCAGGGCGTCGGCCACCGTCGAGGTCACCGCACGACCGGTGGACACCGAGTCGCCGAAGTCCCCGCGCACCGCCCGGCCGAGGTACTCGGCGTACTGCACCAGCACCGGCTTGTCGAAGCCGTACTCGTGCCGCAGGGCGGCGATCTGCTTCGGGTCGACCTGCCCCGAGTCCATCCCGGCACTGGCCATCGCCGTGACCGGGTCGCCCGGCAGGTAGTCCAGCACCAGGAACGAGACCGTGTACGCCGCCCACAGCACGCCGACCGCCTGCGCGAGCCGTTTGATCACATAGCGGCGCATGCGTCAGCCGATCCAGGTGTCGTGCAGCTGGAGCCGGCTGGAGGCGTCGAAGTCCAGGTCGTGCACCTTCTTCGACACGCCCAGCTGGGTCTGGAGCTCCACCACCGGAGCGTAGTAGGCGTTCTGCACGATCAACTGCTGCGCCTCGGTGACCAGTTGCCCCCGCTTGGCCGGGTCGACGGTAGCGGCCTGCTCGGACAGTGCCGTGTCCAGGGAACTCGGGGGCAGGTGGTAGAAGTTGGCCAGCTTGGTGGAGAAGGAACTGCGCAGGATGTCGGGGTCGGCGCGGGTCACGTTCCCCCACACCGCGTCGTAGTCGCCCGACTGGAGTGTCGGCGCGAACTGCGTGACCTGGAGCTGCTTGAGGGGCACATCGACACCGACGGTCTTGAGCTGCTGCTGAATGAGCTCCAGCGCGGGCTGGTTGGTGGCCGCGTTGGGGAACCACTTGATCGTCAGACTCAGCTTCTGGCCGTCCTTGGCGCGGACGCCGTCGCTTCCGGCCTTCCAACCGGCCGCGTCCAGCAGGGACTTGGCCTTGGTGACGTCGAAGGTCAGGCCGGAGGAGAGGTCGGTGTAGTCGGGTGTCGTGTGCGCGAGGACACTGGTGGCCGACCGGGTGCCGGTCGGGAACACGGTGTCGGCGATCTGCTGCCGGTCGATGGCGTGGAGGATCGCCTGACGCACCTTGGCGTCCTTGAACAGCGGCCGGGAGTTGTTCAGGCCGAGACCGAACACCACCCCGGGGTTGGCCCGTCGCTTGAGGGTGACCTGGCCGCCCTTGAGAGCCGCCTCGTTGGCCTTGCCGACGCTGGAGACGGCGTCCACCTGACCGGACTGCAGGCTGCCGGCCCGCACACCCGCCTCCGGCACCACCTTGAACACCAGCTTGTCGAGATACGCCTCGCCCTTCTTGGACCACAGTGATGATCCCCAGGCGTATCCGGTGCGCCTGACGAGTGTGAGGGACTGGTTCTGCACGTACTGCTTCAGCACGAACGGTCCGGAGCCGGTCACCCCGTCACTGCACTTCTGCTGCGGGGTCTTCTGCACGCTGGCCGTGGACTCGATGCCGAGCGAGTGCGTCGAAGTGGCCTGCAGGAACTGGGCGTTGGGCTGGATGAAGGTCACCTTCACGGTGAGCGGGTCGACCACGGTGGTGCTCCCCACGCCGCTCAGGTAGCCCTCGGCGAGCGTGCCCAGGGCGCCGAGCTTCGGCACCGCGTCGAAGTTGTCCTTGACCACCTGCGCGGTCAGCTTCGAGCCGTCGCTGAAGGTGACACCGGAACGCAGATGGAAGGTGAAGGTCCTGGCGTCGGGACTGACCTCCCAGCTCTTCGCCAGCCACGGCACGATCTTGCCGGTCTTCGGGTCCTGGTCCGTCAGGGAGTCCACGATCTGGCGCACCGAGTAGATGGTCTCGTTGCTGGCGACCTGCTGCGGATCCACGCAGCCGGAGTCCGACCCCACCGCGAAGGTCAGGGTGCCGCCGGACCTGGGCTGTCCGGTGCCGCTGCCCGCGTCGCCGCCGCCCGATCCGCAGGCGGTCAGCAGGGCGCTGGTGGTCACAAGGGCGGTCAGTGCCGCCCACCGAGAGGTTCTGACATGGGGAAGTGCGATCACGGAGGTCTTCTCCTACTCGTGTCACCAGGCACGGCGGTGGTACGGGACACGGCCGTGCCGGGGCGTGCGGACCCGATCGGCGTGATGCCGATGTCGGGGAGCGCTGTGCAGACAGGGATCAGCGGAAAGGAAGAACAGGGATCAGCCGAAACGACGTACGGGGATCAGGCGCAGACGGATGCGGCGGCGCCTGGTGCCGGACGGTGACCAGCGCTGCAAAGGCCCGTCAGGCCTGACAGAGACAGCTGGTCGAGCGCTTGAGATCGATGTGGCGCCGACGCGAGAGCCGGGAGAACACGGTGGCGCCGGCGAAACGGGCGCTGAGGTCACCACCGTGCCGCATGTCGGTCCTCCACCTGTCCGGCCCCGGTCACGGGGCCACGCGCTTGCGGGATCGTCGGTGATCCCGCCGGGCTTTCACCTGGAGCACCCCACCGCGTGGGAGGGTTGCCGGTCAGCGAGCCAGGGCTTGACGCTGACACTCAATGCCACTCGTGATCGTACGGAGAGATCTTGCCGTTGGTCAATGGCCACCCCGGCTCAGGAACCGCCGCGCTCGCGGGGGATCTTCTGACCGGCCTCGATCGCCACCGGCAGCCGGTTCTCGGCCGGGGGCAGCGGGCACGTGGCCAGGTCCGTGTAGGCGCACGGCAGGTTCGCGGCGCGGTTGAAGTCCAGGACGACCCGGCCGTCGGCGGCGGGCGGCTCGAGCCACAGGGCCCGGTTGGCGGCGTAGGTGGTGACCCCGGAGGTGGCGTCGGTGAACAGCACCAGCAGCCGGCCCTCGCCGGCGCCGGGGAACGCGGTGAGGGACAGCTGACGTCCGTCCAGCTCGAAGTCGATCCTGCCCGGAGCGTCATAGACGTGCTCCAGGCCCTCGACGGCCGCTCCCACGGTGGTCGGCCGGGGTGTGTCGAAGGGGACGTAGCGGCCGGTCACGGCCCAACGCGCGTCGGGTGCGTAGGCAGGTGTTCCGGTGAAGGCCGTGCGCAGGGGCGCGTCCGGGTGTCGGGGACGCACGATGTCGTGGCCGCCGCGCTTGGCGACCTCGATGACGGCGTCTCCCCACACCGCGTTGACGCCGCCGCGTTCGGGCAGCACGCCGAAGCGGTGTTCACCGCGCACCGGGGTTCCGTCGACGACCAGTTCCTCGCCGTCGTCGAGGGTGACGACGACCCCGTCGGGGCCGGTGTGCCAGGCGCCGGGCGCGTCCGGGAATCGCTGGGGGCGGTCGTCGAGCCAGTGCTGGCCGGTGATCGCCAGAAAACCGTGCGGGGCGGAGAGCCGGGCCTCCTGGGCCCGGTACCACTCCAGCCAGGTCTCGGTGAAGGTGCGGAGGTCGGTCGTGGTGGCCTCGGTGGTCAACGCAATCTCCTTCGTGCAGGGGGCTGTCGGGTCTTCGGGGCGGTTCAGCGGGCGAGTTCGCCGAGCAGTCGCCAGGTGCGTCGGCGGTCGGCCTCTCCGGCGATCTCGGTGCCCGAGAACACGACCTCGGTGGCGCCCGCGTCGCGGTAACGGCGCACCTCGGCCTCGACGGTCCGCTCGTCGCCGATCACGGCCAGGTCGGCGGCCCGTCGGGCGCCGGAGAGTTCGATGACCCGGGCGTAGGACGGGATCTCTTCGTAGAAGGCGAGGTTCTCGGTGGCCTTGGCCCGTACTGCCGCCACGTCGTCGGTGACCACGCCCGGCACCAGGGCGACGATCCTGGGCGCGGGGCGGCCGGCGGCCTCGGCGGCGGTGGTCAGGGCGGGCACGATGTGGTCCGCCAGGGCGCGCGGTCCCGCCAGGTACGGCAGGATCCCGTCCGCCAGTTCACCGCTGACCCGCAGCGCCTGCGGCCCCATCGCGGCGACCAGCAGGGGGACACCTCTCTCGGCACCCGGTACCCGCGCCGGGAGCGGGGGTGGTGGCGGTCAGCAGCTCACCGTGGAAGTCGGCCGTGCCGGTCACGGTCAACTGCCGCAGTGCGGTGAGGAATTCACGCAGCCGGGCGATGGGCCGCTCGAAGGGCAGGCCGAAGGCGGTCTCCGTCAGCAGTTTCGTACCCAGGGCCAGACCGAGGTGGTAGCGGCCGTGGGTCGCGGCCTGGGCGGTCTGGGCCTGGCTGGAGACGAGCAGCGGATGGCGGCCGAAGACGGGGATCGCGGAGGTGCCGACCTGCAGTGCGGGCACTTCGCGCCCGACGATCGCCGCAAGCTGGGGCGAGTCCGCGCCGAAGGTCTGCCCGAACCAGGCCGACGTGACACCGGACTCCGCTGCCTCATGGGCCAGTCGTACGGCGGCGTCGACCTGGTTCGGCGCGTCGGACGCGGTGAACACTACTCCAACCGTCATGTCGGTTCAGAACGGGTGTGGGCCGAAGTCGCATTCCGGTTCACGTGTGACAGCTTCTTGTCAGTCATGTGTACGAGACCCGGGGTGGGGGCTCAGCCCGCCTGCCGCCGGTCCGGGGCGGACCGGTGGGTGAGTGGTTCACGTAGGCCGAGGTTCTCGCGCAGCGTGGTCCCGCTGTACTCGGTGCGGTAGACCCCGCGTTCCTGCAGTTCCGGGACGAGCAGGTCGACGATGTCGTCGAGGCCGTCGGGAATCAGGTACGGCGTGACGTTGAAGCCGTCGACCGCGCCGTGCCGTACGAAGTGGGCGAACTTGTCGGCGAGACCGGACGGCGTACCGACGTGCCCGCGCTGTGGGCCCAGCGCGATGACGGTCTCACGCAGCGACCAGCCGTGCGCCTCCGCCTTCGCCCGCCACTGCGCGACGACCGCACGCGGGTCGGCGATCCGGCGGGCGCCGAAGGAGCCGTCGTTCTCGGTGACGACCGGGTCCTCCTTCGGCAGCGGCCCGTCGGCGTCACGGTCGGAGAGGTCGATGCCCCACAGCAGCCCGGCGATCCCCAACGCGGTGGCCGGGGTGACCTGTTGGAGCCGGATCCACTGCTTCTTCTCCTGGGCCTCCTCCTCCGTCGCGCCGATGATGATCTCGGTGCCGGGCAGGATCCGCAGATCGTCGTCGGGACGCCCGACCGCGCGCAGCCGGCGTCGGAGGTCGTCGGCAAAGGCCAGGGCGTCGTCGAAGTCGTTGCCGTGCGCGGAGAAGATGACGTCGGCGTTGCGGGCGGCGAAGTCGCGTCCCTCGCCGGAGTCACCGGCCTGGAAGATCACCGGGTGACCCTGGGCGCTGCGGGGCAGGGTGGGGGCGAGGTCGACGTCGAACTGCGGGCCCTTGGGGCGCACTTGATGTACGGAGCCGGGAGCCGCCCAGGCGCGCGCGGTCGCGGAGGCGGCGACGGCGCCGTCCTCCCAGCCGTCCCAGAGGGCGCGGGCCACGGTGAGGAACTCCTCGGCGCGCCGGTAGCGGTCGGCGTGGTCGAGGTAGCCGCCGCGGCGGAAGTTCGCGCCGGTCCAGGCATTGTCCGTGGTGACCACGTTCCAGCCGGCGCGGCCCTCGGAGAGGAGGTCGAGGCCGGAGAGGCGGCGGGCCAGGTCGGCGGGCTCGTTGAAGGTGGAGTTGGAGGTGGAGACCAGGCCGATCCGGCGGGTGACCGCGGCCAGCGCCGCCAGCTGGGTGATGGCGTCCGGCCGTCCGGCCACGTCCAGATCGTGGATCCGTCCGTCGACCTCGCGCAGCCGCAGGCCCTCGCCGAGGAAGAAGGCGTCGAACAGGCCGCGTTCGGCGGTCTGGGCGACCTTGCGGAAGGAGGCGGGGTCGATCTGGGAGCCGCTGTCGGGGGCGGACCAGATGGTCCAGTGGTTGACGCCCTGGAAGAAGACGCCGAAGTGCAGCTGGGCGTGCGGCCGGGGGACGTCGAGGGGGTCGGTGCGGGTCATCGTGCGTCCTCCTGGGCGGCGGGGGCCGCGACGGCATAGCGACTGGCGGGGCGCTCCAGACCCAGGGTCGAGCGCAGCGAGGTACCGGGCAGCGGACGGGAGACGAGGCGTCGCTCGGACAGGGCCGGCAGGACGAGTCGGGAGAGGGCGGGCAGGTCCTCGTCCAGCACGAGCGGATGCAGCCGCACTCCGTCGAGATGGCGGCTCAACTCGCCGAGCAGAGCGACGAGTTGGTCGGCGGGGCCGATGTGCCGCAGTCGCCCCCGGTCGCTCCATGCCGCGTGCCGTTCGAGGTCCGCGACGCGCTCGGCGGCCGTGGCGTCCGGCGTGTCCAGTGCCACCTCGACCTCGGCGAAGACCCGGGGCGTCCCGGCGACGGCAGCTGCCCTGGCGACCGACGCGAGATCGCGCCCTTCGACGAGCCCGAGGTCGAGCTGTGCGGCGGGAACCCGGTCCGGCCGGCCCAGGACGACGAGCTGCCCCTGGGGCGGGCGTGGCACGATCGCGGGGCCCTTGACGGCATAGGTCTCGCCGGTGAAGTCGATGTAGTGCAGCCGGTCGCGGTCGAGGTAGCGGCTGGTGGCCACGGACCGGATGACCGCGTCGTCCTCCCACGAGTCCCACAGAGCGCGGGCCACCTCGATACCGTCACGGGACTCCCGGGCCCGCGCCTCGGCGTCGGCGACCGGTGGGCGCCCCCAGGCACGGGCCGCCTCGGGACGTTCGTCCTCCGCTACCACCCACCCGGCGCGACCTGCGGAGATGTGGTCCAGGGACGCCAACTGACTGGAGACATGGAAGGGTTCGGCATACGTGACCGACACGACGGGCGCGACCCCTACGGTGCTCGTGGACGCCGCGATGAAAGCCGCCCGCTCCACCGCGCCGATACGGCCGACCGGATCCGGTGCCGCGCCGGGGGGCAGCGCGCCGTCGTCCAGGGTGACCAGGGTGAACCCGGCGTTCTCGGCGACGGCGGCGACACCGGCCACGCGGCGCGGGGTGAGCAACTGATCGGGGGAGTGGGCGGCGCGGCGCCAGGCCGCGGGGTGGGCGCCGTCGCCGTCGATCTCGACGGCGAGGTGCAGGGCAGGGCCGGACATGGGGTTCCTTCCGGGAAACACGACGTTGCGCGGCCGACGGGCCACGGCGAGAGAGCCGGCGGCAGGGGCCGGCAGGGGATCAGACGGATACGGAAGGACAGACCGCGGAAGAGGTACGGCAGTAGTCGACATGCCGCCGGGTGATCAGCCGCGCACCGGTGCACGCACGGCGCGAGGGCGCGCTCGGTACGTGCATGGAAGCCTCCACCCATCAGGAACTCTCCGCCTCAACGTACGTCGCCCGTCCCCGCGGATGTCAAGGTCGGAAAGAAGCGGAGAAGGTCCCCGTGTCCGCAATGCAAGACCTGTCCGGGAAGTTATTGACCACCGAGGTGGCATCTGCTGAACTCCCGTCTCATGAACCCGCGCGTGGACCTCACTCGGCGGCGCCACATCGATCTGGCGCACGTCTCCAGCGCGTTTTGTTGTCGCTGACCCGGCAAGTGGTCCCCGGCGACAGCCTCGCGTGCTTTCGGTGCGCGTCGGCGTGAGGTGGCGTTGAGCCGCCCGCACCGTGATGTCTCTCCCCGCAGGACCGTCGTACTCACCTCCTGAGGGCTCCCCGTCTCCTCTCCTTCTCGCATGAGTCGGGAGCCTGTTCGCGTACGCCGACGTGGTCGCTGAGAACGCGCCTGCGGCGGCCCTGCGACCACGCGTTTTCCCCTTCACCCCGTTACGTCATCCCCTGCGCTCGTTCGCGTGTGCCCGTCTGTCCGGGAGGGACCCCCTCATGCCTCCGTCCATCCGTAAGCTCACCAGCCGCATCGGCGCCGTCGTCGAGGGCGTCGATCTCACGGCGCCCCCCGACCTCGCGACAGTCACGACGCTGCGCGACGCCCTCAACGAGCACAAGGCGATCGTGTTCGACGACGTGCGCCTCGACAACGCCGGCCAGGAGCGTGTGGCCCGCTGGTTCGGCGAGCTGACGACCGCCCACCCCAATGTGCCGGCCGCCGACGGCACGACGAACGTGCTCGCCGTCGACAGCGAGACGTCCAAGGCCAACGAATGGCACACGGACGTCACCTTCGTGGTCAACCCGCCTCAGGTGACCACGCTCCGGTCCATCCAGATCCCGCCCTACGGCGGCGAGACACTCATCGCCAACGCCGCCGCGGCCTACCGCGACCTGCCCGAACCACTGCGCGGCCTCGCCGACACCCTGCGCGTCGTGCACACCAACCAGTACGACTACGCGCGCCCCGAGCCCACCACCGCCGAACGGCGCGAGTACGACCGCGCCTTCGTCTCGACGCCCTACGAGGCCGAGCACCCGGTCGTGCGGGTGCATCCGCTGACCGGCGAACGCGGGCTGTTCATCGGCGGGTTCGCCAAGCGGATCGTCGGACTTTCGGGCAGTGACTCGGCGGATCTGCTCCGCATCCTGCAGTCGTACGTCACCCGCCCGGAGAACGTCCTGCGCTGGACCTGGTCCCCGAACCAGCTGCTGATCTTCGACAACCGGATCACCCAGCACTACGGCGTGGACAACTACGACGACCACGCGCGCCGCCTCAACCGGGTGACCGTCGCCGGGGAAGTGCCCGCCGGAGCCGACGGCCGCCGCAGCGAGCAACTCCTCGGCGACGCCTCGCACTACAGCGGCGTACTGGCGGTGGCGGCATGACCGAGGTCCGCATCCCGGCACCGGCTGTCGTGAAGGGCCCGGACGCGGCGACGACGACCAACGCGCGGGAACGCGAGGTGTTCCTGCCGCGCGACGCCCGCCGACGGACACCGCTGCGCACACTCCGCGAGCGCCTGCGCTGGCCGCTGGGCATCTACACGACTCCGGTCGCGATCCTCCTCGCCTGGGAGGCGCTCGCCCGGGCAGGCGTGGTGTCCAAGACCTACGCCCCGGCGCCCACCTCGATCGTGAAGTCGGCCGTCGACCTGTGGCAACAGGGTGTCCTCGGGCCTGACCTGGCCATATCGCTGCAACGGGCCGGCATCGGCCTGGCGATCGGTCTCACGGTGGGCGTCGTCACCGGCGTCCTCGGCGGGCTGCTGCGCAGCGGCGAGTACCTCTTCAACGGGCTCGTGCAGGTACTCAACACGATCCCCCTCCTCGCCGTGCTACCGCTGATGATCGTGTGGTTCGGCATCGACGAACTCACCAAGGTCCTGCTGATCTCCTTCGGCGCCGGCGTCCCGATGTACCTCAACCTGTTCGCCGCGATACGGGGCGTCGACCAGCGGCTGATCGAGATGGCGCGCACGACGGGCGCCGGCACCTGGCGCCTGGTCACGCGCGTACTGGTGCCCGGAGCCCTGCCGGGATTCCTGGTCGGCCTCCGGTTCTCCCTCGCGTACAGCGTCCTGGGACTGGTCGCCGCCGAAACGGTCAACGCCGACAAGGGACTTGGCTTCCTCATCACGCAGGGGCAGACGTATCTCCAGACCAACCAGGTCTTCGTGGGGCTGGTGATCTACTCGCTCCTCGGTCTGCTCGCCGACCAGTTCGTCCGGGCTCTCGAGCGGGTGCTGCTGCGGTGGCGACCCAGTTATGAGGCGTCATGAGCAGCACGATCACGACGGAGCCCCGCCGTCGGACCGGGGTCGTCGTCGAGCAGGTGGTACGGCAGTTCGGTGACCGGCGAGTCCTCGACCGCCTCGATCTGACCATCGAGGAAGAGGAGTTGGTGATCCTGCTCGGCCCCTCGGGCTGCGGCAAGAGCACCCTGCTGCGGCTGCTCGCCGGCCTCGACCGGCCCGACGGCGGCCGCGTGGAGGTCCCGGCACGGCGCGCGATCGTCTTCCAGGCCGACCGGCTGCTGCCCTGGCAGCGGGTGCTGCGCAACGTCACGCTCGGCCTGCACGGCCCCGACGCCGACCAGCGGGCCCGCGAGGTGCTCGCCGAGGTCGGACTCTCGGGCCGCGAGAAGGCCTGGCCCAAGGAGCTCTCCGGCGGCGAGGCCCAGCGGGTGTCGCTCGCGCGGGCACTGGTCTCCGAGCCCGAACTGGTGCTGCTCGACGAGCCGTTCGCGGCCCTGGACGCCATCACCCGACTGCGCATGCACGACCTCGTACGCGCGCTGCGCAGCAAGCACCACGCGGCCATGCTCCTGGTCACCCACGACGTCGACGAGGCGATCGCCCTGGCGGACCGCATCGTCGTCATGAGCAACGGACGCATCGGCAGCTCGCACACGGTGAGCCTCGCCGCCGTGGACCGAGAGGCGAGCGTCGCCCGTGAGGAACTCCGCGCCCGGCTCCTGGACGACCTCGGCCTCGCCGGCAAGCACTGACCTTTCCCGAAACCCTCATCCAGCACAGAAAGCACGACAACCCATGCGAAAGAGAACGACCAGACTCATCGGCGCCGTCGGTTGGCTCGCCCTGGCGGGTACTCTCGCCGCCTGCGGATCCTCCTCGGACTCCACCCCGCCGCTGAGCAAGGCCGTCGACGCGAGCGACGCCAAGCACCCGGAGTGGAGCAAGTACACCTTCACCATCGGCGACAACGGCGGTGACGGCAGCCAGGAACTGGCGCGGATCACCGGCGCGTTCGACAACGCGTCCTACAAGGTGAAGTTCGCCCGCTTCACCTACGGCCCGCCGCTCGTGCAGGCCGCCGCCTCGGGCGACATCGACCTCGGCAGCGTCGGCGACGTGCCGCCGATCACCGGCGCCGCGAAGGAGTACGGCTTCAAGGTCGTCGCAGTCAACCGCTCACTCGCGCCCACCCAGTCCAACGAGAACATCATCGTTCCCAAGGGATCGCCGCTGAAGTCGCTCAAGGACCTCAGGGGCAAGAAGATCGCCGTCCCGCAGGGCAGTTCGGCCCACGGCCTGGCCCTCAACGCGCTCAAGAGCGTCGGCCTCGGCCCGAAGGACGTGCACCTCGTCTTCCTCGACCCGGCGGCCGGCGCCACGGCGTTCAACACCGGCAAGGTGGACGCCTGGTCGATCTGGAATCCCCAGTCCGCGATCGCGGTCAAGAACGGGGCGCGCATTCTGGCGAAGGGCCTGCCGCCGATCGACCAGACCAGCAGCTACTACGTCGCCAGCGAGAAGTCGCTGGGCGACAAGACCAAGCGGGCGGCGCTCACGGACGTCCTGAAGCGGCTGGCCAGCGAGTTCGCCTGGGCGATCAAGCACGAGGACAAGTACGCCGAGGCACTGTCGAAGGAGGAGGGCATCCCGCTGGACGACGCCAAGGCCTCCGTCAAGGCATTCGATACCCGCGTGACACCGGTGGAGACGGCCGACATCGCGGCCGAGCAGAAGCTCGCTGACGCCTTCCTGGAGGCAGGCCAGATCACCAAGACGGTCGACGTCAAGTCGATCACCGACAACCTTCTTCCGGCCGGCTACGACAGCTCCAAGCTGAGGGTCAGCTCATGAGCGCGCCACGACGTCAACTCCACCTCAACGCCTTCCTCATGGAGGCGGGCCACCACGAGGCGGCCTGGCGGCTCCCGCACAGCAACCCCCGCGCCGACTTCGACCTGCGGCACTGGATCGAGCTGGCACAGCTCGCCGAGAGCGCCAAGTTCGACTCGCTGTTCCTCGCGGACGGCCCGGCCCTCATCGGCACCGGCGAGTTCCGGCCACCGGGCCAGCTCGAACCCCTGACCCTGCTCACCGCGCTGTCCCAGGCGATCAGCAGGATCGGCCTCATCGCCACGGTGTCGTCGACGTACAACGAGCCATACAACCTCGCCCGTCGCCTCGCGTCCGTCGACCACGTCAGCGGCGGCCGCGCCGGCTGGAACATCGTCACCTCGGCAGGGGCGGACGAGGCGGCCAACTTCGGTCTGGAGGACCGTCCCAGCCATGCCGAGCGCTACGCCCGCGCCGACGAGTTCCTGAAGGTCGCCAAGGCGCTGTGGGACAGCTGGGAGTCCGAGGCCGTCGCCGCGGACAAGACCACCGGACGGTACGCCGACCCCGAGCTGCTGCACCGACTCGACCACCAGGGCCGGTACTTCAAGGTCGCGGGCCCCCTCAATGTCGAGCGTCCGCCGCAGGGTTACCCGCTGCTCGTCCAGGCGGGCTCCTCGGAGGACGGCAAGGACTTCGCCGCCCGCCACGCGGAGGCCATCTTCACGGCCCACACGACGTACGAGCGCGCGGCCGCCTTCTACGCGGACATCAAGGCACGGACCGTGGCGGCGGGCCGCGACCCGGACGGTGTGATCGTCCTGCCGGGCATCGTCCCCTACATCGGGTCGACCGAGGAGGAAGCCCGGGCGCTGGCGCGGCAGTTCGACGAACTGCGCATCCCGGAATACGGGCTGCGTCAGCTGGCCGCCGTGTTCGAGACCGAGCCGTCGGTCTTCCAACTCGACGCCCCGCTACCGGACTTCATCCTGGCCAGGCCGAAGCTGGAGGGCACGCAGAGCCGCTCCGACCTGATCATCGAGCTCGCGGTGCGTGAGCAGTTGACGGTCCGGCAGATCATCTCCCGGCTCGGCGGCGGGCGCGGCCACTTCGAGTTCGTGGGCACGCCGGAGCAGGTCGCGGACACGATCATCGCCTGGTTCGAGGGCGGTGCTGCGGACGGGTTCAACATCATGGCCCCCGCCCTGCCGTCCGGCCTGGCGGCCTTCGTCGAGCACGTGCTGCCCATCCTGCGCGGCAAGGGCCTGTTCCGTGAGGAGTACGAGGGCACGACCCTGCGCGAGCACTACGGGCTCCCGGTCCCCGCCAACCAGTTCCATGGTTGACCCGCTTGGCGGGCCCGCCCCGCTCGTGTCTCCCGCCGCTCCGTCTTCCCGGAGCGGCGGGAACCCGCCCGCCCTGCGGGTGGAGGGTCTGCGCAAGACCTACGAGGGCGGCTTCACCGCCGTGTCCGGGCTCGACCTGGAGATACCCGACGGCGCGTTCTTCGGTCTGCTCGGCCCGAACGGCGCCGGGAAGACCACCCTGATCGGCTCGGTGTGCAACATCGTCCGCCCCACGGCCGGCAGCCTCTCCGTCTTCGGCCACGACCACCGCGGCCGTCAGGCCCGCAGGCTCCTCGGCCTGGCCGCGCAGGAGATCAACGTCGACCGGTTCCTGTCCATCCGCCAGATCCTGGTCTACCACGCCGGCTACCACGGCATCGGCCGCAAGGCGGCCGCCCGGCGCGCGGACGAACTCCTCGCCCTGTTCCGCCTCGACGACAAGGCCGACCGACGCGCCTACGAACTCTCCGGCGGCATGCAACGCCGCCTCGTCCTCGCGCGGGCCCTCATGCACCACCCCCGCCTGCTCATCCTCGACGAACCGACGGCCGGAGTCGACGTCGAACTGCGCTCGGAGATCTGGCGGGTCGTCAAGGGCCTCAACGCGGCCGGCACCACCATTCTGCTCACCACCCACTACCTGGAGGAGGCGGAGACCCTGTGCGACGAGATCGCACTGCTGCGGGCCGGCCGGATCGTCGACCGCGGCACCTCCGCCTCACTGCGCGAGCGGTACGCGGCCCGGGACATCTCGGAGGTCTACGACCGGGTGATCACGGCTGAAGGGGTGGCCTCGTGAGCAGCACCCGGACACCGGCCCGCCCGGGGTACGACGAGCCCTTCCGGCCGGAGCGCTCACCGTTCCTGTGGCTCCTGGAGCGCGAAGTCCTGCGCTTCCTCACGATCTGGCGCTACAGCGTCGTCGGTCCGGTGCTGTCGACCGTGCTGTTCGTGGTCGTCTTCGGATCGGCTCTCGGCTCCCACGTCGACACGGTCGACGGCGTCGGCTACGGCAGCTTCATCGTGCCCGGCCTCTTCGCCCAGGCGATCGTCAACGTCGGCTTCTTAAACGGCACGACCAGCCTCTTCGAGGCGCGCCGGGACCAGTACATCAACGACGTGTTCGCAAGCCCCCTCAGGTGGTGGGAGATCAACGCGGCGCTCGTGGGCGGCGGCATCGCCCGCGGAGCCGTCGTGGGCGCGGGAGTCCTGGCGGTGGCCCTGCCGCTCACCCACGGCGGTGCCCCGGCCCGCCCCCTCGTCCTGTTCCTCGGCACCCTCGGGCTGCTCCTGGTCGCCGCGCAGGTCGGCGTGATCGCCGGCGCCCACGCCAAGTCCCTCGACCACGTCTACTCCATGGAGTCGATCATTCTGCTGCCGCTGGGCTTCCTCGGCGGTGTCTTCTACTCCGTGCACCAACTGCCGCCGTTCTGGGACGCCTTGAGCCACCTCGACCCCGTCTTCTGGCTGGTCCAGGTCGAACGGATCGGGTTCCTCGGCCAGGGCGACGTCGGCGCGGGCCGGGCGCTGGCCGTGGTCTGGACCCTCGCGGCGGCACTGACGGCCTGGTCGGCCGCGCTGTTCGCCACCGGCCGCCTCAAGCCCTGAGCCCGTACGGAAAGGAATGCGAGCCATGACCAGCAACGACCCCGAACACACCCTGACCACCGACGTGTTGGTGATCGGTGGCGGCCCCGCGGGCACCTGGGCCGCGATCAAGGCCGCCCAGGCGGGCGCCGACGTCGTGCTCGCCGACAAGGGCTACACGGGCACGAGCGGAGCGACCGCCTCCGTCGGCACCGGCATCTGGTACGTCGACGACGTCCCCGAACTGCGCGAGGCCGCCATGGCGAGCCGCGAGGCACTTGGTGGTCATCTGGCCGACCGGGACTGGATGGCACGCGTCCTCGACGAGACGCACGCACGCATGGACGAACTGGCGCGCATCCAGCGCTATCCGTTCCCGGTCGACAGTGACGGCCGGCAACTGCGCGGCGACCTCCAGGGCCCGGAGTACATGCGCCGGCAGCGCACCCGGGTACAACGGCTCGGTGTCCGCGTCCTCGACCACACTCCGGCGCTGGAACTCCTCACCGACACGGACGGAGTCGTCTCGGGAGCGCGGGCGCTGGACCGTACGACCGGTGAGACCGTCCGTGTCCAGGCGGGCGCGGTCGTGCTCGCCGCCGGGGGATGCGCGTTCCGCTCCAAGACGCTCGGCTGCGACGTCAACACCGGGGACGGGGCGCTGCTGGCCGTCGAAGCGGGGGGGCGGCTGTCCGGGATGGAGTTCTCCAACGCCTACGCCATCGCACCGAAGGGCACGTCCCTGACCAAGACCGCCTACTACTCCTGGGCGACCTTCTACCGCGCCGACGGTTCGGTCCTCGACGGCGCGGGCAGCACCCGCGGCCGGTCGGTGATCGCCAGGACCCTGCTCACGGAGCCGGTGTACGCCCGGTTCGACCGAGCGGCACCGCACGAGCGGCAAGCGATGCGCAAGGGCCAGCCGAACACCTTCCTGGTCTTCGACCGGCTGGGCATCGACCCCTTCACCGACCTGTTCGAGGTCACCCTGCTCGCCGAAGGCACGGTACGGGGGACGGGCGGCGTACGCATCGCCGACCACGACTGCGCCACCGACGTCCCCGGTCTGTACGCGGCGGGCGACACCGCGACCCGCGAGCTGATCTGCGGCGGCTTCACCGGAGGCGGCAGCCACAACGCCGCGTGGGCGGTGTCCTCGGGCAGTTGGGCGGGCCGGGGCGCCGCAGGGTTCGCCGCGCGCCGGGGCCGTCCTGGGCGCGAACCGCGCGCCGCGGGTACAGCCGGTCTGCGCCCCACCGGTGCCGTGACCATCGGCCACCGCGAGGTCTTCGACGCCGTGCAGCGCGAGGTCCTGCCGTACGACCGCAATTACCTGCGGCACGCGGACCGGCTGGAACCGGCGCTGCGTTCCCTGCACCGCACATGGGCCGCGGTCCGCGAGGGGCTGGGGGCCGACGGCGAGGAGATCTTCCGCGCCCGGGAGGCCGCCGCGATGGTCGCCCACGGGCGGTGGATGTACCACGCGGCGCTGCGGCGCACCGAATCCCGCGGCATGCACAAACGAACCGATCACCCGGAGCTGGACCCGGCCCAGCACCACCGGCTGCTCACCGGCGGGCTCGACGAGATCTGGAGCCGCCCGGAGACGCCGCGGGGTCAACTGTTCGCGAACGGAGGCCGAGCCGCATGATCGAGGTCGTCGAGCCGGGTCGCTGCATAGCCTGCGACCGGTGCATCGAAGTCTGCCCGACGCGCGTGTTCGACCGCGGCGCGGACGGCATTCCGGTGATCGCACGGCAGGACAGCTGCCAGACGTGCTTCCAGTGCGAGGCGTACTGCCCGACCGACGCACTGTTCGTCGCGCCGCTGGTGACCGCGGTCGCCGCCGACTCGCGCTTCCGCGATGTGACCGAACTGGAGGGCTCGGGGCTGCTCGGCGGATACCGGCGCGAACTCGGCTGGGGCAGGGGCAGGACGCTCGGCGCCCGCACGGCGATCGGACCGGAGTATCCGGACTGACCGGCCCGGGCCGGCGTGACCTGCGAGGATGGCGTGGTGGAGCAACGACTGAGCCGACGGAAAGCGTCAGAAGCAGTGCACGACGACGGCTGGCGCTACATCCTGGGCACCCTGCAGACGTCCGTCCCGGTCCGGTCCCTGGCCCAGGGGATCAGCGTGACGTCGGACGTCGTGGCGGTGTGCGGTGACGACGCCGATCGGCATCTTCGGGTCGATGCCCGCCCCGATCTGGTCGTGCTCTCTCTGCAGTCGTCGGCCCACGCGGCGGTGACCGACCGGGACGTGGAACTCGCCCATCGGATCTCCGCGACGGTTCGCGAAGCCGGGCTGCGGACAGAGCCCGGGATCGGGAGCGGCGCACAGCGGTCCGTCCAGCTCGTGGAGATCGCGATCGATGCGCTGGACATCGCACGGATTCGGCCCTTCTGGAAGGCGGTCCTGGGCTACGCCGACGAACTGGGCGGCGCAGGACCGGAAGACCCGCTCGTCGACCCGTTCCGGGTGGGGCCCGCGGTCTGGTTCCAGCAGATGGACCGGGCACGCCCACAGCGCAACCGGGTCCACCTGGACGTCAGCGTCCCGCACGACGAGGCGTCCCCGCGGGTCGACGCCGCGCTGGCGGCGGGCGGCCGACTGGTGTCCGCAGCTCGTGCCCCGGCCTTCTGGGTCCTTTCCGACGCGGAGGGGAACGAGGCCTGCGTGACCACATGGCAGGGCAGAGACGGCTGAGCCCCTGTCGGATGAGAACTGGTTCCCTTGCGAGTAAGGGCTTCACTCGACCGGTGTCATTTCTGGGCAATGCGCTTAAAGAATTCCCCTTGCCGCGGTGAGAGTTTCCTTGAAACGGGACCGTGTCGGCGGTGCGGGGAGATGCCGTGACTAAAACTGCTGCGCATGGCCTCGAACGTCCTCAACGCAACCGTACCCGTCGGCTCATACCGTCGCCCGCCATGGCGATCACCCGAGGGTGAGCCTGCCTACGCACGCCCTGCGCTGCTGGTTCTCGTCGTGCTCGCCGTCGTGCTCTATGCCTGGGGTATCGACCGCAGCGAGTACCACACGTTCTACGCGAGTGCGGCCCGCAGCATGACGGAGAGCTGGAAGGCTTTCTTCTACGGGTCCTTCGATCCCGGAAATTCGATCACGCTCGACAAATCGCCGGGGTTCCTTTGGCCGCAGGCGCTGTCCGCTCGGGTCTTCGGATTCCATGCGTGGGCGCTGACCCTTCCGCAGGTTCTGGAAGGCGTCGCGAGCCTGCTGGTTCTCCATCGCATCGTCACTCGCTGGGCGGGCGCGCACGCCGCTGTGATCGCCGGCGCGGTGTTTCTGGTGACCCCCGTCGCGGTCGGGCTGTTCCGTACCCCGGTCGAGGACCCGATGTTCACGCTGTGCCTGCTGCTCGCCGCCGCGGCGACTCAGCGGGCCGCCCGCGACGGCCGGCTCCGGCCGCTGGTCATGGCCGGCGTCTGGGTCGGCATCGGCTTCCAGGCCAAGATGCTCGAGTCATGGGCCGTACTGCCGGCGCTCGCCGTCGTGTATCTGATCTCGGCACCGCTCACGCGGCGCCGACGGCTGGCCCACCTCGGCGTCGCTGCCCTGGTCATGACGGCTGTGTCGGCGTCGTGGATCCTCGCCGTCACCCTCACCCCGGCCAGGGACCGGCCCTATGTGGACGGCACCACCAACAACTCGGCGTTCAGTATGGTGGTCGGCTACAACTTCCTGTCCCGCTTCTCCTCCCTGGGCATCAGTGCGGCCTCCACGGGCAGCGTTTCCGCCTCCCAGGGTGGAGGCAACGGTCATGTCCGCACCTCCGGCCAGGACACGGGCCGGGGATCGGCCTCGTTGACCGGCCCGGGCGCGTACGGTGCCCCCGGTGACGGAAGCGGTACCCGCGCTCACGCCGGTGACCACACCCACGGCGGCGATGGTGGACTCGGCGTGGCTGCTCCACGGAGCGGCGGCAGTGGTGGGTTCGGTGGTGACGACAACGGCTGGTCGAAGATGTTCGGCACGTCGCTCGCCTCCCAGACCGGCTGGTTCTACCCGATCGCGGCCATCGCCGCGGTGTGCGGACTGCTGTGGACGCGGGGCCGGCCGCGCACCGATCGGCTGCGCGCCGGATACCTCCTGTGGGCCACCTGGCTCGCCGTGTACTTCCTGGTCTTCAGTGCCGGCAGCGTCGCCGGGCACACGTACTACATGGGCGTCATCGCCGTACCGCTCGCCGCGCTCACCGGCGCCGGGACGGTGCTGATGTGGCGCGCCTACCGGGCCGGTGGACCGCGCGCCTGGGTGCTGCCGGGCACGGTGGCGGCGACCGCGGCCTGGGCGGCGTATCTCGCCGGGCAGTTCACGTCCTTCGCACCGTGGTTGGCGCCCGCGGTGGGGGTGCTCGCTGTCGCAGCACTGGTCCTGCTTCTGATGGCGCGTCCGGGCGGGCGCCGGGCCGGCGGCAGACTGGCGCTCGGCGGTCTCGGCGCCGCACTGGCGGCTCTTCTCCTGGCACCGAGCGCGTGGGCGGTGCAGGTCTTCGCCCCGTCGTACCGCACCAGCGTGATGGGCGCGGTCGGTCCGTCGGGTACCGGCCGCGGTTTCGGAACGACATGGCCCGGGTCGGCCCGCTTCGGGCACATGGCCTGGGCCGGCGGCGCGACGTCAAGGCAAGTGGCCCGCAGCGGCGCGGGCGGCGCTGGGCGGACCCGGACCGCCGGTGGCATCGGCGGTTTCGGTGGCGCGGCCTCGGGCGGTGCGCTGACCCCCGCACAGCGGCGGCTGCTCGCCTACACGCGCGCCCATGACGGCTCGGCGGCCTATGTGTTCGCCACCACCAGCTGGAGCTCGGCGTCGCCGTACATTCTGGCGACCGGAGCGAAGGTCCTGCCGATCGGCGGCTTCAGTGGCCGGGTGCCGTCCCCGACCGAGAACCGGTTCCGCCGACTGGTCGACAGCGGCAAGGTGCGCTACGTACTGCTCGGTGGCGGCGGACGGGGGAGGGGCGCCGGCGCCATGCCGGGCGTCACCGGTGACGGGACGGCGGCCGGGACCGGGGCGACGGAGCATACGGCGGCCGCGCAGATCACCGCCTGGGTACAGGCCACCTGCACCAAGGTCCCGGCCTCGGCGTACGGGGGCTCGGCTGCCACGGCCGGGAGCCCGGCCCTGTCGGCACGGGCCGCGGTGACCACGGCCACCGGGCAGACCCTCTACCTGTGCGAGCCAGGAAAATAGAACAAGCGCCCGACCGCTCCTGCGACTGGGGGCGGCCGGGCCGATCTCGGGCGCGGCCGAGACCATGCTCAACATTGCGGGAGGCTCAGTCGCCGGGGGCGACCGCTTCGGCATGAGCGTCGAGGGCGTCGAGTACGGCGTCGCCGTTCGCCCACGCCCATTCGGTCAGCGTGTGGATCGGATCGATCAGCGTCGCCCCGAGCGGCGTGAGTTCGTACTCGACGCGCGGCGGCACCTCCGCGTAGGCGTGGCGGCGGATGAGCCCGTGCGCCTCGAGCCGTCGGAGGGTCTGGGTGAGCATCTTGCGGGAGATGCCACCGATCAGCCCGACCAGCTCGCCGTGGCGCACTGGGCCCCCGCTGAGGCCGGAGAGCACGACCACCGTCCACTTGTCGGCGATCAGCTCGACCGCCAGACGAGCCGGACAGTCGGCGAGGAAGACATCACCGGTACCGAAACCGCACATGGCGCCAAGGTACCCGCGCGACAGGAACCTGCTGGTTCCTGTCGGAAACCTAGCCTGGCAGTCCCAACCCCCCTTCGAGCCAGGAGAGTCATGCGCGTCATCACCCAACAGACGCTCGGCGGTCCCGAGGTGCTCACCATCGTGGACGCTCCCGAGCCCCAGCCGCTGCCGACCGAGGTTCTCGTCCGCGTCAAGGCCATCGGGCTGAACCCGCTGGAGGCGCGCCTGCGCGCAGGCGAGTTCCCGCTGATCGGCCGGCCGCCGTTCGTCCTCGGCTGGGACATCAGCGGCGTGGTCGAGGAGGCACCGGGGACGTGGCGCTTCAAACCCGGCGACGAGGTGTTCGGGATGCCGCTGTTCCCGCGGCCGGCGAACGCCTACGCCGAGGTCGTGTCCGCGCCTGCGCTGCACCTGGCACACAAGCCGGCGCGGCTCTCGCACGTGGAGGCGTCCGCGCTGCCGGTCGTCGGGCTGACGGCGTGGCAGGGCCTCGTCGACCTCGCCGGCGTGACCGAGGGCCACCGCGTCCTGGTCCACGGCGGAGGCGGCGGCGTCGGCCACGTCGCGATCCAGATCGCCAAAGCGCTCGGTGCGTACGTGATCACGACCGCCGGCGAGAGCAAGCGGAAGTTCGTCGAGGACCTCGGCGCCGACGAGGTGATCGACTACACGGCGGTCGACTTCACCGAGGCGGTCCGTGACGTCGACGTGGTTCTCGACACGATCGGCGGCGAGACCGTCGAGCGCTCGCTCGGAGTGCTCCGCCCGGGCGGTCACCTGGTGACGGCGGTCGCCGAGGAGGATTCGGAGCTCATTGCCAGGTACGAGGCGGCCGGCATGCGCTTCAGCGGCATCGCGGTCGAACCCGATCCGGTCGCCCTGCGAGGTCTCGTCGAACTCGTCGAACAGGGCAGGCTCCGGGTCCACGTGCAGGAGACGTTCCCGTTCGAGCGGGTCGCCGACGCGCACCGGCTGCTCGACGGCGGTCACCTCCAGGGCAAGCTCGTCCTCACCCTCTGATCCCCGCCCGGGGCCGAACCCGAGCGGGTACTCGACTCAACGCTGACATCTCGCCCTTGCTCGGCGGCGAGCACACACATCAGCCCTTGACCGGACCGCCGTTGATGGCGACGCGCTGGCCGTAGCGGGCGTAGGGGTAGTAGTCGTAGGTCGCGTGGTGCTGTACGCAGCGGTTGTCCCAGAAGACCAGCGTGCCCGGGGTCCAGCGGACGCGGCAGTGCAGGACCGGCCTGCGGGCGATGATGTCGAAGAGGACGTCGAGCAGGGCGCGGCTCTCGTCGGCCGAGAGCTGTGGGATGCGGCTGGTGTAGGCCTTGTTGACGTACAGGAGTTTGCGGTCGGTCTCGGGGTGCCGGGCGACGACCGGGTGTTCGCTCTTCGGGATGACGTAGTCCGGCGGCGGTGTGTAGCCGGCCAGGGCCTGCGCGCCGTCGTGTATCGCGGTCAGCGTGTCCAGCAGGTCACGCATGGCCGGGGAGAGCATGTCGTAGGCGAGGTGCATGTTGGCGAAGAGGGTGTCGCCGCCGCACCCCGGCTCCGGTGTCTCGGTGATGTAGAGCATCGACCCCAGTGACGGTTCGGCGTCGGCGGTGCCGTCCGCGTGCCAGCCGTTGCCGGCCACGTCCGCCGCGGCCGAGGTCGTACGGATCTCCAGGACGTACGGATCACCCTCGGGCGGAGGCGGGTTGACCGGGCGCAGTTCGCCGAAGGCGGCGGCGAAGCGCTTGTGGTGCTCGGCGGTGATGGTCTGGTCGCGGAAGACGAGGACATGGTGGTCGCGGAAGGCTGCCCGGATGTCCTGCAGTTGCTCGGGCGGGATCTCCTGCGAGAGGTCGACGCCGGAGACTTCCGCTCCCAGGACGGGGGTGATTCCTTCGACGGTGATGGTGCGGTAGGGGTGTGTGGGACGCGTGGTCACCGCTTCCAGTGCTTCGAGCTCGTACGACTCCATGTCGTCCTCCAGGGGCGCGGGGGGATTTACGCGGGGCGATTTACAGGTCAGCGGTGCCGTGGGCAAGGGCATCCGGGGAGGACAGCGTCGCCCTGATGGTCTCGGCGACCGTGTTCGCGTGGGGTGCCGTGACGATGCCGTAGTGGTCCGTGGGCAGATACCTGCGTACAGCGGAGGGGGGCAGGCAGGTGTTCCACTGCCGCTCCGTCTCCTGAGGGTCCGCGGGGGTGGGCATGCCCGCCGTGGGGTGTTCGGCCAACCAGAGACAGGTGGGGACGGAGACGAGCGGCCGTACGCGATGTTCCCCGAGGCTGCGCAGGTTCGCGCGGCAGCAGCGGGCCAGCCTCGCGGCGTACGCCTGCGCGTGTTCGGTCGGCAACGAGGAGACGCCGGTGCCGAGTTCGGCGGCGAACACCTTTTCCAGCTGGGTCTCGTCGTAGGCGGACACCAGCGCTTCTGCCTGGGGCGGTGGCGGATCGAGGAGGTGGAGCGCTTGCGGCGGCCGGCCGGCCGCCTCGGCGAGGGCCGCCATCTCCATCGCCACACGGGCGCCGTAGGACCATCCGGCCAGATGGAGCCGGTGGTCGCGTCCTCCGCCGAAGTGCTCGCGCAGCGCCGCGTCGTAGTGATGGGCCCGCTCGGCCAGTGACCATACGGGCATCCCGGCGTCGCGGAGTGCCGGGTCGGCGATGAGGCACACCGTCGGGGCGGGTCCGAGGGCTGCCACGAGGGGGCGGTAGGCCTGGATGTCTCCGCCCACGGGGTGGATCAGGCACAGGACGTCCGGACCGGTTCCTTCCTGCCAGATGTCGAGGACGACGGTGGAGGTCATGGCCGCCGTCCCGGCGGTGGGCTCGGTGGACGTGAGGGCGGCCTCGATGTGTTTGAGGATCTCCGTGAGGCTGACGCGGTGGCTGAAGGAGGCCAGGTCGAACTCGACGCCGTAGTCGTCCTCGATCTGGGCGATGAGGCTGATCAGGGTCAGGGAGTCGGCGCCCAGGTCGTAGAGGGAGTCCTCGGGGTCCAGTTCGTCCACGCCGAGCAAATCCTGGATCACCCGGGCCATGGCGTCCGCACGCTCTCCTGCACCTCCCGCGTCGGGGACTTCCTTCTGCGCGTCCGCCACGCGCGCCGGTGAGGAGCGATCCGCGATCCCGGCAGGAGCGTAGAAGGCGCGGGAGGCCTCGATATCGGTCGTGGACAAGAGGAGTTGAGGCAGTTGCAGGGCGAGGGCATGGCCGAAGACCGCTTTGCCCTCCTCGACGCTCAGGCCGACGGAGAGGTGGGCCTGATGGCGGCTGTCCGGGGCCGGGACCCTCGTCGCCATGCCTGTCTCCCGCCAGATGTCCCAGTCGATACCGATCCTGACGGTCGTCTCCGCCTCGGTGGCCCGGTGGTGGGCGAAGCCGTCGAGGAGGCTCGCGCCCGCCGCGTAGTCGCTCTGACCGACACCGCCGAGCACGGCGGACATCGAGGAGCAGTAGACCGCGATCTCCGGGCGGAAGGCGCCGATGAGGTGTTCGACGACGAGTGCGCCCCTTTCGCGGACCGCCGCGGCCTCGCGCATCGCGGTGGCGTCACGTCGTACGAGCAGCCCGCCATGTCCGAGACCGGCCGCGTGGACGACGCCGTCCAGCCGTGACGTGTGCTCGGCGACGGCCGCGGCCACGTCGTGAACGGACATGGTCGCGAGATCCGCCGGGACGAGGCCGATGCGGTCGGCCCACCCGTTCAGGTCCTCGGGCAGGCGCGGGTTTCTCGACAGCAACAGCACCTTGCCGCGGGTGTGTTCGAGCAGCCAGGTGGCGATTGCGCGGCCCACGCCGCCCGTGCCGCCGAGCACCAGGTGGACGGTGTCGGATGCGGCCGGTACACGGGAGGGCACCCCCTCCGGGGCCGGTACGGGTACGGTGCCGGGCCGCCACCAGTAACCCTCCCGCAGTGCGAGCCGGCGCGGGAGGGCCGGTCCGTGCGGATGACCGGCCTCATGTGTCTCGGCGACGATCGAGGCCACGTGTCCGGCCCAGCGGGTGAGGTCGCCGTCGGGGAGGTCGAGCCAGTGGCCGTTCAGGGCCGACTCCTGATGGGAGACCTCGACCGGCCCGGCCAGGAGGGCCAGTTCGGGTCGCTCCACCGTTCCCGTCACGGGCCGGGCGCCGTACGACAGCCACCACAGACGTGGGGAGTCGCCGCGCCCGGCCAGCGCCTGGGCCAGGGCCGCCGTACTGTCCAGGCAGGCGTGCCGGGCGCGTTCCAAGGTGCCGGGACCGACCGGCCCCGTCACGCCCAGGGGCAGGGCGTGCACCCACTCCATGTCGAGGGAGGGCGGAACACCGTCCTCGGACAGCGCGTCCAGCAGCCGGCGCACAGATGCCGGATCGGCCGGGTCCACGACGTAGGAGTCAGCTCCTGTGCGGGCGAAGGTGTCGGCCGGACGGACCTGTATCACTCGCGGTGCCACCGCTTTGAAGGCCGCGAGCGCTGTCGGCGGAGTGTTCCGGGAGGCTACGACGACCACGGCGGACGCTTGCCCGTTCGGCACGGTGGTGCCCGCGACGGTGGCACGGCGCAGGCGCACCCAGTGCGGCTGGTGCAGCCAGTTCGCCCGGGGCAGCCGCCGGGGTGTGGCGGCCGGGTCCTCGCGCGGATTCTCGGATCGCCGGTCGAAGTCGTACGTCGTGAGACAGAAGGACGGGGGAGGGAAGTCCCAGGGGGCCGGAGCGGAGCGCGCGGCCCCCCAGTCGACCGGGCGTCCGGCGGCCCAGTCCTCGGCGAGGTCGTGGGCCGTGCGACCGGCCGCGGAGACAGGCACGGCGTCCGGGTCCGCGGTACCGGGCGGCACCGCTCCCGCAGCCACCGCGCGCAGCCAGTGCTCGGCCGCGGCGGCGTCCGTCACCGGTGCCGCGGCCCGCAACTGCCGAACGACCCGCCCGGCCTGCAGATGGCGCAGTACTGACTCGTGGCGCTCGGGGTGGAGTTGGAGGTAGTCGGCGATGCGGGCGGCGTCGGCGGCCAGGGCGTCCGGGCTGGAGGCCGACAGCACGAGGCAGGCGGGGACCTCGTAGGTCGCTGCCGGTTCGGGCGGGGTGGCCTGTTCGACGATGACGTGGGCGTTGGTGCCACCGATGCCGAAGCTGCTGACAGCGGCCACCCGGTGGCGTCCCTCGGGCCACGGCGTGGCTTCGGTCGGGATGTGGAACGGAGTGGGATCGGGGCCGATCTCCGGGTTGAAGGCACGGAAGTTGAGGTTGGGCGGGAACGTCGCGTGGTGCACGGCGAGGACCGCGCGGACGAGGCCCACCACTCCGGCGGCCGCACCGAGGTGGCCGAGCTGGCTCTTGACGGAGCTCAGAGCGCAGCGGCCGGACTCGGTGACGTCGAACGCCTGCCGCAGCGCCCCCACTTCGATCGGGTCGCCCAGCCGGGTGCCGGTGCCGTGGGCCTCGACATAGCTGAGATCGGCGCCCGTGCGTCCGGCGCGGGACAGGGCGGTGCGGATCACCTCCCGCTGTCCTGCCAGGGACGGCGCGGTGTAACTCATCTTCTGTGCACCGTCGTTGTTGATCGCGGAGCCGGTGATGAGTGCGTAGACGGTGTCACCGTCACGCCGCGCCTGCCGCAGCGTCTTCAGGACCACGACGCCGACGCCGCTCGCGCCGACCGTGCCCGTGGCGTCGTCGCTGAAGGGACGACAGTCGCCGTCCGCGGAGAAGATGTGCTGCGGACGGTAGCGGTAGCCGCCGGTCAGCCCCGGATCGATGAGGACGCCTCCGGCCAGCATCACATCGGCTTCGCCCTGCCGGAGCAGACCGGCGGCGAGGTGCACGGCGACCAGGGAGCTGGAGCAGGCCGTCTGGGCGCTGAAGGCGGGGCCGGTCAGCCCGAGATGGAAGGCGACCTTGGTGGCCAGGAAGTCCTTGTCATGGTGCAGGGCGAGCTGGAAGCCGTCGGGCAGCCGGTCGGGGTCCGCCTCGCGCAGCAGGGACTGGAAGTACGTGTTCTCACCCGCACCCGCCACCAGGCCGACCCGTGCGGCCGAGGTGTCCGCCACTCCGGCGTGTGCCAGGGCCTGCACGCCGGCCATCAGCAGGTGACGCTGCTGGGGGTCCATCAGCCGTGCCTCCTGGGGGCTGATGCCGAAGTGGCCCGGGTCGAAGTCGAGCATGCCGTCGAGCGTGCTGTGCACGCCGACCATTCCTTCCGGCGCGTCGACGCGCCGGATTCCGGTGCCGCCGGAGACCACCAGCTTCCAGAAGGCGGCCAGGTCCGGGGCACCGGGCAACCGCACCGCCATACCGACGACCGCGATCGGCTCGCCGGGTGCCCAGGGCCCCTCGTTCTTCGCGGCCGGTGTGGCCTGGGGCCGCGGGGCGGTGAGGTGCCGGGCCAGGGAGCGGACGGTGACGTGCTCGAAGAGGTCCGCGACACTGAAGCGCAGACCGAGTGCCGTGGTGCAGCGCAGGTGGAAACGCATCAGGGCGAGACTGGAGGCACCTGCCTCGAAGAAGGTCTGGTCCGGCGCGATCACCGACCCGGTGACCTCCTCGAAGGCAGCGGTGAGGCGCTCCTCCTCGGCCGACAGGCCCGTACGGGCGGTGGCCGAAGGACGTAAATCTTCCCCCGGCGCCCCGAGCACGGCCCGCCGGTCGAGCTTGCCGCTGGGTGTGCGGGGCAGTCGATCCAGCCGGCGGAATCGCTCCACACGTACGTACGAGGGCAGCAGGGCGGACAGATGCGCGGTCAGCTCGTCGGCGGAAGGTGCTTCGCCACGGATCTCCAGACCCGCCGTGAGCCGGTCCCCGTCACGGGTGACGGCGGCGTTGACCACCGCCGGATGGCGCAGCAGCGCCGCCTCGACGGAACCGAGTTCGAGCCGGTGCCCGCTCAGTTTGATCTGCTGGTCATCGCGGCCCGCGTAGTGCAGCAGACCCTCGCGGTCGAAGAACGCCCGGTCGCCGCTGCGGTAGAACAGGCCCGCGGAGCCGGGGAGTTCGACGAAGCGGGTGTCGTCGAGTTCCGGTTCGTCGAGGTAGCAGCGGGTGGTCATGGTGCCGCCGATCAGCAGCTCGCCGGTGCACCCGGCCGGGACCGGGTCGCCCTCGGCGTCCACCAGCCGCAGATCGGCCCCGGCCACCGGACGTCCGATGGCGGGTCGCTCCGGCCAGTGCCCGGGATCTCCCTCCAGGCACAGGGCGCTGACCACATGGGTCTCCGTCGGCCCGTAGTGGTTGAACAGCCGCGCGCCGGGGAGCCCGGCGAACCAGCGCCGGATGCTGTCGGTGCACACCAACTGCTCGCCCGCGGTGACCACTTCACGCAGCCGGGACGGATACCTGTTCAGTCGGACGGCGTACTCGGCGAGCAGGTGCAGGGCCACGTAGGGCATGAAGATCCGCTGGGCGCCCGCGGAGTCCAGCCGGTCCAGGAGCGCGGGTATGTCCTGACGCCACTCGGGGCGGATGAGCTGGAGGCTGCCGCCCGTGCACAGGGTCCCGAAGATCTCCTGGAAGGACACGTCGAACGACAGCATCGAGAACTGCTGGGTGGCGGCGGGGGCGGTCAGGCCGCCGGGACCGGACTGCCACTTGATCAGATCGCACAGGGTGCGGTCCTGGATCTGCACGCCCTTGGGGACGCCGGTAGAGCCAGAGGTGAACAGCGTGTACAGGGGGCGAGCGCCGCTGTGGGCCGGCGCGTCGGCCGTGCGTCGGGTGTCCCCGTCGTACGACGCCTCCGTGCCGTCGCCCGTTCGCGGCTCCGAGCCCGCCCCCGGTACGACGAGGTGGCGGGCCACACCGTCCGGGAGCAGCGTGTCCAGCGCCGGCGAGCCGTCCCGTGTGGTCAGGACGCACAGGGGGTCGACCCGTTCCAGGACGCGGCGCAGCACGCCGGCCGGGTAGGAGGGGTCGAGGGGGACGGCGGTGACGTTCAGCCTGGCCAGCGCCAGCAGCGCCACCACGTGTTCGGCGGAGGGCTCCAGGTACAGGGCCGCCCGGCACGGGCTGTCGTCGGCCGGGATCGGGTAGCGGTCGGCCAGTTCCGCGGCGAGCGCTGCCGCGCGGGCGTCGAGCGCCGCGTAGCTCAGGGTCTCGCCGTCGGCCGTGACGACGGCGGGGGCGTGCGGAGTGCGGGCGACCTGACGACTGAAGCCTTCGGCGACCGTGGTGAAGCCGGGTTCGGGGGCGGGCCCGCGCCCGTGCCGCGGAAGGGAGTGCCGGTAGGGGAGGACGAGTTCACGGGCGGTACGGCGGCCACCGGACGCGAGCGCGTCCACGCCTCGCCGCAACAGCTCCGCCATCGCCTCGACGTCCTCGCCGGTGAACCGGTCCTCGGCGTACTCCCACAGCACGTCGAGCGCGTCCGCATGCTCGACCACGGAGACCGTCATCGGGCACTTGGCCTCCGGTGCCGCCCACCACAGGGGGCGCTGGGCGCAGCCGGACAGCCGCAACGCCCCGAAGTCGGTGTTCTCCAGGACGAACAGGAAGTCGAACGGTGTGGTGTCGCCGACGCCCACCCAGCCGCTCAGCACGTCGGTGAACGCCACGTCCTGGCGCCCCAGCACCTGCCCGGTGTGCTTTCCGGCGCGGGCGAGATGTGAGCGCAGATCCTCGCCGGGCGCGACGGTCACGGGCAGCAGTACGGTGTTCGCCATCATGCCCGCGCTGTTCTCGAACTCGCGCACCGGGCGGCCCGCGACCGGGGCGGCGATACGCGGGCGGACCAGGCCGGTCACGCCGTACAGGCACCAGGAGAACACACTCAGCAGAACCTGGAACCGGGTCAGCCCGAACTCGGAGCACAGCTGGTCGACTTGGGCCCGCCGAACGACGTCGAGGGACGTGTGCAGCAGGCGTGCCCGCGGTGCCGTACTCGCGTCGTGCAGGGACAGCGCCTCCAGCGGCTCCTTCAAACCCCGGTAGAACGCGAGGAGTTCATCGCGCTGGGTCCGGTAGGCCGGGCTCGCGAAGCGGTCGCGCTGCCAGACGGCGAGGTCCAGCGGGGTCGGAGAGGGTGCCTCGGGCCGGTCGCTTCCGGCGTACTCGGCGGACAGGTCGTGCAGCAGGACGCTCAACGACCAGCCGTCCACCGCGATGTGGTGCAGGTGCAGCAGGAGCGTGCCGCCGCCTTCTCGCGGTAGCCAGCAGGCTCGGAGCATGCGGGGGACGGTGAGGTCGAAGGCTTCGGCGAAGAAGGTGTCGGCGAAGGCGTGTGCTTCTTCCTCCGCCCAGACCTGGCGGGAACCTGGCTCGTGCCAGGGGTCGTACGGCTCGCCGACCGTCTGCTCCAGACCCTCCGGCCCCAGATGGAAGCCCGTCCGTAGCGCCGCGTGTCGTGCCACGAGGCTGCGCAGCGCCCGCCGGAGTGCGGCGGTGTCGACGGGTCCGTCCACGCGGAAGGCCTGGTTGACGGAGTACGCCCGGGAGTCGGGAGTGGAGCGCTGTATCAGCCACAGCCGCTGCTGTTCGCTGGTGGCGGGCGCCGAGCGGGCACCGGAGACCACCGGTGTCGGCAAGGCGCCCTCCTCGCCGGGACCGGCCGTGGCGAGCGACCGGGCGACGGCGGCCAGGTCGCCGTGCAGGACGGCCGACTGGGTCAGCTCGCGGCCCCAGTGCTGACGTACGGCGAAACAGAACCGCAGTGCCTTCAGCGAGTCACCGCCGACGGCGATCCACCGGTCGCCGAGCCGGAGGCCGGTGGTGCCGAGTATCTCCTCGGCCAGTTCGATGACTTGGCGCTCCGTCTCCGTGGCGGCCGGGGCGTCGGAGTCGGCGGCGGTGGACCGCCATGGCTGGGTGGCCTGCTCCAGCAGGGCGCTCTGGTCGACCTTGCCGTTGGCGTTGAGCGGGAGGTCGGCCACGAGATGGATCCGGTGGGGACGCATGTAGGCCGGCAGCTGTGCCGCCAGGTGGCTGTCGAACTCCTCGTAGGACAGTTCCTGACCGAGGACCACGAACGCCAGGAGTTCATTGGGCCCCTCGCGGCCCACGGGGCGCGTGCACACATGGGCCCGCTGGACCGCCGGGTGGGTCAGGACGCGCCGTTCCACCTCGCCGGGCTCGATCCTGAAGCCACGGACCTTGACCTGGCGGTCGGTTCGGCCCACGTATTCCACCAGGCCCTCGCCGTTGGCACGCACGAGGTCACCGGTGCGGTAGTACGTCTCCTCGCCCCCGTCGAGCCACGGCAGGCGCACGAAGCGCCGCTCGGTCTCGTCGGGAAGGTTGCGGTATCCGACGGCGAGTCCGGCTCCGCTCAACAGGAGTTCGCCGACCTCACCCGGCGCGGCCACCCGCTCCTGGCCCGGTACGACGGTGACCGCACCGGTCTGCGGCAGGGGCCGGCCGATCGGCACCACGTCCGCGTCGAAGTCCCGGGGGATGAGATGGCACAGGGCGAAGGTGGTGGACTCCGTGGGTCCGTAGATGTTGAACAGGCGGGTGCCACTGTCGGCGTTGTCCCGGTACCAGCCACGCATCACTTGTGCGTTGAGCTGCTCACCGCCCACCAGAACCTGTCCGGCCGTGGCGAAGCAGTCCGGCACAGCCGTGACCATCGCGTTGAACAGGGCCGTGGTGACGAAGACGGTGTCCACGCGTCCGTGCCGCAATGCCGCGGCGAGCCGCTCGGGCGTCTGCACGTCCGCGTCGCTCAGGATCACGCAGCAGCCGCCGGTCAGCAGGGGCACCCAGACTTCGAAGCTCAGCGCGTCGAACGCGGGATTGGCCAGACAGGCATGGCGCAGGTCGGGCGCGAGACGAATGTAGCCGGGTTGGGCCAGGCGCCGGATCCCGGCGTCACGGACCTCAACACCCTTCGGCCGTCCGGTCGTTCCGGAGGTGTAGAACAGGAAGGACACCTCGCCCGGTGCGGCAGGCGCCTCCAAGGAGACGTCCGCGTCCGGCAGTTCGGGCAGAAGCGTGTCCGCGCCGAGCGCTTTGATGTCCGTCGGGAGCTCGGTGAGGCTCTCGGCCGTTTCATGCACCAGGGCGACCGCGGCGGAGTCCTGGAGAATGAAGTGACGGCGCTCGGCGGGGCTCTGCGTGTCGAGGGGCACGACCCGCGCCCCCAGCCGCAGAATGCCCAGCATCACGCAGACCAGCCGCCAGGACCGCGGCAGCGCCACCGCCACGGCCTGCCCCGTGGTGACTCCCAGACGCCCCAGCTCCCGGGCGACGGTGGCGGCTCTCCCGTTCAACGCCGCGTAGTCGAGGTGGACTTCGCCGTCGACGACGGCCTCGGCGCGTGGCGTGCGCAGGGCCCGGCGGTGAATCTCGAGCGCCAAGCCGGCCGGATCGCTCAGGTGCTCGGACACGTCAGTGGGGGGCGTTTCGACGCGCGGTTTCATCGTGCATCCTCCGACGTGCCTGAGGGGGCGCCTGGGCCGGGGACGGCGGCCAACCGGTCCAGTTCGGCGGCCAGGACGGCTGCGACGCGGGGCAGTTCGTCGCTCTCCAACATGTCCCAGTGACCGCAGGCGACCGGCTCGACCACGAACTCACCGTTGACGCGCTGCCGCCAGAACGCGCGTAGACGAGCGGCGGCATGCTCGACGTCCGCCTCTTCGTCCTCCACGGCCGTCGCCTGCAACAGCACGACACGGGCGGGGGACGCGGGTACGACGTAGTCGCGCCCCGTCTCACGATGGTGGTTGTAGACGTTCAGGTACCGGGCCACCTGCTCGTCGTCGATGCCCGGGTACATGCCGTTGAAGCGCACCAGCTTCTCCCGGAACTCCGCCATGCCGACCGGGGCGATCGCGGCGCGCTGTTCGTCGGTCTGGGCGCCGTGGGTGTCGAGGAGGACCACGCTCACCTTCTCGTGTCCGGCCGTCACCAGGCGGCGGCCCATCTCGTACGCGATCAGACCGCCGTAGGAGAGCCCGCACAGCACCACTGCCTCGTCGGCGCGGGGTGCGACCAGCCGCAGATACTCCTCGGCCATGGCCTCGACGCCGGGCAGGGTGGACTCGCCGGGGTTGATGCCGGGCGCCTGGAGCCCCACGACGCCTATGTCGTCGGCCAGTTCCGCGGACAGGGGCAGGTAGCAGAAGGCCGTGCCCCCGGCCGGGTGCACGCACACCACGCGCTGTCGACCGCCGCCCGCACGGAATTCGACCAGGCTGCTGAGCTCAGCGGACCCCGCGGCGTCGCCGCCGTCGGCGCGCACGCGCTCGGCGAGTGCCTCGATGGTCGGGTGCAGCATGACGTCCCGGACGGGCAGAGCGACGCCGAGCTCCTCCTGGACGGCGGACGCCATCTTGATCGCCGAGATCGAAGTGCCGCCCAGCTCGAAGAAGTTGTCACCGATACCGATGTCGGGATGCAGCAGGATCCGCCGCCACACCCGGTACAGGGCCATTTCGACGTGGTCGCGGGGAGCGGCCGTGTTGACCCGGCCCGCGTGGGCTGCCGTAGCGGCCCGCAGCACCGCCGGCCGGTCCACCTTGCCGCTGTTGTTCAACGGCAGCCGCGGGAACTCGGCAACGGCGGCGGGGATCATGTAGTCGGGCAGGCGGTCCTTGAGGGCCGCACGCCACTCGTACGGCATCCGCGTGCGTTCGGCGTCACATCCCACTCCGGCGACCAGGCGAGGACCACCCGGCGTGTCACGATCGGCAAGAACGACGGCCTCCCGCACCCCGGGGACGGCCAGCAGCGCCGCTTCGACCTCTCCCGGTTCGATGCGGAATCCGCGCAGCTTGAGCTGGTCGTCCCGGCGGCCGACGTATTCGGCGTTGCCGTCCGGCAGCCAGCGTGCCAAGTCGCCAGTGCGGTAAAGGCGTTGACCGGGGACGAAGGGGTCGGGCACGAAGACTTCGTCGGTGAGGTCGGGGCGGTTGAGATAGCCGCGGGCCAGACTCGCTCCACCGAGGTAGACCTCTCCGGTGACTCCCACGGGTACCGGACGCATCCGGTCGTCGAGCAGGTACAGCCGGGTGCCGCGCAGCGGCCGCCCGATGGGACACGACCGCTCGTAGGGCTGGGGGTCGGTGTAGGCGGTGGCGTAGAGGGTGGCCTCGGTCGGGCCGTAGCCGAAGCAGATGCGCAGGCCGGGCAGCAGCTCACGCATGCGGTGCAGGGTGGTCTCCGGCAGGGACTCCACACCGGTGAGGAGCTGACGCAGGCTCGATCCGGCGAGGCGCGCGGCCGGGTCCTCGCCGATCCACTGGACGTAGGACGGAGGCAGGAACGCCTGGGTGACCTTGCGTTCGCGCATCCACTCCAGCAACGCCCCGGGATCTCCGCGGAGTTCGTCGGGGACCAGGTGGAGGACTGCGCCGGTGGTCAGCGGGACGAGGAGTTCGTGCACCGACGCGTCGAAGCCGATGCTGGACCAGGCCGACGAGGCCTCGCCGGGGGCGTCCCCCATGAGGTCGCGCCAGTGGTCGAAGAGATTGACGACGCTTCCGTGGGTCACCGCCACCCCCTTGGGTCGGCCGGTCGATCCCGAGGTGTGGATGACGTAGGCGAGCCGCGCCGCGTCCGTGCCGACGGCGGGCGCATGGTCGTGGGCCCCCTCGGCTTCCACGGTCGCCAGGCGCTCCCAGAGCTGTCCGTCGTCGGCGGCGCTCTTCTGGTCGGTGAGTACAAGGACCGGTGCCGCGTCGCTGACCATGGCCGCGAGCCGCTCCGGGGGCTGCCCGGGGTCGAGGGGCAGGTAAGCGGCTCCGGACTTGAGGATCCCGAGCACACCGACGACGAGGTCGGTGGTGCGTCCGGAGTGCAGGGCCACGACACGGTCAGGACCGGCACCGCGGGCGATCAGAGCGTGGGCGAGACGGTTGGCTCGGCGGTCGAGTGTCGCGTAGTCCAGCTCGACGCCACCGGCCACCACCGCACACTGGCCCGGTCGTTCACGGACCTGCGCGGCGAAGCGTTCCAGCACTCCCGTCGATGCCGGGCCGGTCACGGCGGGCCCGGTGCTGAAGGTGGCGAGGAGTGCCCGCTGCTCGTTCTCGTCGAGCAGTGTCAGGTCGGCGATCTCGGCATCGGGCCGCTCGGTCATCAGCCGCAGCACGCGCTGGAACTGACGTACATACCGTTCGATCGTGGCCCGGTTGAAGAGTGCCACCGCGTAGTCGATCTCGCCGGTGAGCTGCCGGCCCTCGTCGGCCAGGGCCAGGACCATGTCGAACTTCGCGGGGACGTGGGCGGCGTCCTCTCGTAACTCGACCTCCAGCCCCGGGAGTTCGAGTTCCTTCCGCATGGAGGGGACCCAGGCGAACATCGTCTGGAACAGGGCCGTGCAGGCGGGGCTCCGCGGTGGGTTGACCAGTTCGACGACTCGCTCGAAGGGGAGGTCGACGTGCTTGAGGGCGTCACGTATCCGCTCGTTCACCCGCTTCAGGGCGTCCTTGACGGTGGGGGAGCCGGAGAGGTCCGCGCGCAGGGCGAGGGTGTTGACGAAGAAGCCGATCAGACCCTCGACGTCCCCGCGTCGCCGGTTCGACGTGGGAGCGCCGACCACGATGTCGTCCTGCCCGGAGAGCAGGGACAGCAGCACGGACCAGCCGGTCAGGACGGTCGCGTAGAGGGAGACATCGTTGTCGGACGCCAGCGCGCGCAGGGCCCGCGTCAGGTCCTCGTCGACCGTCACGGCCAACCGGGCGCCGTGGAAGTCCTGTTCGGGCGGCCGGGGTCGATCGGTGGGAAGGGTGATCACGGCCGGGCTGTCAGCCAGCGCGGCGGTCCAGTAGTCGGCCTGTGAGGTGGGCTCGTCCCCCGACATCCACTCCCACTGCCACCGTGTGTAATCGCTGTACTGCCAGGTCAGTTCGGGCAGCGAGACGGCCTGCCCCCGCTGAAGGCCGTCGTACACCAGGCCCAGCTCCTTCAGCAGCAGGGACCGGGACCAGCCGTCGAAGATGATGTGATGTGCTGTCAGGATCATTACGTGGTGGTCCGGTTGGAGCGCGATCAGGCAGCCGCGTGCCATGGGTTCCTCGCCCAGGCGGAACGGGGTGCCCTCCACCTCCAGCCGTATGCGCGTGAACTGTTCGGCCGCGTCGGGCAGTTCGGTCAGATCCTCGAAGGTCACCGGGAACCCCGTGTCCGGCGGATCGACGACCTGGAGAGCCGAACCCTCGGAGGGGACCAGTCGGGTGCGCAGGGCCTCGTGCCGGGCCGCGAGCAGATGAAGGGCCTTGATGAGCAGGTCCCGGTCCAGCGGTCCCCGGATGTCGAACGGCATCGGCTCGTTGTAGGCGGTGCTGGCGTCTCCGTCCATGCGTGCCATGACCCACAGACGCTCCTGCGCCAGCGACAATGGCGCGGATTCTGTCTCTTCGCCGGAATGATTACTGACTGCGATTCGGGGTAAATTCACGGATTACCCTTCACGAGAAGAGAACGCGACGGACGTCGGTCGCGGCGTTACCGGAGTATCAGCTGACGTCCGGAAATGCAGGCGTTGCAACCCCAGTAGACGGGATCATTTCCGTGATGCTAAATGTGCTCCGATTAAGCGGTCAACGGTGACCAACGCCACAACCAATAACCGATGGAACCCTGTTTGCGCTCGGCAAGCGACATTAAGGGGTTTGCATGAGATAGCGGACCACACACGGCCAATGGTTCACTTCGGTCGTTCCTCGCTCTTTCCGTCGGGGACGGCGTATCCAGCCACGGAAGGCCATCGCACGGTGATCACCACGGAGTCGTCCTCGGCGAACCAGGAGTGGTCCACCCCCTGGCCCCAGACGACGTAGTCGCCCTGGCGCTCCAGCACCACGCTGCGGCCGGGGAACTCCAGACGAAAGCGTCCCGTGATGAGGACCAGCAGAGCTGTCCGCATCTCGCCCTTCACCCACTGCGCGCGTTGCTCACCGCGCGAATGGACGCCCCATTTCACCTCGACCGCGTCACTGTGCCGGGGATCGCCCTGCTCCTTGAAGTGCCCGAGCAGCCACCCCCGGTCCATCGCCGCGTCCTTGCCGGCACTGCCTACATACACACCGTCGTCCATGAACGCGAACGCTAGCAATCGAGGGCGCGGTATCGGCGCCCGGAGTGATCAACCGCGCACCGCAGACCGGTGCCGGTCACCGCGACCGGTCGACCAACCGATGTGCGGCCACCTCCGCTCCGTCATGGCGGATACGGCTCCCCAGGGACTTCGCTCGCGCCCGGGTCTCTGGCGACAGAGCGCTCTTGAGCGCGATGCCCAGCGATTCGACGGTCGCCGCCGAAGCGTCGAGGGCCGCACCGAGATCCAGTGCCGCCACCCGGCCGGCCCAGTACGGGTTGTCCGACAGCTGCAGCGGTATCACCACTTGCGGCGCGCCCGCCCGCGCCGCCGTCAGCGTGGTACCCGCGCCCCCGTGGTGGACCACGGCCGCCACCCTGCCGAACAGACTCTGATGGCTGACCTCGCCGATGGTGAAGCAGTCGTCCCCGTCGTCGACGAGATCCAGGCCCGCCCAGCCCCGGGACACGAGCACGCGGTACCCCAGAGCGCGGATCGCCTCGACGGCCATGCCGCCGATGCCCTCGGCCGGGGACATGCTGCCGAAGCCGACATAGACCGGCGGACTGCCCGCGTCCAGAAACCTCACCAGGTCCGCCGGGAGGGGGCGTTCGTCAGGGAGCGTCCATGCGCCCGTCTGTACGACGTCGAGGCCGGGAGTCTCCGGCCACGACCCCAGTACGGGATCGGCCGCGAGCCACGGACGGTCGGTGAGGATGTGATCGCGCACGTTGTCCACCGGCGGCAGACCGAGCTCCGCCCGGTGGCGGTTGAGCGCCTCGCCGAACTGCGCGTTGACGTTCTGGGCGTCCACCTCCCACAGGGTCCGGTTGTCGGCGACCTCGGACTCCGGCCAGCCCGGCCGCGGAGGCGGCGCATGGTGCGGCGACGGCAGGTGGACCGCCGCATAGCTGACGTACACGTAGGAGATTCCCGCGGCCTCGGCCACGGACCGCGCGCCGACCTGCCCCAGGCCGGCCGCCACCACCACGTCACATTCGTCGAAGGCCGCAGGGAAGGCGGCGAACTGGGTCTCGACCAACTCGTTCCGGTAGCGGGCCAGATCCGTCGCCGAGGGCAGGGTCTTGCCGCGCATCAACTCCCGGACAGGTGGCCCGACCGGCACGGACTCCACCCCCATACCCGCCAGCCGCTGGGCGAACTCCTCGTCTGGCGGGGCGCACATCCGCACCGCCACGCCCAGCGCCCGTAACCGCACCGCGAGGGCCAGCAGCGGTTCGACATCGCCCCGTGTCCCGTATGTGGACAACAGCACCCGCATGGAGAGTCCTCTTTCGTCGGGTCTTCCGCGGTGGTCACCTCACCTCATCGCGCTTGATCGCTCTGGTCAACTCGACGATTCCGCCTCACAGTTGGACCTTCGGGAGTTACCGGGAGCCAACGTCTCGGTGGCTGCGGTCGCGTGCCGGTGCATGTGATGCCGGAGGTTCGGCGTCAGTCGGCCCTGGGCAGTCTGTGCTCGGCGAGTTGTGCAAGGTCACCCATCGTCCACACGACCGGAGTGCTACGCGATGCAGAGTTCGTCCCCATCCGTACCCGATGTTTCGGTCATCCTGCCCTGTGCCGGATACGGAACGCGTTTCGGGTCTCCCTATCCGAAGGAACTGCACTGTCTGGCTCCCGGGGTCACCGTGCTGGACCGCAGCCTGGAAGCCGTGGTGGAACTCGCCAAGAGCGGACTCAACGTACGCCTGGTCGTCGTGTTCGCAACGCACAAGCTGGAGACGGTGAGTTATCTCGCCCGCTATGCCGACACCTTCCAGATGGTCTTCGTCTACCAGGACGAGTCGTTCGGACCCGGTCTCGACGGGGCGATCCGCTCCGCCCTGCCGATGACGCAGGGACCGGTGGCTCTCGTCCTGCCCGACATCGTTGTCGCCGGGTCGGACACGCCGGGCAAACTCCTCGACGCCTTACGGCAGGTGGAGGTGGCGGGCTGGAGCGTGGTGGCCGCCGAGGAACGGGATCACGACACGCTGCGGCAGATGGGCGCGTTGGCGGTGGCCGAGGCGGGCGGGGTGCTGACCGTGGGGGCGGCCACCGACAAGCCGGCCGATCCCTCGGGCTTCAACGCGTTCTGGGGCATGGTGGCCGTCACCGAGAGCGAGGCGCACAGGCTGCCGGACGTCGTGGGCACAGGCACGAACCCCTTGGCCGGTGCGGTCGCTCTCATGGTGGAGGGGATCGTCAACTACAACACTCCCGCGGGGTGACTTGGCTGTCGCGCAGCGAGGGCTTGGTTCCGTGATGGGCGCGTCTCTTCAGCGGCGAGGCGTGCGAGAACCTGAATGGAAGATCGTTTCGTCTCCCTGATCGTGAAAGGCATGACAGGCCTCGAAGAGGCGGAACTCGTGCGTCGCGTCGCGGACGGTGACCGGGCGGCGTTCGACGAGTTGTATCGACGTACTTCACCCTGGTTGACGGTGCGGCTGCGCCGTCGCTGCGCGGACGAGGACGTCCTCGCCGACGTGCTCCAGGAAACCTATCTGGCGGTGTGGCGCGCGGCCGGCAGCTATGCGGGCTCCGTGACCGAGGGCAGCGCCGTCGGCTGGCTCTGGACGATCGCTGCGAACCGACTCGTCGACGCCTTCCGTCGGCGCGCCCGCCAGGAGCGGGTGCCGACCGTCGCCCTGCTCGAGACGACCGCTCCGGCCGCCGAGGACGAGGTGATGGCCACCCGCGTCGACCAGAACTTCGAACAGGCGCTGCTGCGGCTGCCGCCGGAGTTGCGGCAGGTACTGCAGGCCATGGTGCTGGACGACCTGTCGGTGCGACAGACGGCGGTGCTGCTCAGCGTGCCGGAGGGCACGGTCAAGACCCGCGCACGCCGGGCCCGGATCGCGCTGCGGGAGGCGCTGTCATGACTCATCCCACCACCATGCTTCTGGCCCGTTACGCGGACGGCGGCTCGGGGCTCGACGACGCCGCGCTCTGGTCGATCGAGGTCCATCTCGACGTGTGCGCCGACTGCCGTGCCCAATTGGCCGCCCACGCCACCCCTGCCACGAGGGATCTGCTCGATCGTGTCGCCGTCTCGCTCGACCGGGCGCTCGAAGCGAGCCCGTCGCCGGCCCGGCGACGGACCCGCGCAGGGGCCGTCCACCGACGTTGGCTCGCCTGGACGCTGCTGCCATGGCTCGCGGTGACCGCCGCCGTGCTGGGCTGCGGTGTGCTCCTCGACGCCGCCGAGCCGAGCCTGCCGTCGCTCGTGCTGCTGCTGGCCCCGGTGGCCCCGCTGCCCGGCGTCGCGGTGGCCTGGAGCCGCCGGACCGATCCGGCCTGGGAACTGATCGCCGCCACACCCGCGGCCGGCCTGGCCATGGTTCTACGGCGGACACTCGCGGTGCTCCTCGTCGTGCTTCCGGCGTTGCTGGTGGCGGGGGCGAGTACCGGAACCTCGCTGGCCCTCACCCTCCTGCCGTGCCTGGCGTTCACGGCGGCCACCCTCGTGCTCGGCGCCCTCATCGGCGTACAACGCGCGGCGATCGCCCTTGCGTTGACCTGGTGCGCGGCAGTCCTGCTGCCGAGCGTGGCGGCGCGGTCCCTGTCACCGGTACTGCAGCCGGGCAGCACCGTCGTCTGGGCGGTGACCACCGTGGCTCTTGCCACGTTCACCCCGCTCGCCGCCTCCCCCTTCCGCCGCCTGCGCAGCGGCAACTGACTTTCCGTCAACAAAACCACAGAACCAACAGAACCACCAGGACCAACAGGAGAGACCCATGCGGGCGATGAATGCTGCCGAAACGGCCCCCACCCTTCATCCTTGGCCAGTCCACGCGAAAGGCCTGCGGGTCCGGGCCGGCCGGCATCTGGCCGTCGACGGACTCGACTTGACGTTGAGCGCCGGAGTGCATGGTGTGCTCGGCCCGAACGGCGCCGGCAAGACCACACTGATGCGCGCGTTGTCCACCGTCGTCAAACCCGCCGCCGGCTCGTTGACGCTGCTCGGCGCGCAGGCCGACGGCCGTGCCGACCTGCGCGGGATACGCCGCAGACTGGGGTATCTGCCGCAGCAGTTCGGCTTCTACCCGCGCTTCACCGTCCGCGAGTTCGTTGCGTACATGGCCTGGCTCAAGGAAATGCCGAGGACCGCGACCCCCGACGGCGTGCAACGCGCGATCGACCGAGTGGGTCTGACGGCCAAGGCCGACAAGAAGATGAAGACACTGTCCGGCGGCATGGTGCGCCGGGCCGGCATCGCCCAGGCCATCGTGAACGACCCCGAGCTGCTGCTCCTCGACGAGCCGACCGTCGGACTCGACCCCGAACAGCGTCTCGACTTCCGCGACCTGCTGCGTGACCTGGGCGCCGACAGCTGTGTGCTGGTCTCCACCCACCTCGTCGAGGATGTCGTCGCCGCCTGCACCGACGTCATCCTCATGAACGAAGGCCGACTCCTCTTCCAGGGCACCCCCGACGATCTGATCGCCCGAGGCGGGGAGAGCGACGCGGGCGACAGCCCGGCGGAACGCGGCTACTCCGCCCTCCTGCGCCGGCACCGGAGCAACGCGTGAACCGTATCCTCGGCATAGAGTTCCGGCGGTCGGCCGCTCTCGGCGCAGCGTTCCTGATCACCGTCGCCGGTACGATCCTCCTCCAGGCGACCGCAGCACGATGGTCCACCGGGTGGATGGCGCTGGCCATGACGCAGCGCGAGTACCTCGCGCTGCTCTCGCCCCTCGCGATGGCCGCCGGTGCCTGGCAGTCCTATCGCGTGCACCGGGCCAACGTCGACGAACTGTTCGCCAGCGCGTCCCGCCCGCGGCCGCAGCGCATGGTGCCGATCCTGGTCACGACCGGCCTGGCGGTGATCGTCGCGTACCTGGTCACGCTCCTCACGGCGGCACCACGGATCGCCGACACGGCACGCTACCTGCCGCCGGCCGCCTATCTCGTCGTAGCCGTCGGACTGGTCGCGATGATCGCCTCCGTCTGGCTCGGGCTGGCCGTCGGACGGCAGGTGCCGGCGCTCGCCACCGCGCCCGCGCTCGCCGTGATCGGCTTCGCGCTGCTCATCTTCGCCCCCCATGCCCTTCCGGACGGCGGGATGACGGCGGCGTTCTCCCCGAGCATGGGAATGAGCCTCTTCAGCGACTACGACACCGTCGACGGCCAAGTCAGCGCGGCACAGGGGCTGTGGATGGCCGCGATCGCCGGGGGCGCCGTCGTGCTCTTCGCCGTCCAGAACCGTACGTTCGCGTTCGCCGCGCTGGTGCCGCTGGCCGTCGGGGCGACCGCCACGGCCCTGGTCGTGCCGACCGGCGATGCCTACGAGCGCGGGAGGCTCGACCCCGTCGCCCAGGAACTGGTCTGCACCGCCGATGCCCCACGGGTCTGCCTCAGCAGGGCCCACGAAGCGTTGCTGCCCGAGGTCGCCCCCAAGGCACGGCACGCCTTGACCCTCCTTTCGAGGACATCGGCCGTCGAAGCACACGAGGACACCACCACACTCTTCCCGCCCACCTCACCGAAGTCGCGGGTCGACACCGTGCTCATGAGGATCACGGTGGACCAGCACGGCCACCTCGCCCACCCGGGCCGACTCGAACAGACCATGCTCACCGGAGCGTTCACCGGCCCCCGCAGCTGCGGTGACAGGTCGAACTTCCCAGTCGCCACCGCTGCGGCCTTCTGGCTGCTCGACCGAAAGCCGACCGCTGGTCCCGATGGCCTCGAATACGTCGACCCGGACGCCGTCAAACTCTGGACGGCGCTGCAGACCCTGCCGCGGGCCGAGGCCGCAGCCCGGGTGAGCGCCGTCTATCAGGCTGCCCAGAAATGCCGGGTCACGACGGACCTTCTGACCCGAGGTGCCCGATGAGAGGGCTGACGCTCTACGTCCGCTCACGCCTGGTGCCGGCGGCGCTCGGCGCGGCGACCGCGGGCACCGTCATCGCATGGCTGCTGGCAACCGTCTTCGGCGGCCAGGGCGAGGTCGGGCGGACCGTACTCGTTCTGACGGTCCTGCTCCTGGTCTCCGTCGCCACCACCACCCTCGGCGGCCCCGACGACAACCTGGACCGTACGGCGGCGAGGCCATGGGCAAGTCTGCGGATGTCCCACCTGGCCGCCGCCCTGACATGCGTACTCATGCTCCTGCTGGTCACGCTGTTGACCGGCACGCGGTTCGGTCCCGTTGGATGCGTGGTCCGTGACGCGGCCGGCCTGCTGGGACTGACCGCTCTGGGGGCGGCCACGATCGGCACCGCTCGGTCATGGTTCCTGCCCCTCGGGTGGACACTCGGTGCGGTGGTGTTCCCGGGCGTGGGCATGGTGGGGGAGACGCTGACCTGGCAGACGCAGGCCTCCGACAGCCGACCGGCGGCCATGGTCGCGGCCCTTCTCGCCACCGCCGGAACCGTCGCCTACGTCAGCCGAGGCCCACGCCAGCGAACATCGCCGGAACCCGTCTGAACAGGGCCCGTTCGAGGCGCTCATGCTGCTCGCGGCGGTGATCGGCCTGGCGTGGGTGCGTCGGCTGCCGAAGGCTCCAGGTTCCTGGCAGAAGCCCGTGTCAACGACGGAGCCCTCGCCGCTCGCCGACGCCCTCCCGACCGGGCCGACCGCTTCAGCCGCCTGACGCGTCGGCCTGCTCGCAACGATCGGGGGCAGTCGTCGACGTGGCCCTGGACGCTGTCGCCGCCACGACGACATCACCCGGGCCGCGTCGGAAGCCCGCGATGACCGCGGCACCGTACCCGCCATGAGGAGGACCTCGGATGGTCATGCGCCCCCCGCCCTTCGACCCAGAACTCGCCCCGGAGCTCGAGGCGATCCGTGCCTGGCTGCCACCCACGATGACGCCGGACATGATCGAGGCCGGACGGCGCACGGACGGTCCGTTCCCGCCGCCGGCCAACGAGGAGCTGGCCTGCGGCGGCCGCTTCGAGGTCGAGGAACGGACCGTCCCCGGTCCGCCGGGCGCGCCGGAGGTGCCACTGCTGATCTGCCGGCCCACCACCGCGACCGAACCACGCCCGATCGTCTACACCATCCATGGGGGCGGGATGGTGGCGGGCTCCCACCGGCTGGGCATACCCCTCGACTGGGCGGAGGAACTGGATCTCGTCGTGGTGTCCGTGGAGTACCGGCTCGCACCCGAACACCCGCACCCGGCCCCGGTGGAGGACTGCTACGCGGGGTTGCTGTGGACGGCCGAGCACGCCAAGGAGATCGGAGGCGACCCGGACCGCGTCATCCTGGCGGGCGGCAGTGCCGGCGGAGGGCTCACCGCGGCCGTGGCGCTGCTCGCCCGCGACCGCAACGGACCGCAGGCGATCGGGCAAGTACTGATGTGCCCGATGCTCGACGACCGCAACGACACCCCCTCGGCCCACCAGATGGCGGGCATGGGCGTGTGGGACCGCACGTCCAACGAGACGGGCTGGGGAGCGCTGCTGGGCGAGGCGCGGGGTGGCGCCGACGTCTCCCCGTACGCGGCGCCCGCCCGCGCCGACGACCTCTCCGGGCTGCCTCCGGCCTTCATCGACGTCGGCTCGGCCGAGACGTTCCGAGACGAGGACGTCGCCTACGCGAGCCGCATCTGGCAGGCGGGCGGCATCGCCGAACTGCATGTGTGGCCGGGCGGATTCCATGGTTTCGACGGCATGGTCCCGCAGGCCGCGCTCTCCCGGGACGCGAAAGCGGCACGACTGCGGTGGCTGCGGCGGCTGCTCGGCGAGTGACACCTGGTCGTCCTCTGATCGAGGCGGTCCGAAAGCCCTGCTATAGCGCGCCGATGTCTTCGATCAAGAAGTTCGAGGTGACCTTTGCACCGGCTCCACCGGTGTCGGCCCGCGACTGTTCTTGCAGCGCGTCCCCGAGGGCAAGGTCGTCAAGAGCCGAGGGCACCGAGTTCTGCCTCGACTGGGAAACTGTCCGTAGCTGACGGGTATGCGGACCACCGCACCGCAATACCCCACGGCGAACCGCCTGTTGAGGTGTCGCGGGTTCTCGATCTCGTCCACCAGGGCCACCGCGTAGTCCTCGTACGAGATACGGGCCTCGCCGGTGACCGGGCGGTCGAGGCCGGCGCTATAGGTGCCGGTGCGGTCGCCGGCTTGAACGCCTCCGGAAAGCGGGCGAGTCGAAGAAGCGCACACCGTCCCCGTTCAGCAGGCTCGCGCCGCCGACCATGTGCAGGCCGCGCGGGCCGACGGGACCCAGGGCGCCTACGGCCGCGGTAACGGTCGACACGGCGTCGGTGTACAGAAACGCGCCTGCGGTCCGCCGACGCTCAGCACCAGCGCGTCGGCGTCCTTGGCCAGGTCCGCGTCACAACGCGGCCGAATCCCACGAGAGATCTTTCTCCAAGGTCACTACGATGTGACAGAAGACAACCGAGCGACCGGTGCACTGGGGGGAGTGCCCTGCGTGCCGGTCGGGGTCGCCGATGCCAGGGTCCGCTCCCCGGGCTGCGGTGATCTTCCTGCCCCAGGAGGACCTTCCGCATGTTCCGACGTATTGGCACCGCGGTCGTCCGACATCCCGTCTGGACGATCGTGGCATGGCTGATCGCGGCGGTGGCCATCGTGGCCACCGCTCCAAGTCTGCCCTCGAACAGCGACGAGAGCAGTTTCCTGCCCAAGAGTTATGAGTCCATCAAGGCCGCGGACCTGCAGGAGAAGGCGTTCCCCAGCGCCTTCACCCCGTCCGCGATCGCGCTCTACCAGCGCACCGACGGCGGAAAGCTGACCGCCGAAGACAAGCAGGACGTCGCCCGGATCACCACCGAACTGGGCAACAAGCACATCGACCAGGTGCAGAAGGTCGTCCCCGGCCAGCCGTCCAAGGACGGCAGGTATGACCTGACCCTGGTCCAGATGGACAGCAAGAACGCCGGCCAGCCCAAACAGGCCGACGCCGCCAAGGTGTTGCGCGACGACGTCAAACAGCTGGCGAAAGGCACCAACCTGGAGGTGAAGCTCGGCGGGTCGGCCGCTCAGGCCCTCGACCAGCAGGACTCCTCCAAGCGCGGTGAGGCGCTGATCGGCATCGGCACCTTCGTGATCATCCTGGTCACGCTGCTGATCATCTTCCGTGCGCCGATTCTCGCCATCCTGCCACTGATCACCATCGGCCTGGTCTCGGCGATCGCCAACGGTCTGATCGCCTATGCCACCAAGCTGTTCGATCTGCAGGCCAACAGCTCCATCTCGTCGATCCTGATCGTGGTGCTGTTCGGCGTGGGCACGGACTACTTCCTGTTCCTGATGTTCCGCTACCGAGAACGCCTGCGCGCCGGTGACGAACCCAAGCAGGCCATGGTCAACGCGGTCGGCCGGGTCGGTGAGGCCATCGCCTCCGCCGCCGGCGCGGTCATCATCGCCTTCCTCGCGCTGGCGCTGTCCACGCTGGGCTTCCTCAAGCAGATGGGCCCGGCCCTGGCCATCGCGGTCACCGTCACGCTGATCGCCGGCCTGACCCTGATCCCGGCCGTGGTCTCGCTGATCGGGCCGAAGGTGTTCTGGCCCTCCAAGTCCTGGCGACGGGAGCCGGACAACGCCAGGTTCGCGGCCCTGGGCCGGGGGGTGCAGCGCCGCCCGGCGCTGACCGCCGCCCTCTCGGGTCTGGTTCTGCTCGCCCTGTCGTCCGGCATCCTCGGCTTCCACGCCACCTTCGACCTGGCCTCGGGCTCCATGCCCAAGACCAAGGAGTCGATGGTCGTCCAGGACCAGATGCAGAAGGCGTATTCGGCGGGTGCCGCCGCGCCGACGGACGTCTACCTGTCGAGCACCGACGGCAAGCCGCTGGACAAGTCCGGCTTCACCGCCTACGCGCAGAAGCTCGGCGCGGTGGACGGTGTCGCCTCCGCGCGGATGAACCAGTTGAACAAGGACGGCACGACCGCCGACTTCACGGTCACCCTCAAGTACGAGGCGTCCACGGACAAGGCGATCGGCGCCGTCAGCGAGGTGCGCGACGTCGCCCACTCCAACGCTCCGGACGGCACCAAGGCACTGGTCGGTGGCATGTCCTCGATCTACAAGGACATCGACACGGCGGTCAACCACGACTACCGCACCGTCTTCCCCGTCGCCGCCATTCTGATCATGGTCATCCTGGGGCTGTTGCTGCGCAGCGTGGTCGCGCCCTGGTACCTGATCGCCTCGGTGGGTCTGGGCTTCGGTGCCACCCTCGGTGCCACCGTGTGGCTCTTCCAGGAGGCGCAGGGCAAGTCCGGCCTGATGTTCATGCTCCCGGTGATCATGTATCTGTTCGTGGTCGCGATCGGCACCGACTACAACATCCTCATGATCGCCCGGCTCAGGGAAGAGGCCCGCGAGGGCCGCGAACCCCGGGAGGCGGCCGGCATGGCACTCCGGCACGCCGGGCCGACGGTGGCCGCGGCCGGGTTCATCCTGGCGGCGACCTTCGCCACGATGATGCTGGCCGGCAACTCGCTGCTGACGGAGATGGGCTTCGCGGTCTCCTTCGGCATCGCGGTCGCCGCCTTCGTGATGGCGATGTTCTTCACGCCCAGCCTCACCGCCCTGATCGGACACGCGGCCTGGTGGCCGGGGCACGCCGACCGGGCGCAGGAAGGCGCCGTCCCGGACACCGGATCCATCGATGCCGGACCGGAGTCCGCCGCCAGTGGAGACACCGTCGCCCACGACCCGGCCGGACGCCGTAGCTAGCCGCCAGTGGCGCAACAGGTCTGCCGGGCCAGTCGGCCCGGCAGACCCCACTACACCCCGAGGACCAGCTCCACGGTGTGGTGTCCCGTCCCCTCGGCGGGTACGACGGCTTCAGCCGGCCGCCCGTCCACCAGGCACTCCAACACCCGGCCGCCGCCCCCGCTCAGCTCGATGTCGAGCGTCATGCCCCGGTAGCGCAGTCCGCGCAGGCTCACCGCGCCCCACTCCGGCGGCAGACACGGTCGCAGTCGCAGGGCGTCCTCGGCGAGGTCCAGACCGAACAGGCCGTCGTGGATGAGGCGCAGGTACGCCGTGACGGACCACGTCTGGTCGGGCTGTGACACGAAGTGCTCGGCCCGCCCGCTGCCGCCCTCCTGCCAGCCGCCGTCGACGGCACCACTGACGGGGTCGTACAGCTCGTAGAAGCCGTCGCTCGACACGACCAGCGTGGCGAGCTGCTCGACGGCCCGTGCGAACAGGTCGCCGCGGCCCGCGCTCGCGGCCGCGTTGCCGAAGAGGCCGTGCACCATCGGCCACAGCATGACGTTGTGCCGTCCCGGCCTGGCGTCGTCGAAGCGCGGAAAGTGCGGCCAGACGTTGACGACGCCGTGGGGCTGCCAGTGGGTGTTCTCGAGGATCTGCTGCGCCCGCTGCTCATCGGCCAGCCCGCACAGCAGCGCGAGGGCGAGACCAGCCCCCTCCTGGGAGTCGTCGACCGTGCCGTCGTCTTTGAGGAGGTAGGCGTATGTCCCGGCCTCCGCACGCCACAGATACCGGTCGACCGCCTGGCGCAGGCGTCGCGCGTCCGCCCGCAGGGACGTGGCCCGAGCCGGCTCGCCGATGCTGTCGGCCATGTCCGCGAGCGCCGACTGGGCGCCGAAGTAGAGGCAGTTCGTCGACAGGCACATCAGTCGCTCGGTGCCGGGATGGTCCAGTACGAAGGACGAACGCACCCAGGCCGAGGCGGGCGGGCTGGGATAGCCGGAGATGCCGTCGTTCATGAAACCGGGCCCGCGGAAGAGTCCGTAGGAGGTGTCGAGGTCGAGGGCCGTGCGCACGGCGAGGGTGTGGGCGGCGGTCCGGTACGCGCGGGTCAGGAAGACGCGGTCGCCGGTGACCCGGTAGTGGTGCCGGGCGGCCAGGATCCACACCACCTGGTCCCACCACTGGTCGTCCTGCTGAACGACGAGCCCGTCCGGGCCGCGGTCGACCACCGACCACAACGTGTTGCGGCCGACGTCCGGCGCGAGCAGGCTCACCGCGTTCCATGCGTTGACGGCGGCGTCCCGGGTCCATCGCTGCGGAGCGGGATACCCGCCCCCGGCCCGAACGACCGTGCCGGGCGGGTAGGTCAGCAGCCCCGCCTTGTCGTAGACCGCAGGGTCGGCGGCGATCGTGTGGGTGTCCGCGAGAGCCGTCAGAGCCCTGGCGTACAGATCGCCGAGCCTGCGCTGGGTGGTGGGATCGCTGAAGGTGAGGGAGGGCATGGTGTAGCCGTTCCCCTCGGCTGTGGCCCGCGCACTCGCCGTGCCGAGGGCCGCCACCGCGGCCAGAAAGCTGCGCCGCGTCAGCCGCCCTCGGTCGATCCGTCTTCCCGCCGGCATGCTCCGCCCTTCCCGAGCTCCCGGAGACAGGATGACTCCGGGAGCTGTGGAACGAGCGAACCGGTCGGCGGTCGCGGGATCAGGCGCTCGGGTCGAACGCGATTCCGGACGGCTTGGCCGAGGTCAGGTGCGCGGTGAAGTTGGCGTCCTTCAGACCGAAGTTGGCGCTGCCGAAGTCGTACGCGCTCAGCTTGTCACGCAGGCCCGCGGGGTAGCCGTTCCAGCCCACCAGCGGCGGGTACTGCCAGGTGTGCTTGTCGTTCTCCGGCGGCTCGTCGTTCGCGTTGGCGAGACGGAAGTCGTGCGTGCCGATGCCGTCCTTGTGGTAGACGATCTTGGCGTGGCTGCCGTCGAAACGGACCTCGGACGCCGCGTGCACCGTGAACGAACCGTGGTTCGACGTCGACACGTACTTGATCTGCCCGTCCTGCACCCAGACCACGACGTGCTCCCAGTCGTTGCGGTGCCCGCCGATGCTGCTGTTCGCGAGGGCCTGGTCCTTCTCGAAGTACAGGCCGTACATATAGGCGCACCAGCCGTTGTTGCACTTGTAGCGCGAGTAGCTGTTGGTGTTGTCCAGGTCGGAGGCGTCGTGGCACTCCCCGCTGAGCGAACCCGTGGGCTTGAGTCCGCCGTTGATGGTCCCGTCCGGGCCGATGGCCGGCGTCGGGTAGCAGCCGTCCGTGTCGTAGTCGAAGGCCGGCTGGTAGGTGAACTCGGCGGCCTCGGCGTTGGCGGGCAGCGCCTTGGGCGGTGCGGCGAAGGCGGCGGTGGGCACGGCGAGAACGAGCGCGGCTGAACCGGCCAGCCCGGTCAGCCATCTCCTGCGGTGTGCCTTCAGCTTCGGTGACGACACTGCGTCCTCCTCCTGGTCGGGGCGCAGCCCAACGGCTGTGGGGGCCAAGGGAGTTCAGCATCCCGGGTTTGCACTTCCGGGCCAAGACGTCCCAGGCGTACCGGCGGTGAAGCGCAGCCCAATACTCGATCGGGGAGGGGCGGGGAGAAGCGGTGAGGGGCGGGCGGGTGAGGAGCAGAGGGGGCAGTCGGAGGCGGTCAGGCGGTCAGGGGCGGTCAGGGGGCGGCGACGTGCGATAGCGGGAGGTTCGGGGCCTGTCGTGCGGTGATGGGCGGTCTGGCGGCGAAGGGCGTTGGCGGGCGGTCAGGGGCGGCGGCGTGCAGTGGCGGGTGGTCAGGGCCGACGATGTGCGGTGGCACGTGGTCAGGTGAGGTCGTCCGGCAGGTCGGCCGCCGAATCCTCCGGCGCGAGATCGGGCCGCAGCCGCAGCCAGGACGGCTGGCGCAGCATGCCCGCCCGGGTACGGGTGCTGAACCGGACCTCCCCGACCAGCCGCGGTACCACCCAGTGCGCGCCCGCCACATGCGGCACCGGATCGAACGGGCACACGTCGGTCTCCGCGGCCCGCAACAGCTCGGCCAGCCGCACCCGCTCGGCCTCGCTCCAGCCGGTCCCCACACCGCCCACATACCGCAGCCGCCCCGCCGCCCGCTGTCCGACGAGGACGGCACCCGGCAGCCCCTGCAACCGTCCCCTGCCCGGCAGCCACCCGCCCACCAACACGTCCTCGCTGCGCATGTTGCGGATCTTGATCCAGGCCCGCGACCGCACCCCGGCCTCGTACACCGAGTCCAGCCGTTTGCAGACCAGACCTTCCAGTCCGTGCTCGACGGTGGCCCGCAGGGCCTCCTCGCCGTGGCCGACGAGCGCGGCGGGCGTGGACCAGTGGGCCCCGCCGAGACCGAGTTCCTCCAGCAGCCCGCGCCGCCGGGTGTAGGGGAGCCCCGTGAGGTCCTGCCCGGCCAGGTGCATCACGTCGAACAGGACGAGATGGACGGGCACCTTCGTCGCCTGCCGTGCCGCCTTTCCGGGCGAGTGCGCCAGGCCCATCCGGGACTGAAGCAACTGGAAGTCGGCACGCCCCCGTTCGTCCAGCGCCAGCACCTCCCCGTCCAGTACCGCTGCCGTCCTCCCCAGCGCCGCGCCGAGTGGCCGGAGCTCGGGATAGGCGGCGGTGATGTCCTCGCCGGACCGGGCGCGCAGCAGCACAGTGCCGTCCCCTTCCAGATAGGCGACCACACGCTGGCCGTCCTGCTTGGTCTCATAGGCCCAGCGGGCGTCCTGGGCGACCGGCGGCAGCTTGCCCGGCGTGGCGAGCATGGGCGGGATCAGGGGGAGCGTCACGGGGTCACTTGTCGACACCCCGGCGCCCCGCCACGCACCCACCCGACCGGTTTCGCCTGAACGGCGCTGCCTTCCGCCAGGCGACCTGACCGCCCGTCCGCCGGCCGGCGTGTTCTCCCCGGCCCGCCCCGCCTGAACGATGTTGCCTGCTTCAGAAGTCGGCCCGCTGCGGCGCTGCCTTCCGCCGGCGACCTGACGAGCCCCTGTGCATGACAGACGCCACTACCCTCACCCCCGCCCACCCCCTCGCCGTCCCGCAACGGCGCGACCTACAGACTGCTCGCAGGCGTCAGCAAGTCCTCCAGGCCCACTCGGCGGAAGAACTCCACCCGGATGCGGTCGGCCACCGCCGAGACGACCTCGCTGCCGTCCCGGCTGGGGTCCACATGGACGCGGAACGGCCGTTTGTCGGACGGGAGTTCCACTACTCGCACGACCGCGTCGGCCACCTCGGAGACATCGGCGTCCGGTGGTATCAGCCCGGCCAGCCGCTCGTTGACATCGTTCATCAGAGCCTTGTAGCGGGCGTCGTAGGCGGCGGCCCGCTCCACGTCGGCGGGCGTGCCGGCGTGGGCGAAGTGGTTGGTGCCGGAGGTGAAGGCACCCGGCACGACGATCGAGGTGTCGATCCCGAACCGGATGACCTCGGCGGCGTAGCTCACCGCGAGGGCATCCATCGCCGCCTTGGCCGCGAAGTAGGGGGCGAGGAAGGGCGGGCAGCCGCCGCGGGTGCTGGAGGAGCCGATCCACACGAGGTGGCCCTGGCCCTGCCGGCGCAGCTGTGGCAGTGCCGCGCGGTTGACGCGCTGGGTGCCCAGGACGTTGGTGTCGTAGACGTCCGCCAGTTGCTCCGCGGTGAAGGCCTCGGCGGGGCCAAGCACCATGTGCCCGGCGTTGTGCACCACGACATCCAGCCGTCCCTGCTCGGCGGCGATCCGCTCGACTGCTGCGTCCGCGCTGTCCTGCGCGGTCACGTCGAGTTCCACGGCGCGCAGATCGACGCCGTGCTCCTCGGCGTGTGCGGCCAGATTCGAAGCGGCTGACGCGTTACGGGTGGCGAGGGCGCGCATGCCCGCGTAGACCGTATGGCCGCGCGCGGCGAGTGCGCGGACGCTGAGGGCGCCGAAACCGCTGGAGGCGCCGGTGACGAGGATGACCTTGCTGTCGCTCATGGCATTCCTTCCGTTCCTGTATCAGAGCCGGCCGTCAGATGATTCCGCCGTTGGCCCGCAGTACCTGGCCGTTGACCCAGTGGCCCTCGGGGCCGACCAGGAAGGACACGACGTTGGCGATGTCCTCGGGCGTGCCAAGGCGCTCCAGCGGCGGCTGCGCGGCGAGGCGGGCGATGGTCTCCTCGTCCTTGCCGTCGAGGAAGAGTTCGGTCGCGGTGGGGCCGGGGGCGACGGCGTTGACGGTGACGTCACGCCCCCGCATCTCGCGGGCGAGGATCAGCGTCAGCGCCTCGACCGCGCCCTTGCTGGCGGCGTAGGCGCCGTAGCCGGGGAAGGCCAGCCCGACCACCGAGGTGGAGAAGTTGACCAGCGCTCCTCCCTGGCGCAGCCGGCGCGCCGCCTGCTGGTCGACGACGAACGTGCCGCGGATGTTGGTGCGGTACAGAGAGTCGAGCTCGGCGAGGTCGAGGTCGGCGACGGGGGAGAGCGGCATGCGGCCGGCGGCGTGCACGACCGCGTCGACGCCGCCGTAGGTGGTCTCCGCGAGGTCGAACAGGGCGGCGATCTCGTGCTCGTCGGCGACGTCCGCACGGGCTGCCTGTGCCGTGCCGCCGGCGGCCTCTATGGCACGGACGGCCTCGTCAGCTGCCTCCTTGTTGCCCGCGTATCCGACGACGACTGCGTAGCCGTCCGCGGCGAGGCGCTCGGCGACCTGCCGTCCGATGCCGCGCGATCCGCCGGTGACGATCGCGACGCGCCGGTCCGCGGAGGTGGTGGTGTGAGTGGTCATGACTGCGTCCTTTGTTAGCGCTGCTACGTTCTGCTCGTATCGACGATAACACGGTTTCGTAGCGTCGCTACCCCCGAATTCGTATCGGCGATACGAATGGCGTACGGTAGACTCATGGATGCGAGGGAAAAGATCCTGGAAGCGGCCACGGACCTGCTGGCGAAGGCCTCGGTCGCCGATGTCTCCACGCGGGCGGTGTGCGAGGCGGCCGGGGTGGGTGCGCCGATGCTCTACCGGCTCTTCGGCGACAAGGCGGGGCTGCTGGCGGCCGTCGTCGACCGGGGTTTCGAGGCGTACCTCGCCTCCAAGCGGGCGGCCAGGCCGAGCGACGATCCGGTCGCCGACGTCAGGAGCGGCTGGGACAACCACATGCGCTTCGCGCTGGAGCACCCCAACCACTACCGCCTGATGTACTCACCCGAGTTGACGGTCCCGCCGGCCGCGGCGCAGGAGGCGCACGCCCTGCTGCACGGGGTCCTCGAGCGCTGTGCGGCCGCCGGCCGGCTCACCGTGCCGCCCGCGCTCGCCACGCAGATGATCATGTCGGCCAATGTCGGCGCGGCCCTGTCGATGCTGACCCGGCCCGAGCAGTACCCGGACCCGCAGTTCGCCGAGCGGCTGCGTGACGCCGTTCTCGACTCGGTGACGCGTCCGGCCGCCACCGACGAGCTCGCCGAGCGGGACGATCAGGGCAGGGCGGTTCCGGCCGCCGCCGCCACCCTCGCCGCCCGCCTGCGCGCCGAACAGTCAACGGTCTTCACCCCGGCCGAGTCGGCCCTGCTGGAGCAGTGGCTGGACAAGCTGTCGGCAGGCTGAGCGGCAGGTGGTGGAGTGCCGGCCGTGCTCGGCGTTCCAAGGCACGGCGGCCGCACCGGTCCGACTGGGTGAGCCGGGGGCCGGCGCCACGGCTGGGGTCCCTGGCCGGGGCCGGCATGCGCCAATCCCGACCGTCGGGCCGCGTAGGAGCGGCTTTCACCTGCCGACGGGCCCGCACCCTCCCGACCGCCGGACCGTCGGCCGGGCTGCCGCACCCCGGCGCGTCAGGCCCTCACCACCCCCGATCGGCACCCGCCCCGCCGGCCCTACCGCTCCCCGCCCTGCGCAGCCTGCACCAACCCCGACTGGTAAGCCATGACGACCAGCTGGGCGCGGTCGCGGGCGCCCAGTTTCGTCATCGCCCGGTGCACGTGCGTGCGTACGGTCAGCGGGCTGACGTACAGCTTCTCGGCGATCTCCTCGTTGGAGTGGCCCTCGGCCACCCACGCCATGACCTCCCGTTCACGGGCGGTCAGGCCGGTCAGGTCGTCGGAACCGGGGAGCCGGTGGCCGCGGGCCGGGGTGGTCAGGAAACGGGTGATCAGCGCACGCGTGGCGAGCGGCGAGAGCAGGGAGTCGCCGCGGGCCACGGTCCGGATGCCGTCCAGGAGCGCGTCGGCGGTCACGTCCTTGCCGAGGAAGCCGCTCGCGCCGGCCCGCAGTGCCTGGGCGACGTACTCGTCGATCTCGAAGGTGGTGAGGATCAGCACGCGCGTGTCCGCCAGGTCGGGGTCGGCGCAGATCGCGGACGTGGCGGCGAGCCCGTCGGTGCCCGGCATGCGGATGTCCATCAGCACGAGGCCGGGGCGGTGTTCGCGCGTGAGCGCCACCGCCTCACGGCCGTCGGCGGCCTCGGCGACCACCTCCATGTCGTCGCAGGAGTCGATCAAAATGCGGAAGGTGGCCCGCAGCAGGGCCTGGTCGTCGGCGAGCAGCACGCGGATGGTCATCGGGTCCGTTTCTGTCGTCTCATCGTTATAACGCCTCATGGCGTTGCCGGGTACAGAGGCAGGCGGGTGGTGACCTCGAAGCCGCCCTCCAGGCGGTGCCCGGCCTGCAGGGCGCCGCCCACGGAGTGGGCGCGCTCGCGCATGCCGATCAGCCCGAAACCGCTGCCGGGCGCGGGCGCGGCCGAGGCGGTGGCGTTGCCGTCGTCGGTGACGGTGATGGTCATGTGGTCGTCGCCGTAGCGCAGCCGGACGTACGCGGCCCGGGCGGCGGCGTGCTTGGTGACGTTGGTCAGCGCCTCCTGCACGATGCGGTACGCGGTGAGGTCCACGCCGGGTGTGAGCGGCCGGGGTACGCCTTCCGTGCTCACCTGCACGGTCAGGCCGGTGGACTGCAACGCGTCCGTCAGCTCGCCGAGTTGGCCCAGTCCCGGCGTCGGGGCGAGAGGAGCGTCGGGGTCGTCATTCTGGCGCAGCAGGCCGACGGTGGCCTTCATCTCCCGCAGGGCCGACGACGTCGTACCGGCGAGGTCGGTGAGTATCTTCTGCACCTGTTCAGGATGGGTGCGCGCCAGATGGGCCGCCGTACCCGCCTGGGCGTTGGCCAGGGCCAGATGGTGGGCGACGACGTCGTGCAGTTCACGGGCGATGCGCATGCGCTCCTCGGCCACCCGGTGCCGGGCCTCCTCGTCGCGGCTGCGTTCGGCGTACTCGGCGCGCGCCTGGACGGCCTGCAGATACGCGCCCTTCATCCGGACCGTGCTGCCGGTGGCGACCGGCAGGAGCAGCCAGGCGGCAGGTCCCAGGGTCTTCAGGGGCCAGGGGTTGTCGTTGGGGTCGACGGCGAAGGCGGGGACGACCACGACCACGAGCGTGGCGAGGAAGAAGGTCCGGGTGGTGCGGCGATCGGTGCTGACGGCCAGCCGGAACAGCGCCAGCATGACCGGGCCCAGCATCAGCGGGGTGAGCAGATGACCCAGGGCGCCCGCTCCGGCGGCCCCCAGCGCGGTGACCGCGACGACGGTGCGGGGGTGGCGGCGGTGCCAGAACAGGGCTCCGCAGGAGACGGCCGCCAGCGCGAGGGTGGGCATGACTCGGTCGGAGTGCCGGGTGCCGGGCACCTGGATCTCGCTGCCGAAGAGGAACGCGGCGAACAGCAGCGCCGCCGCCATGGTGTCGACGACGCGGACGTGCTCGTCGTCGTAGCGCTGCCAGGGGATGCTCATCGCTTCTCTCCGGTCGTGGTCCTCACGTCATGGTGGGCGATGCCCGCCGGAAACGACGGGAGACCCTCTCAGGGGGATGTCAAAAGCCCGGGCACACGGATACCTCAGGCTCTCCGAGCGGGCTCGCCACGTCGTCATCCGGCTGCCGACAATCGCCGCTACTGAGCACGCAGTACGAGGTCGGACGCTCTCCTCCCTGAGCAGGAAGGCGGGATCGGCGTCGCGATGGTGCAGCGGGCTACACCCCGGGTCCGGGAGTGCGCTCCATCGCGGGGAGTGGGGCGCGGACGGCAGTGTTGAGCGCGTTCCCACCGTCACCGTTCTGGGTCCGACCATCACCGTTTTGGAAGGAAAACCGATGAACTCCCCGCTGGTCTCGCGGCCCGTGCTCTGGTTTCTGTTCGTGTTCAACCTGGCGGTCGCCGTGGTGGCCCCCTTCGCCGTCGACGGCACCCAGGGCGTTCTGACCTGCGTCGGCCTGGGTGCCGTCGCCCTCGGCGCGGGTGTGAGCCTGCTGCGGACGCGGAGAAGGCCGGCGGCCTGAGGGCCGCCGTTGGTCGGCCCTCAGGCGGCTGGGGTCAGTTGACCGGGGACGCGTCGGCCGACGATTCGGCGGCCGGGACCGGCGCGGTCGCCGTGACGGGGCGTCGGCGCGGGATGAACGACGCGACGGCGAAGGCGAGCAGGGCGGCGCCCGCGCCGAGGGCCATGACGGACTTGAAGCCGCTCTCCGAGGGCAGCGCGTAACCCCCCAGGCTGATCGTCATCTGGGACAGGATGACCCCGGCGATGGCGCTGGCGCAGGACGTACCGATCGACCGCATCAGCGTGTTGAGGCTGTTGGCGGCGGCGGTCTCGGAGGGGTCCACCGCGCCCATGATCAGGGCGGGCATGGAGCCGTACGTGAAGCCGATGCCGGCGCCGATCACGCAGGAAACCAGCACCAGGTGCCAGACCTGTGACATCAGCACGATGTTCAGTCCGTACCCGGCGGCCACGATGAGGGCGCCGATCATCAAGGTCACCTTCGGTCCCTTGGCCTTGGACACGGCGGCCGAGACCGGCGCGAAGGCCATCATCACCAGACCCGACGGCGCCATCACCAGGCCGGCGGTCAGCAGCGACTTGCCGAGGCCGAAGCCCGTTTGGGTGGGCAGCTGCAGCAGTTGGGGCAGAACCAGGGACATCGCGAACATCGAGAAGCCGATCGCGATGGAGGCGAGGTTGGTCACCAGCACCTGACGGCGGGCGGTGGTGCGCAGGTCCACCAGCGGCTCGGTGGTGCGCAGTTCGAAGAAGCCCCAGGCGAGCAGCACCACGACGGCCGCCGCGAACAGGCCGAGGGTCGTGGCACTGGTCCAGCCCCAGTCGGCGCCCTTGGAGATGGCGAGCAGCAGGGAGACCAGCCCCGCGGCCATGCCGAGGCCGCCGACGACGTCGAAGCGGCCGCCCGACCGCACCTTGGACTCGGGCACGAACAGCAGAACCAGGACGAGGGCCACCGCGCCCATGCCGGCCGAGCTCCAGAACAGCACGTGCCAGTCGAAGTGGTCCGCGATCAGGGCCGCCGTCGGCAGGCCCAGCGCGCCGCCGACCCCGAGCGAGGCGCTCATCAGCGCCGTGGCACCCGCCAGCCGCTCGGACGGCAGCTCGTCCCGCATGATGCTGATGCCCAGCGGCACCACGGCCGATGCCAGACCCTGCACCGCCCGGCCGACGATCATCGGTACGAGCGAGTCGCTGAGCGCGCACAGGACGGACCCGGTCACCAGCAGCACCACGCTGACCAGCAGCATCCGCCGCTTGCCGAACATGTCGCCGAGCCGGCCCACCACCGGGGTCGCCACCGCGGCGGCCAGCAGCGTGGCGGTCACGGCCCAGGCGGTGTCCGACGCGGGCGCGTCCAGCAGTTTGGGCAGTTCCGGGACGATCGGGATGACCAGCGTCTGCATCAGCGAGACGACGATGCCGGCGAAGGCCAGCACCGCGACCACGGCGCCCGACCGGGGAGCGGCAGGATCGGCCGCGTTCGCGGGTCTGGGAAGGGCGTCGGACATGAAATAGCCTCCAGGCACAACGGGGCAGGCGAACAGCTTGCCAGTTTTAAGGCAGGCGCCTGACTTACTGTAAGGGCTCGGTTTGCCGGATCGCGCCGGGACCGGCGGATCTCAGGAGGGCGTATGCACCCGCGTGAGGACGATCTGCTTCCGAGGTATCCCTTCCACGGCGATACGGCACTGGAGGCCCCTGGCGAGTGGGCCGCGCTGGGGCAGCGGTGGTGCCCCCTCGCGCGCGTACGCCTGCCCAGCGGGGAACGAGGCGACGCTGCTCACCCGCCACGAGGACGTCCGGCGGCTGCTGTCCGACACCCGGTTCGGCAATGTGCTGCGCGCGGACGGCGCCGCGCGCCTCGCCGACGAGGAGGCGGGCGGGGTCTTCGGCAGCGACATGGCGATGGCCATCCCGGCGCACGGCAGCGGGCACGCGCGGTGGCGGCGGACCGTGGGCCGGTGGTTCACCGCCGAGCGCATGGCCGCGCAGCAGCCCGGCATCGAGGCCATGGCCGAGAAGCTGGTCGACGACATGGTGTCCCACGGTCACCCCGCGGACCTGCGGGCGCGCCTGGCCTTCCCGCTGCCCGTGTGGGTGATCTGCGATCTCCTCGGTGTCCCCGCCGCCTACCACGACCGGTTCGCTTACTGGTCCGACGTCATGCTCAACCTCACCCGCTACGCCCAGGACGAGACCGACCAGGCGCAGGACGACTTCGTCGACTACATGGCCACGCACGTGTACGCCAAGCGCACCGCCCCCAGCGTCGACCTGCTCAGCGATCTGGCGACCGCGTGGGACGCCGACGAACCGCCCCTGTCCGAACGGGAACTTGTCTTCACCGGCCAGGCCCTGCTGCTCGCCGACCGCCGCCGCTGGGAGCGCCTGCTCGCCGACCCCTCCCTGGTGCCGCTCGCGGTCGAGGAGGCGCTGCGCTTCGGCGCCGAGCCCGGCATCGGCGTACCCCGCTACCTCGACCGGCCGGCCGAGGTCGCCGGCGCCTTGCCGCCGTCCGGTACGACGGTGCTGTGCAGCACCGCCGCCGCCAACCGGGACGAGACCGTCTTCGACGCACCCGGCGAGATGCGGCTCGACCGCAGCCCCAACCCCCATCTGGCGTTCGGCGCCGGCCCGCACGCCTGCCTCGGTCAGGAACTCGCCCGTACCGAGCTGTGGACCGTCCTCCATGTGCTGTTGCGTAGGCTTCCGTCGCTGGAACTCGCCGCACCGACGGCGGACCTGCGACGGCTCGAGGGGCTGGCCGTCGGAGGGCTGAGCTAAGTCCCGGTGCGGTGGTGAGCATGGCGAGCAGGACGGCACGGGCGGAACAGGTCAGCGCGACCCGTGAACTGATCCTGACCGCGGCGGAGCGGCTGTTCGCCGAGCGGGGCGTCAACGCGGTCTCCAACCGTCAGGTCAGCGAGGCCGCCGGCCAGGGCAACAACACGGCCGTGGGATACCACTTCGGCACCAAGGCCGACCTGGTCCGTGCGATCGTCCGCAAGCACGCCACCCGCATCGAGGAGATCCGCGCCCGGCTGCTGGCCGGCATCGGCGACTCCACGGACGTACGCGACTGGGTGGACTGCCTGGTGCGGCCCATCCCCGAGCACCTCGGCGCGCTGGGCGGACCGACCTGGTACGCACGGTTCTGCGCGCAGGTCGTCACGGACCCCGCGCTGCACGAGATCCTCGTCGAGGAGTCCCTCGCCTCCCCGACCCTGCGCCAGATCATCGACGGGCTGACGCGCTGCCTGCCCGAACTGCCCCCCGACGTACGGGCCGAGCGTGCCGAGATGGCCCGCCATCTCATCGTGCACATGCCTGCCGAGCGGGAGCGCGCGATCGCCGAGAACCGGGCCACGCCCCGCGCCAACTGGGACGATGCCGCCAGTGGCCTCGCCGACGCACTCGTGGGCCTGTGGCTGGCCCCGATCTCGTCCCGTTCCTGACGGGAGCCCGTTCACCCCGTGACCCCGAAGTCCGACAGGGTCGCCTCGGCCATGCCCCGTTCCCCGCGCTCGTTGGGGTGGACGGCGGCGGCCGGGGCGAGCGGGACGAGCGGCTCGATCCAGCGGGTGTCACGGGCCGAGCAGGCATCGTGTCCCACGGAGGGCGTGTACGTGTCGACATAGCCCGCCCCCACCGCTTCGGCGTGCGCCCGCAGCATCGCGTTCAGCTGCCGCTCCTTGGTACGCAGATAGCCGACGTCTCCGGGCGCCAGCCCCATCGCCCGCCCGCAGTTCGATCCTTCGGCCGGCAGGATCGCCGGATATCCAACGACGTACACCCGGGCCCGCGGGGCCCGGTGCCGGATCTCGCTCAGTGCGCCGGTGAGCCGCTCGCCCGCCGCGCGGATCCTCTCCTCCGGCTGGTCGGTGCCGTCGGCTCCATATTGTTCGCGGCAGGGTGCGCCGTTCGAGGCCCGGGTGCCGCCGAGCGTGTAGTAGACGACTCCGCGCTCCACGCACTGCTTGATCATCGAGCTGAATCCGATGTCGTTGCCGCCGATGCCGAGGGTCACCAGACGTGTACGTCTGGAAAGGGCGTCCAACTGTGCCGGGTTGGCCCCGTCGTCGGTGCCCTGGGCCAGGGAGAGGTCGCCGATGGTGGCGCCGCTGCAGCTGACGTCGCGGAAGTCGGCCGCGTCGAGGCCCAGTCGGCGGGCCACCAGCGAAGGGTAGTTGCGGTCCGAGCGGTCGCAGCCGGCCGGGCTGCCGTGCTGATCCGGGATTCCGGGGCCCGCGGTGTAGGAGTCGCCCAGGGCGACGTACGGCCCCTTGGGCGGGGCCTGGCCGGGACTGTCGCCGTGGTGGGTGACGCCGAGCGTGATGCCCAGCGCCCCGAAGGCGAGCAGCCCGGCCAGCAGGGCCTGTACGGAGATCTTCATCGGTGTCCTGTCCTTCATCTCTCTCGAGTCCGGTGAGGCGCGTGCGGACGTGGCCGGAGCGTCGCTCGGCCGGGGGAGGGGCGGCTGGACAACCGAGCAGTGGGCGGGGGCGGAGCCCTGGACCCGGCACCGGACGGGGGGAGTCCGGCGCCGGGCCCGGCACCGCGCCGTGCACCGATTTCGGGGGCGGTGCACGGCACGCGGGGTCGCCTCCGCTTAGGCGGCCCCGGTCGGACGGCAGGACGCGGGTCCTGTCCGACAAGGGGTTGCTTGCGTCAGGCAAGCACAGGTAGATTACTTGAGTCAAGCAATAGAGGTTCCACCTGAGTCAGGCAAGCAGAACGACAGGGTGGCCGACATGCCGCACGGCTGTCTGTGCGGACACGCCGAAGTCGCCGTCGTGGACGGCGACTCGGCCGAGCGGCGGTTCGTCGCCGCGTACCGCACCGGCGACCGGGTGAGCGGCGCGCCCGCTGCGACAGGTGGCGGGGACACTCCCTTCCGTCAGGTCAGCGTGAGCTCCAGGACCGTGACGGACAACGGCGGCAACGTACTGGTGAACGCCGCTGCCGCGCCGGTGACCGTGCTCGTGGTGGGCACGAGGGCATGCGGGTCGGCCAGGGTGTTGGTGGTGGTGCGTGACGCTCCGCTCAGCACGGTGGCCGTCGCGGTCCTCTTCACCCCCTTGGCCAGCCCCTTCAGCTCGATGGGCACGCTCGCCCTCTGCGTGCCGGAGTTGACGATCGCGAGGCAGAGCCGCCTCCCGGCGCGGGTGGCGACCGTGGCGACGGCAGGCAGCGCACGCGCGGTGGCCGGCAGGACGGTGTCGCCGAGCCGGCTCGTCAGCATGTGCTGCGCCCAGTAGCTGGGTGAGGCGTAGCTGGTCAGGTTGTCGTAGGCGATCAGGTTGGTCGCCCAGACGTTGTCGTTGACGTTGGAGAAGAGGGGTGCGTAGCACTCCATCAGGACCTGGTCGGAGTTGCGGATCAGTCCGGCCAGCCAGGCGGCGTCGCCGAGCGCCGCGTTGAGGTCGGGGGTGGGGCGGCCTTCCTGGGCGGCCCACTCGCCGACGAACACCTTCGTCGACCCGCGGTCACGGTTGTCGTACTTGTGCGTGGCGGCCTGGGCGGCGGACGGCGCGAGGTAGTAGTGCTCGTCGATCAGGTCCGGCGTGCGGCTCGTCACCGTCGTCGAGGCGATCAGCTTCAGATGGGGGTACCTGGCCTTGATCGCGTCGTAGAAGGCGGCGAAGCGCTCGTCGTAGGACCCCGAGGAGTCGAACCAGTCCTCGTTGCCGATCTCCACGAACTCCAGCGGGAACGGCTTGGGGTGACCGTCGGCGGCCCGCTTCGCGCCCCAGGTGCTGCTGGCGGGACCGGTGACGTACTCGATCTCGTCGAGGGCGTCCTGGATGTACGGCTTGAGGGCGTCGCCGGTGACGTGTTCGCCCCGCAGCGAGTAACCGGCGAAGACGGCGAGCACCGGCTGGGCACGCATGTCCTCGACCCACTCCAGGTATTCGAGGAGTCCGAGGCCGTCGGTGGACCAGTAGCCCCAGGCGTCGTCCATGTGGCCGGGCCGCTCCCAGACCGGGCCGACGGTGTTCTTCCAGTTGAACCGCGTCGCGATGGTGTTGCCCTCGAGGAAATTGCCACCGGGGAAACGCAGGAACTTCGGCTTGAGGGCGACCAGTTTCTCCATCAGGTCGACACGCAGACCGTTCGGGCGGTTGTTGTAGGTGGGCGGGAAGAGGGAGACGTGCTGCAGCCAGAGCGTCTGGCCGGCGGCGGACGGGTCGTCGGTGGTCACGGTCAGCCGCGCGTCACCGACCACGGGAACGCCCGAAGGGGTGCGCAGGGTCAGCTCGAAGGGCCGGTCCCGGAACGCGGTGCCCACGTGGGGAAGGCGCGCCGAGGCGTACACGGTCGAGCCGTCCGAGGACTCGATGGCCACCCTGAGCGGGCCGAGGCGTCGGGTCGCCTTGGCGAACAGCCGGGCGGTGTAGGTGGTCCGGGGCCGCACGGGGATGCCCCAGAAGCCGTCGTTGGCCACCCCGGCCCGGCCGCCGGCTCCGGTGGTGGTCGGCAGGACGACCTTGAGGGACCGCGTGAGGACGTCGTTGAGCGGCGTGGAGGTGTCCAGCGCCAGAGTCGTCCCGCCCACCGCGGACCAGTGCACGGGGGAGGTGTCGCCGGCCATCATCGAGCGGTTCTGCACGAGTTCGGCGTAGATGCCGCCCTCGCCGGAGTGGTTGATGTCCTCGAACATCAGGCCGGGCAGGATGGGGGAGACGGCGTGCGCCGGGTTGGCGACGTCCACGCTCAGCAGCGGTGTCGTGCTCTCCACCGGCACCCCCGCCAGCGTGGCGACCTGGTCGGAGGCGAGGGCGGTCGGGAACAGCCATACGTCGTCGATGAGACCGTGCCACTGGTCGACGTGGCCGCCGCTGTAGAGCGCCCGGCCTACGGCGGTGTCGCCGGTGCCGGCCCAGCCGGAGGTGTAGTCGGCCTGGCCCTCCAGCACGCCGTTGACGTAGAGGCGGGTGACGCCGGCCGAGGGGTCGCTGACGCCGACGAGGTGGGTCCAGGTGCCGGTGGTGGGAGCCGAGGCGGCGGCCGCCACGGCGGCACCCTGATCGGCGTCGGAGTCGAGCCGGGCGAAGGCGAAGGTGCCGGTGTCGTCGCGCAGCCCCAGGTAGAAGGCGCTGACGACCTTGCCGTCGATGCTGACGGCGGTCTGGTAGCCGCCCAGCTGGCCCAGGTTGACCCAGGCGGCCACCGTGAACGCCTTGGAGGTGTCGAGGACGGGCCCGGACGCGGTGGCGTTGCCGCCCGCCGTGAGGCTCAGGCTGTGGGCGCCGACCTTGCCGGTGTCCCAGCCCGCCCCGCCCTGGAGGGTCACGGTGTGGGCGTTGCCGGACGCGTCGGCGGCGGAGGTGCCGGAGCCCTCGTCGAAGGTCCAGTGTGCGGCCGCGGTGGGCAGGTCCGTGGCGGTTGCGTCCGCTGCTGGGGCGGAGCGCTCGGCGGCCCGGGCGGGAGCTGCGGCGGCGAAGGTGCCGGCCAGGGAGGCGGCGCCGAGGGCGGTCAGAACGGTTCTGCGGGGCAGTCCGGCTTCCGAAGGCATGTGGGGTTCCTTTGTGAGACGAATCGGCCGGGACGTGGTCGGGGAGGGAAGGGCGGGGGCGCGCAGGCCCGTCGGCGGGGAGGACCGACGGGCCGTCGGTGAGCGGTCGTTGAGGTCAGGGCGCGATGTCCCACTGCTGGCAGACGTTGTCCAGCTGCGCCCACTGGCGCACGGATGTGCCGTTGGCGGTGCCGCAGTTCGCCACGTCGAGGGTCATGCCGCTGTTGACGTTGGTGATCGTGTAGTGCCCGCCGGCCGGAGTGACGTCCCACTGCTGGCAGGTGTTGCCCAGTGACGCCCACAGCTGCGCCGCGGTGCCGTTGCCGATGCCGCAGTTCTTGTCGTCCAGCACCGTGCCGCTGTTGACGTTGGTGATGGTGTAGTGGCCGTTTCCGGCGCTGGCGAACTTCCACTGCTGGCAGGTGTTGCCGAGGGAGGACCACAGGTCGACGGCGGTGCCGTTGGCGGTGCCGCAGTTGACGGCGTCCAGCACCTTGCCGCTGTTGGGGTTGGTCAGCCGGTAGGCGGTGCCGGTGACCGGGAAGGTCTGGGCGGCCTGGGTGTAGCCGACGGAGACGATGTTGGCCTGCACCGCGTTGTCGGCCGCGTCGGTCGGGTAGCCGGAGGTCATGACGCCCTCGAAGAACGAGCCGTCGGACCAGTTGCTGTCGTCGCCGCCGGTGCCGAGGACGATGGCGCCCTCCTTGTGCATCGGCATGTAGCCGGTGGTGGTCGGCAGACTGCCGTTGTAGTCGGTCTTCAGGGTGCCGGACTGGGCGTTGCCGTCCTTGATGGCGTAGGTGGTGGTGCCGTTGTTCTTCTCCAGCGCCGTGACGAACGTGCTGGAGTTGCCCGTGTTGTTGCTGTTGGTTCCGTTTCCGCCGGCGAACAGGCCGTTCTCCAGGTCGGCCATGACCCAGGGGCCGGAGCCGGAGCAGGGCGTGAACCAGCACTCCGTGCCGAAGTTGACGGCGTCCATGTGGCCGTTGCCGGTGTCCTTGCTGTTGGTCTCGGCGTTGCCGTAGTCGAAGCAGCAGTTGCCGTCGACGTGGTGGCCGCTGGTGACCATGTAGGTGCCCTCCGGCTGGCTGCCGGTGGCGATCCCGGTGGTGCTGTTGTCGCGGTAGCCGACGCCGGCCTGCACGGAGACCCCGTACACCTTGTGGCCGCCCGCCGTGACGGGCAGGGCGTTCGCGATGGCGCCGACGTCCTGCCCGCCGTTGCCGCCCGGGCCCTCGACGGTGAGGTTGTTGCCCTTGCCGCTCTGGTCGAAGATCTCGGTGATGACGCACTCCGTGCCGGAGCAGAAGGAGTCCTGGGCCGCCGCGTTGGCGTAGCCGCCGGCGGTGAGCGTCCCGATGTTCGTCGTCGTGTTGTCGGACAGACGCGTGACCTGGTAGAGCGCGCCGCTGTACGAGGCGAACAGCGCCCGCGTGGTGCTGTGCGCGGCTACGCAGGGCGTGCCCGCGGCGGAGTAGATGTCACAGGGGAGGGACGAGGCGGCCTGGGCCGTGCCCGCGGTACCGATGGCCGCGGCCAGGATGCCGGCGAGGAGGGCGAGGACCGCGCCCACCACCCTGAGCCGGAGACCTCTCAGGTGTCTGACTGTCACTGTGAACCTCTTCCGTCGTGCGTGCCGGTCCCGCGGCGTGCGCAGGGGCAGGGGGAGGTCCGCTGTCTGCGGACGAGGGATTGTGAGCGTTAACAAGCGAGCACGTCAGACGCCGTCACTCATCCGGAAGCGTCGGGGGAGCGGGGGTGCGGGGTGCGGCTGTGGCGGTTCACGTGCGGCTCTGTACTCGGGCGGATGGGGTGATCGCCCGGTCTCGCGACTCCGTCTTTCTACGCTTCGATGAATAGCCGGTCAACTCTCCTGAACGGTCAAGAGAGTGGAAACAAAAGCTTTGAACTCTGCTTCCTCTGCCGTGCATTGAGGGCTCTGCGGCGGATTGCACCGGGGGAAACCCGCAGTTCGCGAGGGATTCCCCGCCCATGGCAACGCTGTCGGAGCATTCGACGACAGGTCTGTCTCATGCCTTGACCCCTCCGGATTGTGTGCGTTAACAATTCCCACGACAGCCAGTGAGGAGGTGGAGCATGGACACGGAACGCGCACCGGTGATGGCGGACGTGGCCCGGCTCGCGGGCGTGTCGCACCAGACGGTCTCGCGGGTCCTCCACGACCACCCGAACGTACGGGCCGCCACCCGCGACCGGGTCCTGGCCGCGGTCCGCGAGCTCGGCTACCGCCCCAACGCGGCCGCCCGCACCCTGGCGACCCGCCGCACCCGCACCCTGGGTGTGATCAGCTTCAACACCACGCTGTACGGCCCCGCCTGCATGCTCTACGGCATCGAGCAGGCGGCCCGACAGCACGAGTACTTCGTCACCGTGGCCGCCGTCGGCACACTCGACCGACGGTCCGTGCTGGACGCCGTGGACCGGCTGCGCGACCAGGGCGTCGAAGGAATCATCGTGATCGCGCCGCAGACCTCCGCGATCGCCGCACTGGCCAACGTCCCCTCGGACGTGCCCCTGGTCGCGGTGGGCTGCGGGACCCACGCCGCGCTGGCCTCGGTGGCGGTGGACAACGAGGCGGGTGCCGAACTCGCCACCAACTACCTGCTGGACCTCGGCCATCGCACGGTGCACCACCTGGTCGGACCGCGTTCCTGGCTCGACGCGCAGGAACGCGAGGCCGGTTGGCGCGGCACCCTGGAAAAGCGGGGCGCCCCGGTGCCCGAGCCGCTCGCGGGTGTCGACTGGACGGCCCGCACCGGATACGAGCTCGGCCGACGCGTCGCCACCGACCCCGATGTCACGGCGGTGTTCTGCGCCAACGACCACATGGCACTCGGCCTGCTGCGGGCCCTGCAGCAGGCCGGGCTGCGGGTGCCCGAGGACATCAGCGTGGTGGGTTTCGACGACATGCCGGAGACCGAGTACTTCGGCCCGTCGCTGACCAGCGTCCGCCAGGACTTCGACGAACTCGGCCGGCGCGCCCTGCGGCTACTGATCGAGATCGTCGGAGACCCCGACGCGGGGCTGGAGATGGCCGACGAGACGCACCACATCGTCATCCCGCCCACCCTCGTGGTGCGCACCTCGGCGACCCGCCCCCGACCCTGAATGAGGGAGTCCGTATGGACTGCTGCCAATCAGCATGACCCAACCTCAACTCGGCTGTTGCCATTGCCAGTTGAGCGAATTGCCTGACTGACCGTCAGGCACCTGTCACTGCGCCGTCGGCCCCGCCCCACCGCCGCGACGAGCGCCTCCTGAGCCTCGTACCGCTCCGCCGTGGACCCACCCATCCCCCTCGCCGGGACGCTCCGGCATGCCCGTTCGCGGCCCCGTCATCCCCACCTGCCCACCTCCGCTTCCGGCAGTGGGCTCCGCCACCCCGAAAACGCCTAGAAGGGCGCAGATCAATGATGATCCGTAGCAGAAGGTCCCGCACCGTGATCGCCGCGACAGCGGTGCTCATCTCGCTCGCCGCCGCCGGTTGCTCCAAGAACTCCGGCAGCTCCTCCAGCCAGGCCGGCGCCGGCTCGGCGAGCTCCAGCGCGGCCCCGGTCGCCCTGTCCGGGTCCGTCACCTTCAACCAGACGAGCCTGGCCAAGCTCGACGCGGCGCTGAAGTCCGCCCTGGCCGGCAAGGACCTGTCCAAGGTCGACATCGCGATGGTCGTGAACGTGGCCGCCGACTACTGGAAGGCGGGCCAGGTCGGCTTCCTCAAGGGCTGCTCCGACCTCGGCATCGCGAAGAGCAAGTGCACCTACTTCGCCCCGCCCAACGGCAAGTTGACGGAGCAGAACTCGGAGCTGGAGACCCTGCGCTCGCAGGGCGTCACCGGTTACTCGATCTCCGCGATCGACCCGACCTCCGCCGCCGGGACCATCCACACCGACGTGCAGAAGGGCATCGACGTCCTGGCGATCGACTCGCCGCTGCCGGGCACCGACGCCGCCTCGCTCTACCTGGGCACCCCGAACTACACCGCGGGCTTCCAGGCGGGCACCGCGATGAAGCAGGTGCTCGGCGGCAAGGGCAAGGTGGCGATCCTGGTCGGCTCGCTCACCGCGTCGAACGCCACCCAGCGCATCGCGGGCTTCGAGGCCGCCCTCAAGGGCACCCAGATCACGGTCGCGCAGAAGGTCAACGACAACCTCCAGGCCAGCACGGCGACTTCGGACGCCGAGACCATCCTGGCCAACAACCCCGACGTCAACGGCCTGTACGGCGTGTACTCCTACGACGGACCCGCACTCGCGCAGGCGGTCACCTCGGCGGGCAAGTCCGCGTCCGTGCACATCGTCTCCGACGACTCCGACGCCCAGACGCTGAAGTTCATCCAGTCCGGCGTGATCTCCGGAACCGTCGTGCAGATGCCGTACCAGCAGGGATACACCGGGGCGTACCTCCTCGCCGCGGAGAAGGTGCTGGGCAAGGCCAAGACCACGGCGATCGTCAAGCCGTACCTGGAGAAGGACGGCTCGACCCTGAGCTCCGGCGTGGGCCTGGTCACCAAGTCCGACCTCAGCGCCTACCAGTCCCTCGAGTCGCAGCTCGGGATCGGCTGAGCATGACGGCCACCAACAACGCCCCGGGCCGCGCGATCACCGCGCGGCTGCGGGGAGTCCACAAGTCCTACGGGCCGGTCCGCGTCCTGGACCTGCCCGAACTCGACCTGTACGCCGGTCAGGTGATCGGCGTGGTGGGCGAGAACGGCGCCGGAAAGTCCACGCTGATGGGGACGCTGGCCGGCTCGGTCCACCGGGACGGCGGCGAGATCCTGGTCGACGGCCAACCTCTCGTCGCGGGGTCCACCGAGGCGGCCGGGCAGCTCGGCATCGCCATGGTCTCGCAGGAGTTCCCACTGGTCGGACAGCTGTCCGTGGCGGAGAACCTGCTGCTGGGCCGCCGACCGCGCAAGTCGAAGCGGCGGCTGCTGGTGGACCGTGCGGCACAACGGGCCGAGGCGGAGGCGATGCTGGCGGAGATCGGCCTGTCCGCCAGGACGATCCCGGTCAGCCGGGAGGTGCGCACCCTTCCGGTGCCGACCCGGCAGATGATCGAGATCGCCAAGGCCTGGGGCCGCGAACCCAAGCTGCTGATCCTGGACGAACCGACCTCCTCCCTGGGCCCGGTCGAGGCCGAGATGGTCCTGGGCCTGGCCCGGCAACTCGCCGAGCGCGGCGGCACGGTGCTGTTCATCGGGCACCGTCTGGATGAGGTCCGCGACATCAGCGACCGCGTCCTGGTGCTGCGCAACGGCAAGCTGGTGGCCGACCTCGAACCGGCCGAGGCCACCGAGGAACGGCTGATCCGGGAGATGGTGGGCGGTGAGGTCGCCCAGGGCGAGCCGAAGGCACCGCCCGCGACCAGCCCCGTCCTGCTTGAGGTCGAGGGCCTGACCGCGGACGGTCTGGGACCGGTCGACCTGGAGGTGCGCGAGGGCGAGATCCTCGGCGTCGCCGGGCTCATGGGCTCCGGCCGCAGCCGCCTCGTCCACACCATCGCCGGCGCGCAGCCCTCCACGGGCGGCCGGATGCTGCTGGGCGGCGAGTCCTACCACCCGCGCGGCGCGGGCGACGGCGTGGCGGCCGGGATCGCCCTGATTCCCGAGGACCGCAAGGAACAGTCCCTCGTACTGTTCGCGTCGATCCGCTCCAACGTCCTCGTCTCGGTGCTCAAACGGATCAGCACCCGGGGCCTGCTCGGTCCGGGACGCGAGCGCGCCGAGGCCCGGAAGATCGCCGAGAACGTCAACGTCCGGATGCAGTCGGTGGAGCAGCCGATCGGCTCCCTGTCCGGAGGCAACCAGCAGCGTGCCGTCTTCGGCCGGGCCTTCGCCGCCGAACCGCGCCTGCTGCTGCTCGACGAGCCCACCCGCGGCGTGGACGTGGGCGCGAAGGCCGAGATCTACAAGCTGATCGACCGGGCGGCCGAACAGGGCATGGCGGTGGTGGCCGCCTCCTCCGAGCTGGAGGAACTGCTGTGGATCTGCCACCGCATCGCGGTGATGAACCACGGCCGGGTCGTCACGGTCATCGACCGGGCCGACGCCACCAAGGAACGGATCATGACGGCCGCGGCCGGCACGTCCGCGCTCGACCGGAAAACCCCCGACCAGGAAGAACTGACGAACGGAGCCACAGCATGAGCGCGCAGAGCACGCTCGCACCCGAGGAGGCCGCGCCCAAGTCGCGCCCGGCCGCGGCGACTCTCGCCCGTAAGCTCGCCGCCTCTCCGGAGGCCGGAGTCATCATCGCCTGCGTTCTGGTGTTCGTCGGGATCGCGGCCAACGCCGACACCTACACCGCGGTGGGCAACCTCCAGGTGATGGGGCGCGACCTGGCGCAGGTCGGGATCCTCGCCATCGGCGAGTCGCTGGTCATCCTCACCGGCGGCATCGACCTGTCGGTGGGCGCGCTGGCCGGCCTGGCCGGCATCCTCGCCGCCTGGATGAACGTCAACGAGGGCATGCCCGCGCCCCTCGCGATCCTTCTCACGCTGGTGATCACGGCCTGCGTCGGCCTGTGGCACGGCATCATGGTCACCCGCCTCAACGTGCCGCCGTTCGTGATCACCCTGGTCACCTACACCGTCGCGCAGGGCATGGCGCTCGCCATCACCAGCGGCTCGCCCATCAACAACCTCGACCCGATGTTCAGCAACCTCAGCCAGTACTACATCGGCCAGATCCCGGTCCCCGCCCTGTTCTTCGTCGGCGCCGCCGCTGTCGCCTGGTTCGTCCTCGAACGCACCTACGTGGGGCGCCAGATCTACGCGGTCGGCGGCAACAAGGAAGCCGCCCGTCTCGCGGGTATCCCGACCGCCCGCCGCATCACCTCCACCTACATCGCCAGCGCCGTGCTCGCCGGTGTGGTCGGCATCCTGGTGATCGGCCGTATGAACGTGGCCGACCCCTCGGTCGGAGCGGGCTGGGAACTGACCGCGATCGCCGCCGCGGTGGTCGGCGGGATGTCCCTCTCCGGCGGCGAGGGCCGCATCGCCGGCATCGCGGCCGGCGCGATCCTGCTGGAGTTCATCACCAACGGACTGCTCGCGCTCAAGGTCAGCCCGTACGACCAGCAGGTCGTCCAGGGAGCGGTGCTCGGCGTCGCCATCCTGCTCGACCGGGTGCGCGCCCGCTACTTCGGCAGAAGCCGGGCCTGAGCGCCCGGCGCGCCGGGCGAGTCCGCCGCCTACGACGCGGTCGCCCTCTCGGCGTCTTCAGAAACTCGAACGACGGTCGACATATCGAATACGCCTGTACAGAGGAGGAGGCTGATGGTGAACAACGGGGACGAGACATCCGGAAACCCGGAACCCTGCGTCGTGGGTGTCGACTTCGGGACCCTGTCCGGCCGTGCCGTGGTGGTCCGGGTGCGCGACGGGGCCGAGTTGGGGACGGCGGAGCACGTGTACCGGCACGCGGTCCTCGACCGTGAGCTGCCGGACGGCACGCGGCTGCCCCCGGACTGGGCGCTGCAGGTGCCCTCGGACTACATCGACGTCCTGCGCGACGCGGTGCCGGCGGCGCTCGCGGCCGCCGGCGTCCGGCCGGAGCAGGTCGTCGGCATCGGCACGGACTTCACCGCCTGTACGGTCCTGCCGGTGCTGGCGGACGGCACGCCGCTGTGTGATCTGCCCGAGTACGCCGCTCGTCCGCACGCCTATGTGAAGCTGTGGCGCCATCACGCCGCGCAGGGGCAGGCCGACCGGATCAACGCGCTGGCCGCGGAGCGCATGGAGCCGTGGCTGGAGCGCTACGGCGGGAAGATCTCCTCGGAGTGGGAGTTCGCCAAGGCGCTGCAGGTGCTGGAGGAGGATCCGGGGATCTACCGGCGTATGGAGCGCTGGGTGGAGGCGGCGGACTGGATCGTGTGGCGGCTGTGCGGGGGGTATGTCCGCAACGCGTGCACCGCCGGGTACAAGGGCCAGTACCAGGACGGCAGGTACCCCTCCCCGGCCTACCTGGAAGCACTCAACCCCGACTTCGCGGGCTTCGTCACCGACAAGCTGGAGCAGTCGATCGGCCAACTCGGCGACGCGGCTGGCACGTTGACCGCCGAGGCTGCGGCCTGGACGGGGCTGCCGGAGGGCATCGCGGTGTGTGTCGGCAACGTCGACGCCCATGTCACCGCACCCGCCGCCGGCGCCGTGGAGCCGGGGCAGATGGTCGCCATCATGGGCACCTCGACCTGCCATGTGATGAGTTCCGACCAGCACGGTGTGGTGCCGGGCATGTGCGGGGTGGTGGACGGGGGGATCCTGCCGGGCCTGTGGGGGTATGAGGCGGGACAGAGCGGGGTCGGCGACATCTTCGCCTGGTTCGTGCGCACCGGCTTCCCGGCCGGGTATGCCGAGCGGGCCGCCGCGGCCGGCCAGGGTCCGCACGAGTACCTGACCGATCTCGCAGCCGGGCAGAAGGTCGGTGAACACGGCCTGGTGGCCCTCGACTGGCACAGCGGCAACCGCTCCGTCCTGGTCGACCACGAACTCAGCGGTGTCATCGTGGGCCAGACCCTCTCGACCCGACCGGAGGACATCTACCGGGCGTTGCTGGAGGCCACCGCGTTCGGCACCCGCACCATCATCGAGGCCTTCGAGAAGTCCGGGGTGCCGGTCGACGAGCTGATCATCGCGGGCGGTCTGACGAAAAACGCACTCCTCATGCAGATCTACGCAGACGTCAGCCGCCGCCCGCTGAGCATCATCGGCTCCACCCAGGGCCCCGCCCTCGGTGCCGCCATGCACGCGGCGGTCGCCGCCGGGGCCCACGGCGACATCCAGGCCGCCGCAGCGGCGATGGGCAAGGCGGACCGGGGCGTGTACCAGCCCGACCCGGAACGCGCCCTGGCCTACGACCGCCTCTACGACGAATACCGCCTGCTGCACGACTACTTCGGGCGCGGCACCAACGACGTGATGCACCGTCTGCGCCGTCTGCGCGCCGAGGCCTCCGCCTGAACCACCCTTGTGAAAGGACATCGCCATGACGACGCAACCGCAGCCCTATGACAGCCACGAGGTGTGGTTCCTGACCGGCAGCCAGCACCTGTACGGGGAGGAGACGCTGGCGCAGGTGGCCCAGCAGTCCCGGCAGATCGCCGACCGCCTCGACGCGGCGGGGGAGATCCCGTTGCGGATCGTGTCCAAGCCCGTCCTGACCGACGCGGAGTCGATCCGGCGGATGTGCCAGGAGGCCACGGTCTCCGACACCTGCGTCGGGGTGATCGTGTGGATGCACACCTTCTCCCCGGCGAAGATGTGGATCGCGGGGCTGAGCGCGCTGGACCGCCCGGTGCTGCACCTGCACACCCAGTACAACCTGTCGCTGCCCTGGTCGAGCATCGACATGGACTTCATGAACCTCAACCAGGCCGCCCACGGCGACCGGGAGTTCGCCCACATCGAGGCGCGGGTGGGTGTCAACCGGAAGATCGTTGCCGGGCATGCCACCGATCCCCGGGTCGTCGGACGCATCGCGGCCTGGTCCCGCGCCGCCGCCGGACGGCACGCGGCCCGCTCCCTGCGCCTGGCCCGGTTCGGGGACAACATGCGCGAGGTCGCGGTCACCGAGGGCGACAAGGTCGAGGCCCAGCTGCGCTTCGGCTATTCGGTCAACACCTACGGAGTCAACGACCTGGTCGCCGTCGTCGATGCCGTCGAGCCCAAGGCGGCGGCCGAACTGGCCGAGGAGTACGTGCAGTCCTACGACGTGGTCCCCGCCCTGCGCCCCGGCGGCATCCGCCACGACGCCCTGCTGTACGCGGCGCGCCAGGAGCTGGGCCTGCGCGCCTTCCTCACCGAGGGTGGCTTCACCGCCTTCACCACCAACTTCGAGGACCTCGGCGGCCTGCGCCAGCTGCCGGGGCTTGCGGTGCAGCGGCTGATGGCCGACGGCTACGGCTTCGGCGGTGAGGGCGACTGGAAGACCTCCGCGCTGCTGCGCACCCTGAAGGTCATGGGCCACCAACAGCCCGGCGGCACCTCCTTCATGGAGGACTACACCTACCACCTCGGCCCCGGAGAGCCCCGCATCCTGGGCGCCCACATGCTCGAGGTCTGCCCCTCCATAGCCGCCGCCCGGCCCAGCTGCGAGATCCACCCCCTGTCCATCGGCGGCCGCGAGGACCCCGTCCGCCTGGTCTTCGACGCCGCCCCCGGCCCCGCCCTCGTCGTCGGCCTCGCCGACCTGGGCGACCGTTTCCGGCTGACCGCCAACGCCGTCGACGTCGTCGCCCCCAGCCGGCCCCTGCCCCAACTGCCCGTCGCCCGCGCCGTGTGGAAGCCGCGTCCGTCACTGGCGGAATCGGCCGAGAGCTGGCTGCTGGCCGGTGCCCCCCACCACACCGTCCTGTCCTCCGCCGTCGACCTGGAGACGCTGAGCGACTTCGCCGCCATGACCGGCGTCGAGCTGCTGACCATCGACGAGAACACCAGCATCGAACAGTTCGCCAAGGAGATCCGCTGGAACGCCGCCTACCACCGACTGGCCCAGGCCCTGTGATGGCAAGCCTGCACGACGAGGTCCTGGCCGCCAACCTCACCATCCCCCACGTCGGCCTCGCCACTTTGACCTGGGGCAACGTCAGCGGCGTCGACCGCGAGGCCGGGGTGTTCGTCATCAAGCCCTCCGGCGTGCCCTACGACCGCCTCACCCTCGAAGACCTGGTCACCGTGCGCCTCTCCGACGGCGCCGTGGTCGCAGGTCACCTGCGACCCTCCACCGACACCGAGACCCACCGCAGCCTCTACCTCGCCTTCCCCTCCATCGGCGGCATCACCCACACCCACTCCACCCACGCCGTCGCTTTCGCCCAGGCCCACCGCGACATCCCCGTCCTGGGCACCACCCACGCCGACACCTTCAACGGACCCATCCCCGTCACCCGCGACCTCACCCCCGACGAGTGCGCGACGGACTACGAGTACAACACCGGCCGCGTCATCGTCGACCTCCTCCACGGCGACGACCAACGCGCGGCGGAGGTCCCCGCCGCGCTGGTGGCCGGGCACGGCCCCTTCACCTGGGGCACCAACGCCCGCAAGTCCCTGGAACACGCCATCATCTGCGAGGCCGTCGCCGACATCGCCCTGCACACCCTCTCCCTCAACCCCACCAACCCACCCCCACCCCACCTCCTCCAACGCCACTACACCCGCAAACACGGCCCCAACGCCTACTACGGCAACCCGGACAAGACGCCGACCTCCGGCTGAGCCGGCGCGGGCGTGCGGAGCAGCGCGGTCGGCGGCTGCCCGCAGGGGCTCATAGTCCGATCGTGTACATCCCGGGGCGGAACACCTTTCCCAGGCGTGCCGGTTTCTCCCGTCCGCCGCTCAGGATGGTTTCGTCTGGGAAGGCTGGGCACCGCTTGGCACGTGTGTGTCCGTCCTGGTGGACCGCCGGCACTCGTTCGTCCTCACGCGTTCCGCCCGTCCTGGTGACCATGACGTCCGAAACGCCGAGGGAGTGACCGTGGTGGCGATGAATGCCGATGATCGCGAACCAGTGTCCGCGCAGCTTCTCAAGGGCCAGAAAGCGCTGGTGACCGGAGCCAACTCGGGTATCGGCCTGGCTACCGCGATCGCCCTGGGCCGGGCGGGCGCGGACGTCGTCGTGAACTACGTCGTCGGAGGTGACGAGGCCGAGAAGATCGTGGCCCGGATCGAGGACTTCGGGGTCCGCGCCTACGCCCACCAGGCCGATGTGTCCGACGAGGACCAGGTCGTCGCCATGGTCGCGCGGATGGTCGAGGAGTTCGGCACCATCGACATCATGGTGGCCAACGCGGGCCTCCAACGGGACGCCCCCCTGGCGGAGATGACCCTCGCGCAGTGGCAGAAGGTGATCGACGTCAATCTCACCGGCCAGTTCCTCTGCGCGCGGGAGGCCGCCAAGGAGTTCATGCGGCGCGGCGTGGTGGAGGAGGTGTCCCGGTCGGCCGGGAAGATCATTTGTATGAGTTCGGTCCACCAGATCGTGCCGTGGTCGGGGCATGTGAACTACGCCTCCTCCAAGGGCGGCGTGGGCATGATGATGCAGACCCTCGCCCAGGAACTCGCGCCCCATCGCATCAGGGTCAACGCGGTGGCGCCCGGCGCGATCCGGACGCCGATCAACCGCGACGCATGGTCCACTCCCGAGGCTGAGAACGACCTGCTGCGTCTGATCCCCTACCGTCGGGTGGGCGATCCGGAGGACATCGCCAACGCCGTCGTCGCCGTGGCCTCCGACCTGCTCGACTACGTCGTGGGCACCACGCTCTTCGTGGACGGCGGAATGACGCTCTTCCCCGGCTTCGCCACCGGGGGCTGACCGCCGATGCAGGACCACGTCACACCCCGCAGGGTGGTGATCCTCGGCGGCGGGTTCGCCGGGTTGTTCGCGGCCCGCGCCCTGCGGCGCTCACCGGTCGCGGTGACCGTGGTCGACCGCCGGGCTCATCACCTCTTCCAACCGCTGCTCTACCAGTGCGCCTCCGGAATCCTGTCCGAGGGGCAGATCGCGCAACCGCTCCGCGGGGTGCTGCGCCGGCACCACAACGTGAGATGCGTGCTCGCCGAGGCCACCGACGTGGACACCGGTGCCCGGCTGGTCCACGCCCGACGCCCCGACGGCGGTGATCTTCGGCTGCCGTACGACGACCTGATCGTCGCGGTCGGCATGCGGCAGTCCTACTTCGGACACGACGAGTTCGCCGCGCACGCCCCCGGAATGAAGACCCTGGACGACGCTCTGGAAGTCCGTCGGCGGATCTACCGGGCGTTCGAGATGGCCGAGACCGCCGCGGACGACCGGGAGCGGCGGGAATGGCTGACGTTCGCGCTCGTGGGCGGGGGGCCGACCGGTGTCGAACTCGCCGGACAGATCAGGGAGATCGCCGGCCACACGCTCGACCGGGAGTTCCAGAGGATCGACTCGGCCAACGCGCGGGTGCTGCTGTTCGAGGGGTCCGACGCGGTACTGGGGGCGTTCGGCCCGCGGCTCGCCCATCGTGCGGCCCGCACGCTGACGGACCTCGGCGTGGAACTCCGTCTCGGCACCAGGGTCACCGACATCGACGAGCGAGGTCTGTCGGTACGGGGCCAGGACGGTACGACGACCCGGGTCGCGGCACGCACCGTGCTGTGGACGGCGGGCGTGGAGGCGCCGCCGGTCATCGCGGCGCTGGCCCGGGCAACCGGTGCCAAACAGGATCGGGCCGGACGCGTCCTCGTCGAACCCGATCTCACCGTCCCCGGGCATCCGGAGATCCGCGTCACGGGTGACGTCATGAGCCTGAACCGGCTGCCGGGCCTGGCCGAGGTGGCCATGCAGTCCGGCGCCTACGCGGGCCGGGTCGTGCGTCACAGCGTGGAAGGCAGGACGAAGCAGCCGAAGCCCTTCAAGTACCTGGACCTCGGCAGCGCCGCCTACATCGCACGCGGCCGCGCGGTCGTGAAGGCGGGCCCACTGCACCTGTCGGGACTGCCGGGCTGGCTCGTCTGGCTCTTCGTCCACCTGGCGTTCCTCACCGGATTCCGCAGCAGGATGGGCGCGGTGCTGAGCTGGGCCGTCGTGTTCGTGACGGGTTCGCGACGCGAGCGCGCCTTCAACCTGCCCGAGGCCGGAGCGTCGGCCGGCCGGGCGGCTACGCCACAGGCCTCCGCACCACCGCCCTGACAAGGCACCGGCCGGCTTCTCCGCCACCGACCCGGCACCTTGTCCCTCCTCAGGCCCGCTCCCCGCGCGGCAGACCGATCGAGGCGCGCATGCTCACCACCGCTGCCCAACTGGCGACCACACCCGCCCAGCTTCTGCCGGCCCGGGAGCTGATGGCCTTCACCCTGGCCTCGCACATCCTGCTGGTTCCGTTCGGTGTGGCACTGCCGTTCATCACGCTCCTCATGCACCATCGGGGTCTTCGCCGCAACGACCCCGTCGCTCTTCAGCTCGCCCGGCGCTGGTCGGCGGTGATGGCCGTCCAGTTCGCCATCGGCGTCATCACCGGAACCGTGCTGTCCTTCGAGTTCGGTCTGCTGTGGCCAGGCATGATGGGCCGCTGGGGAGACGTGTTCGGCCTCGGGTTCGGCGTCGAGGCCTGGGCGTTCTTCCTGGAGGCCGTGCTCATCGCCGTCTACTTGTACGGATGGCGGCGGCTCAAGCCCTGGACGCACTTCTGGCTGGCGCTACCGCTGCCGCCGGCCGCCCTCATGGGAGCGTTCGGCATCATCGCCGCCAACTCCTGGATGAACACGCCGCAGGGGTTCCGCCTCGATGCGCAGGGCAATCCCGTCGACGTCGATGTGCGGCAGGCGGTCTTCACGCCGATGTTCGGCCCCGAGTACTGGCACTTCGTGGTCGCGATGTTCCTCACCGCGGGCTACGTCGTCGCCGGCGTGTACGCGGTCGGCTGGCTGAGGGGACGCCGTGACCGTTACCACAGGCTTGGTTTCACGCTGCCGTTCACCGTCGCAGCGATCCTCACCCCGGTTCAGTTCATGCTCGGCGACTCCGCCGCTCGCGCCGTCTTCCACAAACAGCCCGTCAAGTTCGCCGCCATGGAGATCGTCTGGAAGACCGACACCCATGTGCCCGAGTACATGTTCGGACGGCTCAACAGCGGCGGGTCGGTCTCCGGCGGACTGAAGATCCCTCAACTGGACTCGATCCTCGCCGGGTTCGAACCCAGTACCCAGGTCACCGGTCTGACGTCCGTGCCGGCGGCCGACCGCCCGACCGTCGTCCAGGCCACCATCGCCCACTGGGCCTTCGACCTCATGGTCACCATCGGCAGCCTGCTGATCCTCCTGGCCCTCTGGTACGCCTGGTCCTGGTGGAGACATCGGGACAATCCGCGCGGTCGCTGGTTCTACCGCTGCGCCGCGGTCGCCGGAGTCGCGTGCCTGTTCACGGTGGAGTGCGGCTGGATCACCACGGAGGTCGGTCGTCAGCCGTGGATCGTCTACCGGCACATGAGGGTCTCCGAGGCCGTCACCCCCACCCAAGCCGCCGGGCTGTGGACCATGCTGGGCATCGTCATGGCCGTGTACGTGGTCGTCCTCGGCGCTTTTCTCGCGGTCGTTCTGAAGATGCGCATCCGCTGGCGCATCGCGGACGAGGGCTCGGCCACCCGGCGCGCCGCATTGCCGCCGGAGACCGACACCCCCTACGGACCCAGGGGCGAACCCGAGCCCGCGATCACCGGGGCAGGACCCGGTACCCGCTCCGACCGTGATTCCGGGGGTGCGTCATGATGGCCGACACCATCGCCTGGGTCCTGGTGGCGGCGATCGCCGCCTACGCGTGCGCCGGGGGTACCGACTACGGCGCCGGCTTCTGGGACCTGCTGGCGGGCGGCGCGGACCGCGGCAAGCGGCCTCGCCGGCTGATCGACCATGCCATGGCGCCGGTCTGGGAGGTCAACAACGTCTGGCTGATCTTCGTCCTGGTCGTCATGTGGACCGGTTTCCCGACGATGTTCCAGGCCGTCTTCGCGGCCATGTGGCTGCCGCTCGCTCTCGCCGCCGTCGGCCTGGTCCTGCGGGGCGCCGGATTCGCCCTGCGCAAGCCCTCCCGCCGACTCGCCCGACGCCGCGTCTACGGCGCGATGTTCGCCGTCTCCTCGCTGCTCACCCCGTTCTTCCTCGGGGCGGTGCTCGGCGGCATCGCCTCCGGCCGCGTCAAGGTCGGGACGACCGCTTCCCCGGACGCCTGGGCCAATCCGACCTCCGTCCTCGCGGGCCTGCTGGCGATCGCCGCCAGCGCCTTCCTCGGGGCGGTCTTCCTCTGCTCCGATGCCCGACGGTTCGGCGCGCACGACCTGGTCGACTACTTCCGCCGCCGGGCGCTGCCCGCCTTCGCCGCCGTCGTCGTGCTGGCACTCATCGGCCTGCCCGTCACCCACCACGACGCCCGGTACGTGTGGGACGGCCTCACCCGGGGCGCGGGCCTGCTGCTGATCGTCCTGGCCGCGGTGTGCGGTCTGGCCACGGTGGCGCTCCTGGCACGGCGGTCCTTCCGCTGGTCCCGGCACACCGCGGTGGCGAGCGTCGCTCTGACCGTCGGCGCCTGGGGCTTCGCGCAGCGGCCCTACGTGCTGCCCACCTCGCTGTCGGTGGCCGAGGCAGCCGGTGCCGCGCACACGCTGCGCTGGCTGGTGATCGTCACGGTGATCGCGATCGTCCTGGTCGGTCCGGCGCTGGTGGTGCTCTACCGGCTGGACACCATGGGCGAGTTGGAGCCGCTCACCGACGCCGACACCCACGCCGCGCGGGCACAGGGGGACAACTACTAGCGGCGGGTGGCTCCTTCGCCGCGGACGGTGCTTCGTCAGCCCAGCCGGGCGGCGATGTGGTCGCCCACCCGCAACGCGTTGGCGATGGCCGTCAGGGACGGGTTGACCGCCCCGATGCTGGGGAAGAAGCTCGTGTCCACCACGTAGAGGTTGTCGAGGTCGTGGGCCTTGCAGTTGACGTCGAGGGCCGAGCTCCTGGGATCGTCGCCGAACCGCACGGTGCCGGCCTGGTGCGCGGTCGCGCCGATCGGCATGCCCTTGTGCAGGTAGATGCTGTGCGACAGCAGCCGGTGCTCGTGCATGCCCAAGTGACCGAGCATGTCCTGCAGCTTGTGCCTGAGGCGCTTCAGTCCGGCCATGTTGTTCTTCTCGTCGAGGGTGAGATGGACGGCTCCGTCGTCGTCGACGGTGACGCGGCTTTCCGGCAGCGGGAGGTCCTCGCCGCAGAGCCAGAAGTCGACGGCGTGGTGCGCCAGCACCTCGAACGGCATGTCGGGCGCCGCCGCCCCGGCCCATCGCGGTGCCTCGCCGTGGATCTGGTCGGCGTCCGACTTGCCGAGCATCTGGATGCCGCCGAGCGGGTAGTCCCAGTCGTCCGCGCCGAGATACCAGTCGTGCAGTGCCAAGGTCTTCTGGAAACTGGTGGGGTTGGGCTCCTTCGACACCGCCATCAGCGCCAGATTGTTGTGCCGCATGTAGTGGCGGCCCACCACGTCCGAGCTGTTCGCCAGGCCGCCGGGGTGCTTGTCATTGGCCGAACGCAGCAGCAGGACGGCGGAGTTGACCGCACCGGCGGCGACCACCACGAGATCGGCGCTGAAGGTCTCGGTGGTCCCGCTTTCGTCGAGTTCGGCGACGACGCCGGTGACGGTGCGTCCGGTCGTGTCGGTCTCCAGGCGTCGTACATGGGCGCCCGTCACCATCGAGACGTTGTCGTGCTTCAGCGCCGGGTCGACGCAGATCACCTGAGCGTCGGACTTGGCGCCCAAGAGGCAGGGGAAGCCGTCGACCCGGTCGCAGCGTATGCAGACGCTGTCATGGGTGGCCCGGCCCCTGTCGTCCTGCGTGAGGTTCACTCCGATCGGCAGGTGGAAGGGATGCAGCCCGGCCTTCTCGAGATCGTCGCTGAGCTGCTGGATGCGCGGTTCGTGCTCGAGGGGCGGATAGGCGTACTGCGCGCCGGCGGGCCCTTCGGTGGGGTCCTCGCCGTGGTGGCCGTGCACCAGGTAGAGGTGCTCGGCCTGCGTGTAGTACGGCTCGATGTCCTCGTAGCGGATCGGCCACCCCGGTGAGACGCCGTCGTGGTGACGCAGTTCGCCGAAGTCCTCGGGCCGCAGCCGGAAGAGCGCGGCGCCGTAGAACTTGGTGTTGCCCCCGACGTAGTAGTTCACCTCCGGCGGGAAGGCCTTGCCGTGTTTGTCGTACCAGAACTCGGGGGCTCGGTACTTGCCCTTGACGAAGACGGCCGTGGAGTCCCAGTTGTCGCGCTCCCGCGGCAGGTAGCCGCCGCGTTCCAGGATCAGAATCCGCCTGCCCGTGGGGGCCAGCCGGTGCGCGAGGGTACCGCCGCCTGCTCCCGTACCGATGATGATGACGTCGTAGTGCTGATCGCCGGCCATGGCGTGGTTCCGTTCTGGGTCGTTGCCGGTCAGAGTCTCGGGCGAATGCGGTTCGGCGGCATGGCGCTCGCGGCCTCGTCGACGATGGTCAGCGGGTCTGCGGCCGCGTCCACGGTCAGGCCGGGCTCGTCCGGCCGCAGTGGTTCGAGCGCGGCGTACTGGGAGTCGACCAGTCGGGCGGGCATGAAGTGGCCGGTGCGTTGCGAGACTCGTCGGTCGGCGGTCGTCCGGTCGATTGCCAGATACAGGAACCACACGCCTGCGTTCGCGCCGCGCAGCAGGTCCCGGTACGCGCGTTTGAGAGCCGAGCAGGACATCACCCCGCCCCGGCCGGATTCAGTCGCCTCCGCTGTCCAGCCGGCGAGGGATCGCAGCCACGGCAGGCGGTCGTCGTCGTCCAGCGGCCGGCCCGCGGCCATCTTGGCGCGGTTCGCTGCCGGGTGGAGTTCGTCGCCCTCCAGGAAAGGCACCGTGAGCCGCTGTGCGAGCAGCCGTCCCACAGTCGACTTCCCCGATCCCGCGACACCCATCACCACAACGACCGTGGGGGTGGAGATGGTTGGTCCCATGAGTTCCTCCGACGAGGTCCGGTGGGTGCCGTCGTGTGCGCCTTCACCTTGAGCGGGGTCCGGACCGTGGCTTTCATGTCACAGAACAGCGATCGGATTGACCGGTGAGCCGGTGGCGTCCGGCAGTCTCAGCGGGGCGATCGCGCAGAGGAACGACCAGCGGCCCTCCGCCTCACACGCCGCCGCCAGGTCCTCGAACTGCAGATAGTCCAGCAGGTGCAGACCCATGGCGTGGATCGCCAGCACGTGGACGGGGAAGTCGACGCCCTCGGCGGAACTGGGCGCGGTGTCGTTGTTGCCGTCGCCGCCGAGCACGCACACCCGCCGGTCAGCCAGGAACTCCAGAGCGGAGGGGTGCAGTCCGGAGCGGCTGCTCGCCGCGTGCCACGCTCCCCGTTCGCTGCGGCGTCGTCGGTGGCCGACGCGGACGAACAGCAGGTCCCCCTCGGACACGCGGACGTTCTGCTCGGTCTCGGCGGCGGTGAGGTCGTCGACGGTGACGTCCTGACCCGGTTCGAGCCAGGGCACGCGACGCAGCCGCGGGATGTCCAGAAGTACGCCGCGTCCGACGATCCCGTCGCCGGCTGCCTCGATGGACAGGGCGGTCGCCCCGCCCGTCGTGACGGTGCTCGCGGCCACTCCGCCGTGCAGTGTGCCCTCGTAGATCACGTGACAGAGCGCGTCGATGTGGCTGTCCGCGTCGCCGTGCACGTGCATCGCGAAGCTGTCCGTCGCGAAGTGCAGGCCGTCCGAGGCGTCGTTTCCCGGCTGCCCGCTCATCCGGTGCCGCGCGGGCGTGGGATTGTCCGGCCCCCGCAGTGTCTCCACGGGCGCCGCGAGCGAGACCGTGCGGCCGGTACGCACCTCGCGCGTGGCGGCCGCGACCCGCGAGGCGGTGAGCGCGACCAGGGCACCGCGGTCACCGGCGGCCCAGGCGGCGCGCGCTGCCAGGCGCCGGTACAGCGCGCTGAACTCGTTCTCGGTCAGCCGCGGCGGCTCTGCCGGACGGGTGTGCGTGACCATCGATCAGTGCCCTCCTCCGCGTCGAGTGCCTCGTCCAGGGTTGGTTGCCGTCGTCTGGAGCGGCTCCTCCCCCTTGCCCGCGCGCTCGTGCGGCCTGTCCACCGGCCAGTGGGACGAAGGCGGTCGCTTTCTCGGCGAAGCCGAAGTCGAGCATCACCCGCACGGACAGCGCGGCGTCCCGCACCCGAGTGAACCGGTAGTCCCGGTGGCGACCTGCGAGAGGAACGCTGGGCGAGTCGAAGCCAGGAGGACTCGAGCGCTGAGGTCTGCAGTTCACCCACCAGGCCGTGTTCCCCGATGGGCGGGTAGCGATCCATGGCTGCTCCTAGGCGAGAGGAGCCCCCCAGCCCACTATCGGCTACCCCGACGACCGCTGCACCTCGGCGAAGGGCAATCCGGGCCAGGACGATGACCGACCGGGCGTTACTGGCCGTGGCCGACGCGGCTCGGGCACCGGTGCGCGGGTGCCGCGCGCCGCGCCGTGGGCAGTGAGGCATGCGGGTCTCTGGCCCAACTCCTGCCGAACATCGTGCTGTTGAGCCTCATGGGCGTGCTGACGCTCAGATTCCAACCGGCCGGCCGGTCGAGGGCGTGGGGGACGCCACCCGCTGCTGTGCCCCACCCGGACGAACGTCCCGGGTGATCGCGTCCACCGCGACGTGTCGCGCTTGACCGGCACGAGGCAGGATCGCACCCTTCCGACGAGGGGCGCTGACACGACGACAACACCCGCGAACGAGGGCACCACCCGCGCGGGCTGAGGAGGCCACGCGTGCAGGAGAGCCGCACCGGACGGCAGGTGACGCTTCGACGCGGCGCACAGCGTGCGGTGATCGTCGAGCTGGGTGCGGCTCTGCGGTCGTATGCCGTAGGTGAACGCGCCGTGATCGCCGGGTTCGGCGAGCAGGCCCTGATCACCGGCGGGCGCGGCCAGATCCTGGTGCCGTGGCCCAACCGGATCGGTGACGGCCGGTACTCCTGGCACGGGGAGGCCCTGCAACTGCCGCTCAACGAACCGACCGCCGGGAACGCCATCCACGGACTGCTCCGCTGGGTCGCGTGGCGTGTCGTGGAGGCGACCGACAGCCGGGCCGTTCTGGAAGTCACGCTGTGGCCCCAGCCGGGCTATCCGTTCCACCTCGCCGTCCGCGCCGCGTACGTCCTGGGCGAGAGCGGTCTCGAGGTCGCCGTGACAGCGCGCAACCTCGACGTTCGGGCCGCGCCGTACGGCTTTGGCCAGCACCCCTACGTCACCGCCGGCACGGCAGTCGTCGACGAGGCGATGCTGACCGTCCCGGCACGGACGTGGCTGCGCACCGACGAGCGCGGACTGCCGGTCGCCACCGAGCCGGTGGCCGGGACGGCGTACGACCTGCGTGCGCCGAAGGTGGTAGGAGACCTCCGGCTGGACACACCGTTCGGTGACCTCGACCGGGATGCGGACGGGCGAGCCGTCGTCCGCCTGGCCCACCCGTCGGGTGAGTCCGGTACGGACGTGTGGCTCGGGGAGGGCGCCGACTATGTACAGCTCTACACGGGCGACACCCTTCCGTCGGACGAGCGTCGTCGCGCCGTCGCGATCGAGCCGATGACCTGCCCGCCGGACGCCTTCCGCAGCGGCACCGGACTCATCAGCCTCGGCCCCGGCGAGCGGCACACGGTCCGCTGGGGGATCACGCCGTGGGGAGCCGCCCACGGCGTCACGATTCTCCCGGAGTGATGTTCGACGGCGCCGGATCCACCGAGCGAGCCGCTCTCCGACGGGTTTCGCCGCGGCCGCAGCCCGCGCTCGACACAGCCGAGGAGGCGCGGACCGCGGCGCCAGGACCGGTGCTCGGGTCGCCGCGGCACGTTCCTGGTCATCGTGGCCACCGTCTCGCTCTACGGTCTGACCGCCGTGCCCGTGGCCCGGCGTCTGGGCGTCGTACGCCCCGCCCGTTCGCGTCCGCTGCTGGTGGGGGGCGACCCCTGGGTGGTCGACCTGGGCGTGGCACTGCGAGCGGCGGGGCTGGAGGTGCTGATGTGGGCGGGGGAGCATGAGCAGCGTGAACGGATCGGGCATGCCGGGATCGAACTCGCGTCCGGTGAGATGCTGGCGGCCACCGGGCGGAGCCGCCGAGCTGGAGGGTGTCACGGCGGTGTACTTCCTCACGGCGACTCGGCGCACCGCCCGACAGCCAGGGAGCCGTGGGGCCGTTCATCGGCGGGGAAGTCCTGTTCGGCCGGGGGCTGACATGGTCGGCCCTGACCCGCAGGTACGAGGACGGAGCGGCCGTCCTGGCGCGGCCAACCGAAGGTGATCTGCCGCCGGGCAGCGACGTGCTGTTCCTGGTACGTCGTGACGGCCGTCTGGTTCCGGCCCTGGAGGACAGGAAGCCGCCGTCCCTCCCGGGCGACACGGTCGTCCTGCTGACGGCGGGCCGTGGGCCCCGAGGCCTGCCAAGCCCCTGACACCAACGGGCCAGCACTGTTTGCGGTGCGCGCCGCCACCGTCCCTGAATGGATCTCATGCAGAGAGACATCTCTTCGCAGGATGAGGCCGTGCCGCCCATGGAACGTTCGCACTGGGTGGCCTTCGCCGGGACCCTGCTGATGATCGCGGGGTTGTTCGATCTCCTGAACGGTTTCGTCGCGATCCTGGACCACGGCTACTACGAGACGGTGGCGGACCACGGGAACCGCCTGCTCATCTTCAACTACACCGCCTGGGGATGGATCTGGGTCCTCGTCGGCATCGCGCAGATCCTCGCGAGCGTCGGGGTCCTGGCGGGCTCCCGGGCGGCGCGGCGCACGGGAATCGTGCTGGCCTCGCTGTGTCTGGTCGGCCAGATGATGTTCCTGCCCACCTTCCCCTGGTGGTCGCTGGCCACCATGGCCATCTCCGTCCTGGTGATCTTCGGCCTGCTGGCCGAACCGCGGCACGTGCCGTCGATGCGGATCTAGCCGAGGTCCAGCCGTGGTCCAGCCGACGTCCCCCGGACGGGTCAGGGCTCAGGAGACGGCGGGGCCGGTGATGTACCGGCCGTGCTCGTCGTACGGCCACACGTTGGGGACGCAGCCGTGCATGCCCTTGATCTGCTGCATCATCGCGGGGGCCGGCTTTCCGGGGCCCGGGCAGCCGGCGTGGCCGTGGCCGAGGAAGTGGCCGACCTCGTGGTTGATGATCAGTGCGCGGTAGGCGGTGACGTCCTTGGCGTAGACGGGGGTGGCCAGCAGCCAGCGCTTGAGGTTGACCATCACGTCGTTGGAGACACTGCAGTTGACCTCACCCTCGGTCTGCAGTCCGTACGCACCGCAGATCTTGTCCACGGTCCGGGGTGTCGCGATCTTCACGGCGAAGTCGGCGGTGCCGTCGGAGACGCGCTGGAACGCCGAGTGGCCGTCGGCCGTCCAGCCGCGCCGGTCGGCGAGGACGCGCTCGACTTCCTCGGCGGCGGCCCGGGAGGACACGTCGAGGCCGTCCTCCACCTCCACCCGGTAACGCCATACCTTGCCGGTGCCGACCTTGGGGCTGGTGCCGGGTGCGGTGGTGATCGTGCCCGGGCCCGTGGCCGGGATCGCCTTCGGGGAGGCAGATGCCGAGGGGCTGTGGCTGGGGGAGGGCTTGCTGTTGTGGGACGGCGCCGGGGGCTTGGACCCGGCCTGGATGTGTTCGCGGGGCCGGGCGTCCGCCTGGTCGTCGCCGTGGCCGGGGGCGGTCCAGCCCACGGCCGCGAAGCAAGCTGCGCCCAGCACGGCGATCGCGGCGACACCTCCCCACAGCCGTCCCTTCCGTCCGCTCACCACGGCGTGGGCGGGGCCACTGGGACGGCGGCGGCTGCTGGATCGAGTTGCTTTGTGAGCGGTCATGGTGGCTTAGGTTGTGACCGTTTTGTGATCGAACCTGGCCCGATGGATAACGAAAAGATAACGCCGGTCTGGTCGGGTGCTCATGTGATCATCCGGTAACAGAACCCCCAGCAGGGCGCGGGACGTGCCGATACTGAGCCCATGCCACGTGTACTGCTGATCGAAGACGACCGCGCCGTGCGGGAGGGCGTCGCCCTGGCCCTGCGTCGGCAGGGTCACGAGGTCGGTACCGCCGTGACGGGGGAGGAAGGGCTCCAACAGGCCCGTTCCTTCCGGCCGGACGTCGCGGTGCTGGACCTGATGCTGCCCGGCATGCCCGGTCTGGACGTCTGCCGTGCGCTGCGTGACCTCGACCAGACGCTGCCGATCATCATGGCCACCGCGCGGGGCGACGACGAGGACATCGTCGTGGGGCTGGAGGCGGGAGCCGACGACTACGTGGTCAAGCCCGTGCAGGCGCGGGTCCTGGACGCCCGCATCCGCGCCGTGCTGCGCCGGGCGGCCCAGGCGCCGGGCGACGGCGGCATACCGAAACTCGACACGTACGGGGACCTGACCGTCGACCGGGCCGGCTTCTCGGTCGCCCTGCGCGGTGTGCCCGTGGCGCTCGCCGCCTCCGAACTGCGCCTCCTGCTGACCCTGTCCGCCTCGCCCGGGCAGGTCTTCAGCCGGCAGCAACTGCTGGAGGCTGTCTGGGAACACAGCTACCACGGCGACGCACGTCTGGTGGCCGCCTGCGTCAAGCGGCTGCGCGCCAAGATGGGCGAGCCCCGTTACATCGAGACCGTGCGCGGCTTCGGCTACCGGTTCGCCGCACGGTGACCCGCGCTCGCAGGGCCCGCGTCCGCGGGCTGTCCGCCCGGCGCTCCAGAGTGCCCCAACTGCTCGGCCTGCGCACCCGGTTGGTTCTGGCGTTCGCGCTCGTGGCGGCGCTCACCGCGACCACGACCGGCGCCCTGACCTTCCGCGAGGCGCGCACCGGTGTGCTCCAGCAGAGCCAGGACGCGGTGATCTCACAGCTGCGCGCCCAGGCGAACCGGCTCGCTCCCGACCTCGACATACCGCCCACCCAGGACGGGCTGCGGCGGTTCGCGTCCGACGTCGCGGCCTCCGAACCGTCCGGCGCCTGGCGGGTCATGGTGACCTACGGCGAGTCGAGCGCGACGTCCGCCGCCGGAGACCGGTTCGCGGAACTGACGCCCGCGCTGCGCGAGGCCGTGCGGTCCAGCGTGGCGACCGTCTTCCAGCGGGTCCGCACCGGCGACCACACCTCCCTCGTCGTCGGCATGTCCGTGGCGTTCACGACCGGCGCCGCGTCGGGCCTGCGGATCTTCCTGACCGTCCCCCAGGCCACGGAACAGGCCTATGTCGACGCCCTGGTCACGGCCGTCGAACGGGCCACCGTGCCCGCCCTGGTACTGGCCGTGCTCCTCGCGCTCCTCGCCGCCCGCGGGGTGCTGCGCCCGGTGCGCGCGCTGCGCAGTGCCACCCGCAGCATCGCCGAGGGACGCCTCGACACCCGCCTCGCCGTCAACGGCTCCGACGAACTGGCCGACCTGTCGCACACGTTCAACGAGACGGCCGCCGCCCTGGAGGCGTCGGTGGCCGAACTGCGGGGCATGGAGGCCCGCGCCCGCCGGTTCGCCGCCGACGTCTCGCACGAACTGCGCACCCCGCTGGCCGCCATGTCGGCGGTCACCGACGTCCTCGACGAGGACGCCGTCCGCCTCGACCCGGACACCGCCACCGCGGTCCGCCTGATCAGCGAGGAGACCGTGAAACTGGCCCGCCTGGTGGACGACCTGATGGAGATCTCCCGCTTCGACGCGGGCGCCGCGGTCCTGCTCCTCGACGAGATCGACCTCGCCGAGTCACTGCGCCGCACGCTCGCCGCCCGCGCCTGGACCGACCTGGTGGACACCGAACTTCCGCCGCCCGACACCCTGCGTGGACGCGTCGACCCGCGCCGCCTCGACGTGGTCGTGGCGAACCTGGTCGGCAACGCCCTCCGGCACGGCGCCCGCCCGGTCCGGCTGCGCCTGACCGGCTCGACCGGGACGGAGCGCCGTGCCGTCATCGAGGTGCTGGACAGCGGCCCCGGCATCCCCGCCCACGTCCTGCCCCATGTCTTCGAACGGTTCTACAAGTCCGACGCCGCCCGCACCCGTACCGAGGGCAGTGGACTCGGCCTCGCGATCACCGCCGAGAACGTCCGCGTCCACGGCGGGTCCGTGCGCGTCGCCAACCGGCCGGAGGGCGGCGCGGTCTTCACCGTCGAACTCCCGCTGCACAACGAGGAGAACCGGTGACCAAACCCGTACGCCGCTGGGCGTCGGTGATGCTGATACCGGCCGTGGGCCTGGTCGCTTCCTGCGGCATACCCACCACCGGGGTGGTGCAGGCCGGCGTCCCCGCGAGCGGGCTCGTGCCGACCATCCGGGTCTACTACGTCACCGGCGACGTCCTCTACGGCGTCTCCCGCCGGACCGCGGCGCCACCCGACGTCGGGTCGGCGATCCAGGTGCTGCTCAAAGGTCCCAGCCCGGGCGAACAGTCCGCGGGCCTGAAGTCGCTGCTGCCCTCCGTGGCGTCGCCTCCCACGGCTCTGTTCCCCACCGAAGCGCCCACCCTGGACCAGCGTGCAGCTGCCCAGGCGTCGAAGTGGGTGCAGGTCACCTCACGCAGGGACCGCGTGGACATCCGGCTCACCGTCGCCATGGGCGGCAAGACCGATCTCGCCGCGGCACAGCTCATCTGCACGGCCCTCGCGGCCGAGCGCGTCGGCGCCCCCGGAGTCGGGCCCCTGCCCGTCACCGTCACGGCCGCGGAGGGCCGCGAGATCCGGTCCTCCGACACCGAATGCCCGGACTGACCGAAGGGGCGACGTACGGTCGGCATCATGCGCCCGTAGTACACGAAGCGAACGTACGCAGTAGGTTACTTGAGTTACGCAACAAGATGGTAAAGTGGATCGCATGGCCACTCCACCGCTGCCCGAACTCCCCGACAGTCCCGCGTCCGAGGAGGTCATCGAGATCGAGCGCGCGCTCACCCGCATCACCTACCTGAGCACCCGCGCCCGCCAGCACGAGCGGCTGATGGCACTGGCCGGCGTGCCCCTCGACCGCGCCGCCGTGGCGCTGCTGCGGCAGGTCGCCGACTCCGAGCCACTGCGCCCCGGCGAACTCGCCACGCGCCTCGGCGTGGAGGCCTCGCACGTCACCCGCACCGTGCAGCAACTGCAGAAGTCCGGCTACGTCACCCGCGTCCCCGACCCCGACGACCGCCGCGCCCAGCGCGTCCAGCTCACCGAGACCGGACAGCAGGCCATCGCCCGCGTCCGCGACGCCGGCGCCCGCGGCATGCAGCTCGCCCTGTCCGACTGGTCGCCGGAGGAACTGCGCCAGCTGGCCTCGCTCTTCCACCGCATGGTCGACGACTTCCTCACCTACGCCATCGACGAGGAAACCGAGCACACGACCGTCTGAAGCCCCGTCACGCCGACATCGCACGCCGACCGGCCGACCGCGCCCCCGTCGGCGGTTCGCGCAGACCGCACAGCAGCAGCCGGCCCAGCGCCGGCAGCGCGATCAGCGGAAGCAACGCCGTCCGCAGCGACGTCACGTCGGCCAACGCCCCCAGCGCCGGCGCGGCCAGCCCACCCACACTCACCGTCAGCCCCAGCGTGACCCCGCTCGCCGTCCCCACCCGGCGCGGCAGGAAGTCCTGACCGAGCGTGACATGAAGCGAGAACGGCACATACAGCCCGGCCGAGGTCAGCGCCACGAACAGATACACCACCGGCCCCGGCACCAGCACCACGCCCGCCACCGCCAGAGCGGTCAGCCCGTACGAGCGCCGCACCACCGCCAGCCGTCCGTACCGGTCGGCCAGCCGGCCCCCGGCCACCGTGCCCACGGCACCCCCGAGGTACAGCACGAACAGCGCGGCCGTACCGGCCGCCTCCCCGCCGCCCGAGCGCTGACGCACGTACAACGAAATGAACGCGCTCAGGCCGACGAAGACGATCGACCGGCACACGATCGCCCCGGACAGCCGCAGGAACGACGGCCAGTCGTCCTCGCCGTTCGCCATCGCCTCACGGGTGAGCCCCCCTCCGCCCCCGGACCGGCGAAGCCCCGCCGCGCACAGCGCAGCTCCCGCCAGTGCCGGGACCACCAGCAGGGGAGAGGCGTGCAGGCCACCGGTGCCCACGACGGCCGCGACCAGCACAGGCGCAGTCGCGAAGCCGAGATTGCCGCCCAACGCGAACCAGCCCATCGCCGTGTTGCTGCCGCCCGCCGCCGCACGAGCCGCCCGCGCCGCCTCCGGATGGTAGGCGGCGACCCCGATCCCCGACACCGCGACCGCAGCCAACGTCGGCCCGTACGAGCCGACGACCCCGCACAGCGCGACTCCCGTACCACCGGTCACCGCACTCACCGGCAGCAGCCACGGCATCGGCCACCGGTCTGTCAACACCCCGAACAGCGGCTGCACCACCGACGACAGCAGCGAGGCAGCCAGCACGACGCCCGACGCGGCGGCGTAGGCGTAGGCGCGCTCGGCGACGAAGAACGGCACGAGGGCGGCGACGGCTCCCTGATACACGTCCACACAGGCGTGACTCAGGGACAGCAGGGCGATGGGACGGTCACGGTGAAGAGGCACCCCGCGATCGTCGCGCCACCCGTCCCTGGCCCACTTCCGATAATCTGCCTGCCTGTGTCGAACATCCGCCATTCGCCGAAGGCACCCACCCGCGTCCGCACCTTGGCCGCCGGCGAACGCATCGACGCGCACCACCACGACGAACACCAGATCGTCTACGCCGGCTCAGGCGTCGTCACCGTCACCACCGACGCCGGTACCTGGTTCGCCCCCGGCACCCGCGCCCTGTGGATCCCCGCCCACACCGTCCACGCCCACCGCGCCCGCGGCCACCTCGACCTGCACCTCGTGGGACTGCCCGCCCACGACAACCCCCTCGGCCTCGACGCCCCCACCGCCCTCGCCGTCAGCCCCCTCCTGCGCGAACTGATCCTCGCCTACACCCACGAGCCCGACGACCACACCCCAGAACGCCACCGCCTGCTCGCCGTCCTGCGCGACCAACTGCGCGTCTCACCCCAGCAGCCCATGCGGCTGCCCACCCCCACCGACCCCCGTCTGACCGCCGTCTGCGCCCTCGTCCACGCCAACCCCGCCGACCCCCGCACCCTCGCCTCCCTCGGCGCGGCAACCGGAACCGGCGAACGCACCCTCAGCCGCCTCTTCCGCACCGAGCTCGGCATGACCTTCCCCCAGTGGCGCACCCAGTCCCGCCTCTACCACGCCCTGCGCCTGCTCGCCGACGACACCCCCGTCACCACCGTCGCCCACCACTGCGGCTGGTCCTCCACCAGCGCCTTCATCGACGTCTTCCGCCGCCACCTCGGCTACACCCCGGGCACCCACCACCACCGCCCGTAGAACGAAAGGCCCGCGCAGAGGCGACATTTACCGACCGGCTAGTATCCCGCGGCAGGCCCCCCAGAGGAGGAACCGTGCCACGGTCCGAACGCTCACCCCTGCTGCTCGCCGGCCTCTTGGCCACCGCCGGAGTCGCCCATTTCGCCCGACCCCGCCCCTTCGACGCCACCATCCCCGACGCCCTGCCCGGCACTCCGAGGACCTGGACCTACGCCAGCGGCGCCGCCGAACTCGCCCTCGCCGCCGGTCTCGCCCTGCCCCGCACCCGCAAGACCGCCGCCCTCGCCGTGGCCGCCTTCTTCGTCGGCGTCTTCCCCGCCAACGTCAAGATGGCCATCGACTGGCGCCACCGTCCCACCCCCCACAAGGCTGCCGCCATCGGACGACTGCCCCTGCAACTGCCCCTCGTCCTGTGGGCCCGCAGCATCGCCAAGAGTGGGGAGAGCCAGGCATGAGCGAGCGCATCGACATCGGCGACAAGGTCGACGACTTCGAACTTCCCGACGAGACCGGCACCCCCCGCACCCTCTCCGCACTCCTCGCCGACGGACCCGTCGTCCTCTTCTTCTACCCCGCGGCTCTGAGCGCCGGCTGCACCGCCGAGGCCTGCCACTTCCGCGACCTCGCCGCCGAGTTCGCCGCCGTCGGCGCCCACCCCGTCGGCATCAGCGGCGACACCGTCGAACGCCAGCAGGAGTTCTCCGGCCGCCACACCCTCGGCATGCCTCTCCTCTCCGACGCCGACGGCACCATCCGCGAGCGCTTCGGCGTCAAACGAGGCTTCAACCTCGCCCCCACCAAACGCGCCACCTTCGTCATAGCCCAGGACCGCACCGTCCTGGACATCATCCGCAGCGAACTCCGCATGAACACCCACGCGGACCGCGCTCTGGCTGCCCTGCGGACCCACCAGAAGTGACACCCGCGCAACGCGCGCCCCCCCGGGGTCGCGCGTTTCGGTTGAAGCGGTGCGACAAAAGAACCATCCTGAACTATATGGAGCACGGCTCTGCTGCGGTGATCGTCGATGCCGGGGGCATGGTGACGGGGTGGAGCGAGGGTGCCCGGCGACTGACCGGATACACCGCCGACGAAATCCTGGGGCGGGCTGTGCGGGAGCTGCTCGTCGAGGCGCCGTCGGCCGAGGCCCTGGCGGCGCTCGCCGGGAGGGTGGTGGTGCGGCACCGGGACGGCTCCAGCGTCAGCCTCGATGCGCGGGCCTGTCCCGTCACCGGTGAGGGCGGTGCGGCGGCGGGGCATGTGATCACGGCCGAGGCGGCCGGCGGGCCGCGGGAGTCGGAGCTGCTGGCCGCCCGTGCCTTTCAGCAGGCGTCGATGTCGATGTCGGTGTTCGACACGCGCCAGCGCTATCTGCGGCTCAATGACGTGGCCTGCCGGGTCATGGGAGTGTCGGAGGACGTCCTGCAGGGCCGGCACTTCGCGGACACCGTGGTGGACGCCGAGCACAGCCGTGGCTTCCTGGCCCATCTGCGGCAGGTCGCCGAGACGGGCCGGCCCACCCGGTACGAGAGCTACGCCGGCGCCCCCGCCCTCAACCGTGATCACGCCTGGACCACGGACATGTGGCCGCTGCGGGACGCCTCGGGCGCGGTGTGCGCGGTCGCGCTGGCGGCCTTCGACAGTACCGAGCAGTACTGGGCGCGTGAGCGGCTGGCGCTGCTGAACGAGGCGGCGGCGTCCATCGGGACCACGCTGGACGTGGTCCGTACCGCCGAGGAGCTCGTGGAGCTGCTGGTGCCGCGGTACGCGGATTTCGCGAGCGTGGATCTGCTCGACTGGGTGCTGGCCGCGGAGGAGCGGCCGGCACTGCCGGACATCGACATCATTCTGCGCCGCGTCGCGCACGGCTCGGTGACGGAGGGGACGCCGGAGGCGGCGGTGCGTATCGGGGATGCGGACTTCTACCCGTCGTTCTCGCCGCCGGCGATGGCTCTGCGTGCGGGGCGGGCCGTCGTCAGCCAGGCGGGGGAGCCGGATTTCGTGCGGTGGGTCGCTGAGCGCAATGCCCGCGCTCCGGCGGGTCGCCCGCAGCGCAGGGGTGTGCACTCGATGCTGGCGGTGCCGTTGCGGGCGCGCGGCACGACGCTGGGTGTGGCGGTGGGCGTACGGATCGCGAATCCGGACGACTTCGGGAACGACGACGTCGTACTGGCGGAGGAGCTGGCCAGCCGGGCTGCCGTCTGCATCGACAACGCCCGTCGGTTCGCCCGCGAGCGCAGCACGGCGTTGGCGCTGCAGAACAGTCTGCTGCCAAGGGGCCTGCCCGGACAGGCCGCGGTGGAGGTGGCGCACCGATATCTGCCCTCGGGGGCGCTGGTCGGGATCGGTGGCGACTGGTTCGACGTGATCCCGTTGTCCGGCAGCCGTGTCGCTCTGGTCGTCGGGGATGTCGTGGGGCACGGCATTCCCTCGACGGCGACGATGGGCCGGCTGTGTACGGCCGTACGCACGCTGGCGGACGTGGATCTGCCGCCGGACGAACTGCTCACCCACCTCGACGACCTCGTCACCCATCTGGCCTCGGGCGACAGCGGTGACGAGGTCGCGGAACTGGGGGCCACCTGCCTGTACGCGGTCTACGACCCCGTCTCGCGGCGGCTGAACGTGGCGGCCGCCGGCCATCCGGGGCCGGCGCTGTTGTTGCCGGACGGTACGGCGAGCGTGATCGAGATGACGGCCGGGCCACCTCTGGGCGTCGGTGGTCTGCCGTTCGAGGCGACGGAGCTGGAAGTGCCCGAGGGCGCGGTGGTGGCCCTGTACACCGACGGTCTGATCGAGGACCGCGACCGGGATGTCGACCATGCCACCGCCGAGCTGTGCCGTGCGCTGACCGCCCCCGTCGACACGCTGGAGGCGCTGTGCGACACGGTGCTGAAGGCGGTGCTGCCGGAGGATCCCAGTGACGACGTGGCGCTGCTGCTGGCCCGCACCCGTGCGCTGGGCGCGGATCAGGTGGCCACCTGGGACATCACGCCGGACCCGGAGCGGGTGGCCGCGGCCCGGCAGGCCGCCACGGAGCAGTTGTCGGCGTGGGGTCTGGACGAGGCGGCGTTCGTGACCGAGTTGGTCGTCAGTGAACTGGTCACGAACGCCATCCGCTACGGCGCCCCGCCCGTCCAGCTGCGGTTGATCCGCGACCACACGCTGATCTGCGAGGTCTCCGACGGCAGTTCCACCTCACCGCATCTGCGCCGGGCCCATGCCTTCGACGAGGGCGGCCGCGGACTGCTGCTGGTCGCCCAGCTCACCCACCGCTGGGGCAGTCGGCAGACCGGCCGGGGCAAGACGATCTGGGCCGAGCAGCCGCTGCCTCCGGGCTGATCACTGGAAGGAGCAGCCGGGGTTGGGCACGCCCTCCGAATAGGGGGCGCCGTGCGGGAGGACGTAGAGGACGTCGAGGACGAGTGGGGTGGCGCCCTCATTGCGGCCGAGGTGGACGTCGCCGGGGCCGCCGGGTTCGCGGACGGTGGTGCCCGTCGGGTAGACGCCGTCCTCGGCGCAGTCGGAGTGGTAGTGGCTGAGGGTGCCCTGGCGGACGAAGCCGTAGACGGTGCCGTCGTGGTAGTGCCAGCCGGTGGCCTGGCCGGGCGGGACCGTGATCTCGCGCAGGACGTAGTCGGTGTCGCCGACGGTGGTCTGGCTGATGAGCTTGGCGGTCACCCCGGGGCCGGGCGGTGTGGCGCCTGCCGTGCCGCAGACGGTGAGGGTGGTGCCGGTGACGATCGCGCCGACGAGGGCGGAGCGGAGCGCGGTGCGCATGCGAGGTGCCTCTCTGGACATGGGGGGAAGATCGAGTACCGCCGTGAACATAGAGCCCCGGGAGGGTGGTTGGGGCCGGAACGGATCAATCCGGCGGGGAAGTGGGCTGGTGGGCCCGATTCCGTGCCGACTGGTCCGTGCGTGCACCCTCGATTTAGAAAATTGCCGCTTTGGGAACACGTAGCTGCGTAATTCGACGACCTGCGGCGATGTGAGGCGGTGACGTGCAGGTGAGCGACGCCCTGCGTCGGTCGCGCCGACATCCCGGTACCGAACCCGGCGGCAGCCGCGGCCCGCGTCGGATGCGGTACGTCGTGCTGGGCAGCCGACCGGCCCGCGGACACGGGACGGTGGCCCGTGCGCGCAGGGCGTCGGCCTCCGCGCGGGGGGCCGGGAACGGCGTGGACGTGCACCACGGGCTGAAGGTCAGTGCCGCCTACGCCTGGCGGCTGCTGGTGCTCGGGGCGGCCGTGTACGCGGGCTTCGTGATTCTGGGACGCCTGCAGCTGGTCGCTGTCGCGTTGTTCCTCGCCCTGGTCGTGACGTCCGTACTGCGTCCCCTCGCCGATCTGCTGGCACGATGGCTGCCGAGGTCGCTCGCGGTGGTGGTGAGCGTCGTGGGAAGCCTGGTGCTGTTCCTGGGACTGCTGGCGCTGGTCGGCGAGCTGGTGGCGAGCGAGTGGGATCAGCTCGGGCGGGAGTTCAGCGGAGGCATCGGACGCATCGAGCGGTGGCTGCAGGGCGCTCCGTTCCATGTGAGTCCCACGGTGACGTCAAATCTTCAGGGCAAGGTCAACACCTTCGTGTCGGAGCACCGCTCCACGTTGATCACCAGCGCGGTGAGCGGTGCCGGGCGGCTCGTGGAGGTGCTGACCGCGGGGGTGCTGGCGCTGTTCTGCTCCTTGTTCTTCATCCATTCCGGCGACCGGTTCTGGCACTGGTTCCAGGAGTTGCTGCCGCAGCCGGCCCGGGACCCCTGGAACCGTGCGGGTCGCGCGGCGTGGCGGACGTTCGCCGGGTACACGCGGGGCATCGTGATCGTGGCGGCCACCAACGCGGTACTGGTCGGCATCGCCCTGTTCGTGCTGCGGGTGCCGTTGGCCCTGCCGCTGACGCTGCTGGAGTTCTTCGCCGCGTTCATCCCCCTGGTGGGATCGCCCATCGCGCTGGGCGTGGCCACGGTGGTCGCGCTGGCGTCGCGCGGGCCGGTCATCGCGATCGTGGTCCTCGCGCTGATCGTCATCGTCGGCCAGATCGAGGGCCATGTACTGCATCCGCTGGTGATGAGCTGGGCGGTGCGGCTGCATCCGGTCGTGGTGGCGGTCTCGGTGATCGCCGGCAGCATCCTGGCGGGGGTGATCGGCGCGGTCGTCGCCGTGCCGATGGTGTCGGTGGCCTGGGCGGTCCACCGCGAACTGCGCGCCCCCGCAGGGCCGAGGCAGAGACGAGCGGAGACCTAGCGACCCGCTACTCCTGGTCGCCGTCGTCGGCGGCGACCTGAGCGAGCGTACGGCCGCTGCTGACCGAGCGGGCCCGGCGCGGATCCGGCGTGCCGTGCCCGGAGGCCTTCGCACTACCGGTCCTCACCAGCAGCCAGGCCTCTTCCCGGTTGCCGTCCTTGCCGCCGCGGAACCGGGTGAGGGCGTACTCGCCCTGCAGTTTGGAGCCCTTGAGGCGGAAGCGGGCGTGCCCGCCCTCCAGGGACTCCTCGAAGTCGACGGGCCGCCCCTTGCGGTCGTGGCTGAGCGGTTCGTAGGTGCCGTGGTCCCACACGATCACCGTGCCCCCGCCGTACTCGCCCCGCGGGATCACGCCCTCGAAGTCCTCGTACTCCAGGGGATGGTCCTCGGTGGGCACGGCGAGCCGCTTGTCGTGCGGATCGTCGGAGGGGCCCTTGGGGATGGACCATGATTTGAGTACGTCGCCGACCTGCAGCCGGAAGTCGAAGTGCAGGGTGCTGGCGTCGTGGATCTGCACGACGAACCGCGGCTCGTCCCCCGAGGCGGCCGACTGCCCCCGTGGCTCCCCGGTCCGCTGGAAGTCGCGCTTGTCGTGGTAGTCCCGCAGCCGGTCCCGCTCACCCACCTGGGGCTCCTTCCGCACGCCCGGTTCCCTCGCGGCCGCCCGAGTACCCCGCGCGGTGGCTCAGAACTCCTCGTGCACCGTCGGGTCGCCGCCCAGGCGCCGGTGGGCGCGGTCGGAGACGGCTGCCAGCTGGTCGGCGTCGAGCTCGAAGCCGAAGATGTCGAGGTTCTGCCGTTGCCGCTCGGGGTCGGAGGACTTCGGGATGGGCAGCGCGCCGAGCTGGGTGTGCCAGCGCAGGACGACCTGCCCGGGTGTCACGCCGTGGGCCTCGGCGATGGCGACGAGGGCCGGGTCCTCGAGGAGGCTGCTGCCCCGGCCGAGCGGGCTCCAGCTCTCGGTGACGATGCCGTTGGCGTCGTGGAAGGCGCGCAGCTGTTCCTGCGGGAAGAGCGGGTGCAATTCGATCTGGTTCACCGAGGGCAGCACACCGGTCTCCTTCTCCAGCCGTTCGATGTGTTCGGCGGTGAAGTTGGAGACGCCGATGGAGCGGACGAGTCCGTCCTCGCGGAGTTTGATCATGGCGCGCCAGGAGTCGACGTACTTGTCGACGCGGGGGAGTGGCCAGTGGATCAGGTACAGGTCCACGTACTCCAGGCCCAGCCGCCTGCGGGACTCCTCGAAGGAGGCGAGCGTCTCCTCGTGGCCGTGGTGGCGGCCCGGCAGTTTCGTCGTGACGACGACCTCCTCGCGTGGGATGCCGCTGCGGGCGATGCCGAGGCCGACGCCGGACTCGTTGCGGTAGTTGGTCGCCGTGTCGACCAGGCGGTAGCCCGTCTCCAGAGCCCCGGCCACGGCGCGTTCCGCCTCCGCGTCGCTCATCGGCCAGGTGCCCAGGCCGATGGCGGGGATCGTCGTGCCGTCGTTGAGCGTGTACGTCGGGATGCTGACCACGTCGGGACCTTTCCTCGACTGCGCCGGACCTCCAGCCTCACGGATGAGGTGCGGTCTGATCAAACGCGGTGGTCGGGGAGGGGGAGGGTGACCCGGACCGATCGGCGTCGGCTCGGGTCACCCGGCGCTGTCACCTGCCGTAGCCGGCGGCGGTGATGTTGGCCTGTACGGCGTTCTCGGTGGCGTCCGAGGGATAGCCGGAGGTCATGACGCCTTCGTAGAAGGTGCCTTGGGCTCCCTTGCTGTTGTCGCCGCCGATGCCGAGGATGATGGCTCCCTCCTTCTTCATCGGGTTGTAGCCGGCGACGTTGGGGCGGACCCCGTTGTAGAAGGTGGACAGGCCGCCGGACTGGGCGTTGCCGCCGCGGATGGCCCATTTGTTGGGCCCGCCCTTGATGACGGCGGTCAGGTAGCGGTGGCTGATGGAGGGGTCGTTCGCGTTGTAGTGCTGGTTGACGCCGGAGAACAGGCCGTTCTCGAGGTCGGCCATGATCCAGGGGCCGTTGCCGCTGCCGTAGCCCCAGACCTTGATGTTGCCGAAGTAGATGGCCTCCATGGTGCCGTTGCCGTTGTCGCGGCTGTTGGTCTCGGCGTTGCCGTAGTCGAAGCAGCAGCCGCCGTTGTAGTGGGTGCCGTCGAGGACGGCGTACATGCCCTCCGGCTGGTCGCCCTTGGCTACGCCGTTGGTGGCGTTGTTGCGGTAGCCGGTGCCGGGGGCGACGTAGACGCCGTAGGCCTTGTGGCCGGCGACCGTGGTGGGGGCGGCGGTGGCGTTGGCCAGGTTGTCCGGACCGCCGGCGGCACCGCCGCCGGGCGCCTGGGTGAGGCGGTTGCCCCGGCCGGACTGGTCGTAGATGACGGTGATGACGCAGGACGTGCCGGCGCAGAAGGAGTCCTGGGCGGCCGCGTTGGCGACGCCTCCCGCGCTGAGGACGCCGATGTCGCGGGTGGCGTTGTCGGAGGCGCGGCGCACCTGGTACAGCGGGCCGTTGTAGGAGGAGTACAGGGCGCGGGTCGTGCTGTGGGCGGCCACGCAGGGGGTGCCGCCGGAGGCGTACAGGTCGCAGGGCAGCGATCCCGCGGCGTGGGAGGACGGGGCGGTGCCGGTGAGGATGCCGGCACCGAGGGCGACGGCCGCTCCGGTGGCGAGGAGGGCGCGCCGGGAGGGACGTAACGACTGTCGGACGATCACGGGAAGCTCCTCCGGTCGTGCGGGTGAGAGGTGAGGGCGGTCGGCGGTCAGCAGGCGGAGTTCGTCTGGGTGAGCAGGCCCAGGCGCCAGGGCAGGCTGTTGTAGTCACCGCTCGCGTTGGGGTTGAGGCCCTGGTAGAGGTACTGGAGCCTGCAGGAGGGGATCGTCAGCGTCTGGTCGTAGCCGGCGCGGATCATCTCGCCGTGGCTGATGTCCTTCGTCCAGGCGCCCGCCGGGAAGCTGACGTTGGTGGCACGGGCGAGGGGATTGCTCTCGGTGGCGGCCAGCGGGGTCCACGAGCCCGCGATGCTGCCGGAGGTCCAGGAGCGGAAGTAGCGCCGCCCGTCGGAGCCGATGGCCTCGACGATCAGCAGGTACTGGTTGCTGCCCTGCACCTTGTAGACGTTGCTCGCCTCGAACAGGGCGTACTTGTTGGAGTCCTGGGCCGCGATGACGGTGTTGGTGAAGCCGTTCGGGAACTGGGACAGGCTGGTCTGCGAGCGGTACAGGTGTCCGTTGTCGTCCGAGGAGAACAGGTAGCAGGTGGCGCTGTCGCAGATCACCCACATGTCGACCCAGTAGCCGCCGCCGATGTTCTGCCTGATGATGTCCGGCATCGAGGCGTAGAAGTTGCGCGGCGCGCTCCAGCCGTTGGGGTTGCTGATGTCGGCGTTGGTGGAGTACGAGGCGTTGCCGGTCTGGTAGACGAGATACCAGAGTTTCTGCGGCGCGAAGTAGAAGATCTGCGGAGCGGCCCGGTAGCCGCTGCCGATCCCGCCGCGGTCCAGATAGTGGTGCGTGGCCGAGCCGGCCTGCGACCAGTCGCTGAAGCTGAGGTACACCAGGCTGTAGCCGGAGGAGCTCGCGACGCTCGCGAAGACGTGGTACTTGCCGTTGTAGTACACGACCGACGGGTCCTTGATCCCCGCGATGTTGTGTGTCGAGTCGGGCTTGGGCGCGATCAGCGCGCCGCTCGAACTCCAGCTGAAGCTCGACGGGAGGGCGGCGGCGGAGGCTCGGGCGGTGGTCGCGGGTGTGCCGCCGAGCGCGGTCAGCGCCGCGTTGTACGCCGGCTTCTTGTTGCCGCCGTTGTCGAACAGCAGTGGGTTCTGGCCGGTGCGCCAGGAGTCGCTGTCCCGGATGCCCCACACCGTGATACCGGTGCAACGCGCCACGTTCATGCACGCTTTGACGGTGTTCGCGTAGGCGGTGGCGGGTGCCTGGGCGATGTCGAGTTCGGTGATCTGTACGTCGACGCCGAGCGCGGCGAAGTTCGAGAGCGTGGTCTGGAAGCTCGCGGGCGGGCCGCCGGTGCCGAAGTGGGACTGGAAGCCGACGCAGTCGATGGGCACGCCGCGGGACTTGAAGTCGCGGACCATGGCGTAGACGCCCTGGGTCTTGGCGTCCGACCAGTTCTCGATGTTGTAGTCGTTGTAGCAGAGCTTGGCGGCGGGGTCGGCGTTCCGGGCCGTGCGGAAGGCCTCCTCGATGAAGCCGTTGCCGAGCACGTTCTGGAAGACGGAGCTGCGGTGCTGGCTGCTGCCGTCGGCGAAGGCCTCGTTGACCACGTCCCAGGCGTAGATCCTGCCCTTGAAGTGGGTCATCTCGGTGGTGATGTGGTTGTTCATCACGCTGCGCAGGGTGTTGGCGTCGGTGATGGAGCTGACCCAGCCCGGCAGTTGGGAGTGCCAGACGAGGGTGTGGCCGCGCATGCGCTGGTCGTGGGCGGCGGCGTGGCCCACGATCTGGTCGGCGGGGCCGAAGTTGAAGCTGCCGCGGGAGCGCTCGGTGGTGTCCCACTTCATCTCGTTCTCCGGGGTGATCATGTTGAATTCCCGGTCGAGAATCGTGGAGTACGTCGAGTCACCGAGCTTCCCCGAGGCCACGGCCGTGCCGAAGTAGCGCCCGGACTGGGCCGCCTGGGCCCCGAGGGTCGAGGCCTTGACGGTGGCGTCGGGCGCCGCGGCCGCTGTTCCTGCGGCCAGCAGTGCGGTGGCGGCCATCAGGCCGACGGCGGAAAGCCGACGCCCTCGTAAGGGGTGGAGAGGGTTCATGACGCTCCTCTGCTGTGGTGTGGGGGTGCGCACGCATTTGAGCAGGACATGACATCCGAGGGTCGATATGTCGAACGCCGACCGTCTTCTCGGACGTCTTTGGATGATAGGAGGCCCACCGGAAGCGTCAATCCTTCTCGCATCATTCGTCATTCACTTCGAAAGTTTCGACCCGTTGTGGCCCACCGCAGGCCCCGTCAGCGGCTCGAGACACCTTGTCGCCAGGCGCCGGAAACGCTGTCACGATCTCCGTGGCGGCTCGCACCGAACCGCCACCGACGAGCGACGGAGCGCGCATGACGGCGGAGTGGGACGCGACGGCAACGGCTGGACGGGCGGCCGGGATCGAGGTGAAACCGGTCGCCGGGCACATCGGAGCCGAGATCACGGGCGTCGACCTGGCGAGTGACCTCGACGACGCCGTCGTCGGCGTGATCCGGGCAGCGGTGCTGCGCTGGAAGGTCGTGTTCTTTCGCGGTCAACGGCTCGACCACGCCGCCCACGTGGCCTTCGCGCGCCGGTTCGGACAGCCCGTCGTGCTGGGCAAGCGGGGCAGCGCCTCGCCGCCCGACGTCCCCGAGGTGGAGACCACCGCCGACCGGCTGGAGCTGGGCGGGAAGTTCGGCATGGAGCAGGAGGAGTGGCTGCAGCGCCGGCGGCACACCCTGCTGCGCGGCTGGCACTGCGACCACGGCGCCCGCGTCGACCCGCCGGCGGCGACGATCCTGCGCGCCGAGACCGTACCGCCCTACGGCGGCGACACCACCTGGTCCAACCTGGCCGCCGCCTACGCCGGACTCTCAGCGCCCGTGCGGGACTTCGCCGACCGGCTGCGGGCCGAGCACCGCCTCGGTGTCGGCTACCAGCCCCGCCCCGGAGACGACAGCTACCTGCGCCATCTGCTGGACCACCAGGTCGCCTCCGAGCACCCGCTGGTGCGCGTGCACCCCGAGACGGGGGAGCGGGTGCTGTTCGTCAACGGCTACTACCTGGAACAGATCACCGGCGTCTCCCGCCCCGAGAGCCGGGCCCTGCTCGACATGCTGCTGGAACAGGCGGTGCGGCCCGAATACACCGTGCGCTTCCGCTGGGAGCCGGGCAGCGTCGCCTTCTGGGACAACCGGGCCACCATCCACCTCGCACCCAGCGACAACGCCCACCTCGACTTCCCGCGCGTCATGCACCGCGTGATGCTCACCGGCGACGTCCCCGTCGGCGTGGACGGCACGCCGTCCCGGCCGATCACCGGCACCGCACCCGGGCGCTGGTGAGCTCACACCGACGGCTGCCAGCCGAGCGCGGGGCCCAGCTTCGTGGCCATGTCGGTCAGGATCTGCACGTAGTCCTCGTGCTCGAAGGTGAAGGGCAGCGCGAACGCCACCTCGTCCACCTCGCGGAACGCCGCGTGTCCGGCCAGCCGCTCGGCGATCTCGTCCGAGGTGCCGACGAGGTCGGGTGCGAACAGCAGCCGCGCGGGGCCCTGCGGTGACGTCGTACGAGGGGTGCGCTTGGCCGCGTACTCCTCGTACCGCTTGCGCTGCTCCGGCGTCGCGGAGTCGGTGGGGATGACGACCAGGCCCTGGGAGACGCGGGCGCCTTCCCCGTCCGGGTGCCGGTCGCGGAAGGCGCGGATGTGGGAGAGCTGGATCTCGGCGAAGTCGTACGGCCCCTCCGCCTCCTCCGCCTTGACGACGCTGCTGGTCAGGAAGTTCATGCCGTGCTCGCCCGCCCAGCGCGCCGAACTGAGGCTGCCGCCGCCGTACCACATACGCCGGCCCAGGCCGGGGGAGTATGGCTGCACTCGATCGGAGAACACCTCGAAACCTTCGACGCCACTGACGTCGGTCGCGCTCTCGCCGCGCACGAAGGCGAGCAGCCGCCGCACCCGCTCGTACGAGAAGTCCTCCGCACCCGCGGTGTCCGGGTACAGCGCCTCCTTGACCCGGTCGAAGTGCATCGGCGGACCGACGCTGACGCCCGGGTTGACGCGGCCTCCGGACAGGATGTCCACCGTCGCCAGGTCCTCCGCCAGCCGCAGCGGGTTCTCCCAGCCGAGCGGAATGACCGCCGTGCCCAGTTCGATGCGGCGGGTGCGCTGCGAGGCCGCCGCCATCACGGCCACGGGGGAGGAGATGCCGTACTGCAGATGCCGGTGGCGCAGCCACGCGCTGTCGAAGCCGAGCCGCTCGCCCAGCTCGATGATCTCCAGCGTGGACTCGTGGCCCCGGCGCGGATCGGCTTCGTCGAACAGTCCGATGGTCAAGAAGCCCAGCCTGCGCAGGGGGCGAGAGGTCGGCGGCACGGGTTCCTCCGTGGTTGCTTGATGAATCAAGTAGTACGGCAGTGCCAACCGGGACGTCGTGAGAAGTGTTCCCGTCCCCAGGGCCAAGATCCGGTCAGGTCAGCGCGATGACGAACTCGTCCTCGACCGGCGGTTCGATCTCCTGCGCACGGTTGCCGGTGGCGGCGAAGCACCGCACCCGCACCGCCTCCGGACTCACGTCCAGGCGCAGGAAGCTCTTGAAGAAGGGCGGGCTGTAGGTCGCCGAGCTCGGAGAGAACAGCTGCGTGTAGATCTTGCGCACCGGCAGACGGAAGCGCGAGGTACGGTCCGGGCGGCCGCCCGCGCCGAGCAGGCTCGCCACCAGACGCACCCGCCGGGTCACCCGCACCGGTCCGCCCGGCGTACGGGTCGGCTGGATGCCCAGCCGCTCGGCGATCACCGCCATCGCCTCCGCCTCGGTGAGCGTGAAGAAGCGGCGCAGCCGCAGCCGGCGGCCGTACAGGCGGCTGTAGAAGGCGAGGGAGTCACCGCGCAGCGGATAGCAGCGGAAGTCCTTCTCCGTGACGTTGGCGATGTCGACGCGTGGGATGGTGTGCGTGGCGTGCATGAACGCACCGCCGCCGCCCGAGACGACGTACTGGATCGTGCGGCCCTCCACCTGGACCGGATAGCGCTGGTAGTTGTGGATGTCGCCGCCGATCGCCGCCACGTAGTGATGCGCCGGGTCGCGGACGATGTCGTCGACGGTGCCGCCACCGCCCTCGATCGTGCACGGGTGGCGCTCGCCGTCCACGTACAGGGGCGAGCCGGTGACCAGGATCTTCGGGCGGGGCCCTTGCGAGACCTCACGCAGCCAGGCGCCCTGCTGGGCGTCGATGGTGCCCAGCAGACCCGTGTCGATGCCTATGATCCGCAGGGGTCCGGCGTCGATGGCCCAGTACGGCCCGGGCTGCACCGCCTGCTGCTCGGGCGCGGACCTCAACTGCCTTTCCACGTCGAGGTGTTGTCCGTCGCCGGGGCGCGACCGGTGCCACAGCAGCGAACGCATCCACGCCCGCGTGAAGCGCCGCGGCGCCGCCTCACGGGGCAGGGCCGGGGCGTTGCCGCAGAACACCCGCATGAAGGCACCCAGGTCCTCGTACCAGTCGTGGTTGCCCGGCACCGCGTAGATCGGCGCCGGGTAGTCCTGGTAGGGACGGAAGAACTTGGTTCCGTAGTCGTCGGCGCTGCCGACCGGATAGATGACGTCACTGGCGATGACGGCGAAGTCGGTTCCCCGACCGATCTTCAAGAAGCCCGGCACCACGGCGTACTCGGAGTCGTCGCCCTCACCCGTGTCGCCCATCAGCATGAAGGAGAACCGCTCCGGGTCCGCACGCCGGATCACCTTGTCGGTGGGTGCCCCCGCCGCCTCCTGCTGGGCCACCCACCTGCTGCGGGTGTGCCCCGTGGGGTCCCCGAACCACGAGGCCAGCACACCGTTGCGGGCGGCCCACAGTGTCCTGGGGTTCAGCCAGGAGAGCTTCTCGACCTTGGACGGCATCAGCCGCTTGTACTCACCGGGTTCCGCGACGCCCCAGCCGGCACCCGCGGCGGTATCGCGTGAGGATTCAGACACCGGTGCACCGTAACAACAGGTGAATCCGGTTGTTCAGGCGGGAGTTGAAAGATCCAGGGGTCCCAGCGCGCGCAGCGCCTCGTGCAGGCCACGCGGGCGCAGCGGGCCAGGAATCCGGGTCCGTTTCCAGCCCGGGCCGCACAGCAGCACCCGGCTCTGCATCCGGGCACCGCGAACGCCCCAGCGGGTCTCCATGAGGTGCTGGACCAACGGCGTACTGGCCGTGGAGGCCGACTGCGACCACAGGGCCACGGCGACCGGACCCACGCGCCGCACCGCGGCGATCAAGGCGTCCGGGGGCACGGCTCCGCCCAGCATGAGGGTGGGGACCCCGCGTTCGGTCAGTGTGGCGTTCAGTGCCTCCAGCGGGAGCGTGTGCTGCTCGCCCGGAACGCAGGCCAGCACCACCGGGGACGAGTGCGCCCCCTGGTGGGCGGACGCGCCGCGCACGTACAGGTGGCGCAGGGTCGCGGAGATGTGCCAGGACAGGAGGTGCTCCACCTCGACGTAACGCTCACCGGCCGACTGCCACTTGCGCCCGACGGCCTGCAGGGCGGGAGCCAGGATCTCCTCCCACGCGACCACCAGCCCATGGGCGCCGATCGCGGCGGTGAGCTGTTGCTGGACGGCGAAGGCGTCCAGCCGGACGGCTGCGCGGGCCAGGCCCCTGCACTCCTGGCGCACGCTCCCCAACGGCAGCCCGCTGCCGGACCGGGAGGCGTACAAGGGCTCCGCGACCTGCTCGTCCACAGCTGGGAGGTGGTGCGCCGGCGGGGACTGCGGGGTGCTTCTCCCGGCGTGTTCCATGGCCGTCCTGGCCGCTTCCGCCGGTGGGATGCCGGCGGCCGTCATGCGGCACATCTCCAGGAGCATGGACACGTCGGCGGGCGTCCACCGGCGATGGCTTCCCTGCGCCCTGGTCGCCGGGCCCAGCCCGTATCTGCGGTCCCAGGACCGCAGGGTGGTGGGGCTGACGCCCAGACGCCGGGCGAGGAACCCGGTGGTCACCCCGGCATCCGAGGACGTGCCTGCGTCCGGCTCGGGCCCGTCCATGGTCACCCTGTGAACCGCCCGCCTCAGCCGGGGAAGCGGCCGGTCGAGCGCAGCAGCCAGCGGCGTTCGGCGTAGGCGAGGTCGTCGCGCCACAGGCGTCCGGCCGCAGCCGTCATGATCCGGCGCAGCACCGGGGCCGCCGCACGAGCCGCGGCGAAGCCTGGACGCTCCGAGCAGGCCACGACCGCCTCCACGACGGCCGTGCGCGGGCGGCCCGTCTCGTCCGGCCCCAGCGGGGTGGCGTGCGTCTCCACGACCGATCCCCGGCCCTCGCCCTCCGCGATCCGCATGACGACCGTCCGCGGCCCGGGTGTGGTGAAGACGGCACGCACCGGGACGACGAGCCGGCCGGCGACCTTGAACGAGACGTCCACGGTGAACCCCTCGTCGTCGTCCTCGCCGGGGTCCGGTGTACCGACCACGGTGAGGTCGACGAAGGAGTAGGGGTGGAACCACGCGCCGTGCCAGGGATCCAGCCGGTTGGCCACGATGTCCTCCGGCTCGCAGATCCCCACACCCCTGTAGACGGCGGCGAGCGATTGTGACAGCGGCGGACGGTCCGGTACGACCGGTGCCGGCAGAGGGAGTTCACCGCCGACCTGGTCCAGGCGCACCCAGACCAGGACACCGTCGTCGTGCACGGGCAGTGGCTCCCAGCCCGCGACCGGCCCGCCCGTCAGTGCCAGCCCGTGCCAGTGACAGACGAGAGTTCCGCAGCGGACCGGGCCGGCGGCGAGTGGCGCGCCCAGATGCGGGCAGACGCCGGGGCCCGCCGCGAGGCGCCCGTCCGCGGTGCGCCACACCACGACCTCGTGCCCGGCCACCGTGCCGGCCAGCGGCCGGTCGTCGCGCAGATCGCGTGTGGCACCGACGACGTACCAGTTGCCCGACGCGCGGGCCTGGGCACGTTTCAGCGCCTGGGCGATCACACCCGGCCGGGCCTGGCGCCAGGTCGGCTGCTGCTTCTCCCACCGCACGGGGCGGCGGCGCAGCGCAAGCGGGTAGCGGGCGCGGGGGTGAGGACGGGGGAGTTTCATGCGGTCCTCTCGGCGGCCTGTGAGGGGGACTCGGAGTGGGGCTGGGGGGAAGCCGTCGGCGCCGGGACCGCGGTGCTCCCGGTCGCTCGGGCCCGCAGTCTGGCCGCGGTCATCCGGGCGAGTCCGTCGGCGGCGACGACGGCACGGCGGCGCCCCGTCACGACGGCACGGCGGTGCAGCGAGCGGTAGCCGTCCCGGGCGACCGCGTCCAGGATCGCGCCGTACAGCACGAACGCGGCGCGGATGCACGGACGGGAGACGGGGTCGAGCATGGCCAGGCCGGGGGCCGCCTCGCGGTAGAGCGCGCGCGTCAGCTGCTCGAAGTCCCTGAGCGCCGCGGTGATCCGGCGGTCGGGCCGTCCGGTGTCGCGGCTCCAGCGCAGCAGGTGCCGGTCCACGTCGTGTGCGGCCAGCAGATCGGCGGGCAGGTAGACGCGTCCGCGGTCGAGGTCCTCGCCCACGTCGCGCAGGAAGTTGGTCAGCTGGAAGGCCACGCCGAGGGCGGCCGCGTGTGGTGCCGCTTCCTGACGCGGTACCACCGTGCCGAGCACCGGCAGCATCTGCAGGCCGATCACCTCCGCGGAGCCGTAGGTGTAGGTGCGCAGGTCGGCGTAGGTGGCGTAGTCCGTGACGTCGAGGTCGGCGCGCATGGCCGTCATGAAGTCGCTGAAGTGCTGATGGTCGATGGCGTAGCGATGGGCGGTGTCAGCCAGGGCGCGCACCACCGGCTCGGTGCTGTCCCCGTGGCGCAGCCCCTGCTCCAGCTCCTGCTGGAGACGCAGGAGGGCGTTCGCGCGCTCGGCGGTGGTCGTGGTGTCGAGGGTGTCGACGATGTCGTCGGCCCAGCGGGCGAAGCCGTACAGGGCGTGCACGGCGGGCCTGCGGGCCACCGGCAGGAGGCGTGCGGCGAGGAAGTACGTCTTGCCGTGCCGGGCGTTGAGCCGCCTGCACTGTGTGTACGCCTGCCGCAGGCGGGGGTCGACGACGCCGGCCGCGTCGAGTTCACGGTCGGTCATGCCGGCCTGCCTTCCCGGGAGTTCGGTGCGGCGGGGCGGGTTCGGGCAGCGGTGGCCGGGGGCTTGCCGGCGCCCGAGATGCGGGCCGCGGCGAGCTTGCCCGACAGCAGGACGGTCGGGACGCCGACGCCGGGGGTGGTGCCGCAGCCGGCGAGGACGGCGTTGGCAGTTCCGCGCACCAGGTTGCGGGGCCGGAAGGGTCCGGTCTGGGCGAAGGTGTGGGCGGCGGAGAAGGGCGAGCCCGCCGCGTGGCCCTGGGCCTGCCAGTCGGCCGGGGTGATCAGGCACTGCTCCTCCACGGCGGAGGCGATGCCGTCCAGGCCGCGCCGCTCCAGTTCGCTCAGCAGGCCGGCGCGGTAGCCGGGTGCCAGGTCACCCCAGTCGGCGGCGCTGGGACCCAGGGCCGTGTTGGGGCAGGGGGCCAGGATGTAGTGCAGGTGACGTCCGGGCGGGGCGAGCGAGGGGTCGGTGGTGGTCGGTCTGGTGATGAGCAGGGAGGGATCGCTCATCAGGCGGCCCGTTTCGGTGAGTTCGGCGAACGTGCGGCGCCACTCCCTGCCGAAGGAGATGGTGTGGTGGCCCAGCCAGGGCCAGGTGCGGTCGGTGCCGGCGTGCAGGATCACGGCGGAGGGCGAGAACCGCAGCGCGGCCGGCCGCCTGGGGGCGCGCCCGAGCAGCCGGTAGGCGACGGGCAGGTCGGGGGTGAGGACCACGGCGTCGCAGGCGATGCGGTCGGTGTCGGTGACGACGGCCGTGACGCGGTCGCCGGAGCGTTCCAGACGGGTGACGGTCTCTTCGAAGCGCAGCTCGGCTCCGGCCTCGGCGGCGGCGTCCGCCATGGCCCGGGGCAGGGCGTGCATGCCGCCGCGCGGGAAGTGGACGCCCGCGACGGTGTCCATGTAGGCGATGACGGCGTAGGCCGCCAGGGCGCGTTCGGGTGCCACTCCCGCGTACAGGGACTGGAAGGAGAAGACCCGGCGCAGTCGCTCGTCGTGCAGGAATCGTCCGATGCGCGCGTCCAGGCGTCCGAAACCGCCGAGGGCGGCCAGACGCGCGAGGTCGGGATGCAGCAGGTGCAGCGGTGAGTCGAAGTTGGCGTCGATGAAGCGGCGCATCTGCACCTGGTAGAGCTTCTCCAGCCAGACCCGCAGCCGTCGGTAGCCCGCCGCCTCATGGGCGCCCGCGAAGCGTTCGATCTCCGCCTCCATCGCCTCGGCGCCGGTGTGGACGTCCAGGGTGCTGCCGTCGGCGAACCGGGCACGGTAGGCGGGGTGCAGGGGTACGAGGTCGACGCGTGCGTGCAGACTGTCGCCGACCGCGGCGAAGGCCTCGTCGGCGAGATGAGGCATCGTCAGCACGGTCGGGCCGGTGTCGATGTGGTAGCCGCCGCGCACCAGCCGCCCGGCGCGGCCGCCTGGTGACGCGTCCCGTTCGACGACGGTGACCCGGCGTCCGGCGCCGAGCAGATGCAGGGCGGCCGCCAGCCCGGACAGCCCCGCGCCGACGACCACGACGTGATCGGTGCGGCCGGGAACGGTGCGGGTCATCGCTCGTCCCTCGTGTCCTGGGCGGTGAGGACCGGGGAGCCGGGGACCGTGCCGGACGTCAGGACGTCCACCACGCTGGTGGCCGGCACTCCGGCGGTGGACCCCAGCAGCGCCTGAAGGTGGTCGAGGGCCCGGGGTTCGAGCACCGCGCCGTCGAGGTGGCGCAGGCCCTGGGCGACCAGACGGTGGATCTTGACCTCCACGGTGTCCTTGGCGCCGGTGGCCGCGAACACCTCGCGCACGGCGGCCACTTCGGCGTCGGAGGCGTCCCTGCGGCCGAGCGTGCCGCGCAGCACGGCTTGTGCGCGTTTGTCACCCGAGGCCTCCGCCCGCGCCTGGGCGAGGGCGGCGAGGTACGTGGGCTTGCCGCTGCGGATGTCGCCGCCCGCGGGTTTGCCGGTGTCGCGCGGGTCGGCGAAGGCGTCGAGCAGATCGTCCCGCAGCTGGAAGGCCAGGCCGACGCAGCGGCCGGCCGAGCACAGCGCCCGGGTCGCGGCGGGACCGGCGTCGGCGAGCGCGGCGCCCAGGGCGAGGGGGCGCTCCACCGAGTACAGGGCGCTCTTGAGGCGGGCGGCGCGGATCGCGCGGAGCAGGGAGCGTGCCGAGGTGGCCTCGCCGTGAACGTCCAGGTACTGCCCGGCCACCATCTCGGTGCGCATGGCGCTCCAGAGTTCGCGTACCCGGCGCGCGGTCTCGCGCGGCAGTTCGGTGTCCGCCACCACGTCGTCCGCCCAGGCGAGTGCTAGGTCACCGGCCAGGATCGCGGCCGCTTCGCCGAGGCGCCCGGCGTCGGGGTACTGGGCGGCGACATCGACGTGCAGAGCCGGCCGTCCGCGGCGGGTCGGCGCCTCGTCCATCACGTCGTCGTGGACCAGGGCGCAGGTCTGGACGAGTTCGAGGGCCGCTCCGACGCGCAGAGCGGCTTGTGCGCGCGGGGGTTCGCTGCCGCCGCACGCGCGAAGGGCCCACCACACGAAACGGGAGCGGGTGAGTTTGCCGCCGGTCTCCGCGAAGCGGGCGACCCGGGCGGCCAGGTCGTCGCCGAACAGCGGATCGACGGCCTCGGCCGCCGCCAGCCGGCGGGCGAGCAGGTCGCCGAGCACCGCGCGCACCGCGCCTGTCACGTCGGCGTCGACGGCGTGCGGGTCGGGGCCGTAGGGCGAGGGCGCCGGGCCCTCGTCCCGGTCGCCCCGCCCGGGGGCCGGTGCGCCGGCTGCGCGCCGCGCGGGTGCGGGGGAGCCCTCCTCGCAGCTCGGATGCTCGCGTGGACGGCCGTTCGCACGGTGGTCCTGCGTCACGGTGGGGCTCATTCCGGTTCCCCTCATCGAGATCCTCGCGATCGGAGTTCGCGTCGTGGTCACCGGTTCGGCGGGAGGGGCCCGATCGGATGCGGTGCGGCTCGGAAACACCGGCAGGGGGCTTCCCCGGCCCGTTCCCAGTGGCTATTTCGATGCAAAGACGATGCGAGTTGTTCGTCTTGCATCGCTTCTGCACCGTGGAGGGACCGCAGTAGCTCACGGCGACCAAAAGGCCCAGCGGAGGAGTAGCCATGACGACCGCCCAGCAAACCAGCGCGGACATCGGCGAGGCCCACGCTCCCCGCCTGCCCACGCCCGAGCCGCTCTCCGGCCCGGACATCGATGAGGCCGACCTCGCCGACGGGTTCCTGGCTGGTGACGAGGCCTGCCTCGAGGACGCGCACCGCCGCTGGGGTCCTTTGGTGTACGCCCTTGCCAGGCGCTCGCTGGGGGACGCGAAGGAGGCGGAGGACGTCACCCAACTGGTCTTCTTCGCCGCGTGGCGGGGGCGCTCCGGGTTCGCGCCCGGACGGGGCACGCTGCCCGGCTGGCTCATGGGCATCACCCGCAGGAAGATCGCCGACGCGCTCTCGGCCAGGACCCGGCGCACCGAACTGGTCGCCGCCGCGGGCGCCAGGCTGCTCCTGGTCGCGCCCGACGAGGCCGTGAGCCCGGAGGGCGCCATCGACCGGGTCCTGCTCGCCGACGAACTGTCACGGCTGCCCGCCCCGCAGCGACGGGTGCTCAACCTCGCCTTCTACGACGACCTGACCCAGACCCAGATCGCCGAGGTCACCGGATGGCCGCTGGGCACCGTCAAGAGCCACGCCCGCCGAGGGCTGCACCGCCTCGCGCGCCGACTCGGCACGGACGACGTGGTCGACTGCGCGGCGTGACAACGCTGCGCGACCGATGCGGCTGCTCCGAACGGACAATGCCAGGGTGGCGATCCGTACTCGAACGGGTACCGCACAGGGCAGGTGTCCTCAAGACACGGCCGAAGAAACGGCAGACGACATGGCAGCACCGCAGGGGGAGTGAACCGATCGTGCCGGAGGCGGACGTCGCCATCATCGGAGCCGGGGCCGCGGGCCTGTCCCTGGCTCACCGCCTCGCCTGCCCGCCGCCGAGGCCCGGCCGCCTGTCGATCGTGCTGGTGGACGCCCCACCCGGGCCGCTGCGTCCGCCCCGGCGTACCTGGTGCTTCTGGGAGGCGGGCCGCGGACGTTTCGACGCGGCCGTCACCAGGTCGTGGCACCGCCTCCGCGTCCACCACCCCTCCGGCGAGCCCGTCCAGCACGACATCGCACCCCTGACGTACAAGATGATCCGCTCGGACGACTTCGAGCGGCTCGTCGAACGCGATCTCGCCCGCAGCGCACTGGTGCAACGACTGGAAGCCAAGGTCGAGAGCATCGAAGACCTCCCGCGGGGCGCGCGTGTCAACACTCGCACGCCCGAAGGACACGCCGACTCCCTCCGCGCCCGCTGGGTGTTCGACTCGCGGCCGCTGGGCAGCCTTCCCGCCGCCCGCACCACCCTGCTGCAGCATTTCCACGGCTGGTTCGTGCGCACCGACCGGCCGGTCTTCGACCCGGCCCGCGTGGAGTTCATGGACTTCCGTACGGCCCAGCCCGCACGAGGCCTGTCCTTCGGTTACGTCCTGCCCACAGGTCCCCGTGAGGCCCTGGTGGAGTACACCGAGTTCTCGCCCGCGGTCCTGGCGCCGGACGCGTACGACACGGCGCTGCGCCACTACACCGGCGGCGTGCTGGGCCTGAGCGATGTGGAGGTCATCGGGACCGAGACCGGTGTCATCCCGATGACCGACGCCCGGTTCGCGCGCCGTACCGGGGCATGCGTCTTCCGTATCGGCGCGGCCGGCGGAGCCACCCGGCCCTCCACCGGCTACACCTTCTCCGGGGTGCAGCGCCAGACCGCGGCCGTAGCGGCCGCACTGCGCCAGGGCCGCGACCCCGTGCCGCCCCAACCCCACACCGCGCGGGCCCGCGGCATGGACGCAGTGCTCCTGCACGCCCTCGACAGCGGCCTGGTGGACGGCGCCGCCTTCTTCTCCCGGCTGTTCGCCCGGGTGCCCATGGCCCGTCTGCTGCGCTTCCTCGACGGGGACACGCGCTGGCACGAAGACCTCGCCATCGGCCTGCACGCCCCCGTCCTGCCCATGCTCCGCGCGGCCCTGGAACTGCCCGGGCTGCCCAGACGCCCTTTCCTCCGCTGACCCGGCCGTGCCGCGACGGACTCGGCCGGCCCGCATCCCCCAACGTCTCGACGACCCGCCCCAGGAGGCAGCGTGACCGTGCTGCGCGACGCGGACCTGGTCGCCGCATTCGACCATGCGGCGCACCGCTACGACCTGCTGGTGGCCGCCAACCCCGGCTACCACGCCCACCTGCGCCGCTCCGCCCGACGGCTCTGTCTGCCCGCTTTCGGCGCGGGACTGCGCGTCCTGGACCTCGGCTGCGGGACCGGCGCCTCCACGGCGGCGCTCCGTCACGTGCTGCCCGAGGCCGAGATCATCGCCGTCGACGCCTCGCCCGGCATGCTGGAGCGCGCCAGGGCCAAGTCGTGGGACCCGCGCGTGAGGTTCGTGCGCGCCGCTGCGGAGGGCCTCACCGAGGCGGGCGTGGAGGGGCCGTTCGACGCGGTCTTCGCCGCCTACCTCTTCCGTAACGTGGCGGACCCGGACGCCGTGCTGGCCACCGTCCACCGTCTGCTCGCCCCGCACGGCCGGCTCGCCGTCCACGAGTACACCCTCGGCGGGCGCCCGGTCGACCGCGCCGTGTGGACGGTCGTGTGCCGGGGAATGGTGCTCCCCGTCGCCGCGGCACTGGGCGACGGTGACCTCTACCGCCATCTCTGGCGCAGCGTCGTCGATTTCGACACCGTCGAGGAGTTCACGGGTCGGGTGCGGGCCGGCGGATTCGACCGGGTGCGGGCCCTGCCCCTGCCCGGCTGGCAGACCGGCATCACCCACACCGTCGTGGCCCGCCGCGCGGAGCCGTTCGCGCGGAGCGCACGGTGACCGGCGCGGCGGCGCGCGGCCGCCGCCCCGGACGGGACCGGCAGGCCGCCTTCCTGCCCCCGCCGCCCGGAGCACCCGCGGTGAGCGGTACACCGCGCAGCACCGCGGTCGTGGGCGGCGGCATCGCCGGTCTCGCCGCCGCCACGGCGCTGGCCGAACGCGGCGTCGACGTCACGCTCTACGAACGCGAGGCCCACCTGGGCGGCCGGGTCGGCGGCTGGACGACCCAGCTGCGCGACGGCTCCACCGTGACCATGAGCCGTGGCTTCCACGCCTTCTTCCGCCAGTACTACAACCTGCGCGGCCTGCTCCGCCGCACCGACCCCCACCTCTCACGCCTCACCGGCCTGCCCGACTACCCGCTGCGGCACAGCCAGGGGCTGTACGACAGCTTCCGCAGGGTTCCGCGCACCCCACCGCTCAGCGCGCTCGGCTTCGTGGCGCTCAGCCCGTCCTTCCGCTCCCGCGACCTGCTCCGTATGAGTCCCGCCGCCGCGCTGCCCCTGCTCGACGTGCGTGTCCCTGAGGTGTACGCCCGCTACGACGACGTCAGCGCCCACGACTTCCTCGACACCCTGCGCTTTCCGCAGGCCGCCCGGCACCTGGCGTTCGAGGTCTTCTCCCGCAGCTTCTTCGCCGACCCGCGGCACCTGTCGGCGGCCGAGATGGTGCTGATGTTCCACATCTACTTCCTCGGCTCCGCGGAGGGCCTGCTCTTCGACGTCCCGCGCGAGCCCTTCCCGACGCGCCTGTGGGACCCCCTCGGTGCCTACCTGCGGCGGCGCGGCACCACCATCCGTACCTCCACCGCGGTCGAGACCGTCTCGCGCACCGACAAGGGCGCCTTCAGCGTCGTCGCCGACGGCCGGGAGACTCGGTACGACGCCGTCGTCCTGGCCCTCGACACCGCCGGACTGCGCTCGCTGGTGACCCGTTCGCCCGACCTGGGCGACGCCGCCTGGCGGGAACGCGTCGCCCGGCTGCGCACCGCTCCGCCCTTCCTCGTCTCCAGGCTTTGGCTGGACCGTCCCGTCGCCCCGGACCGACCGGGCTTTGTGGGCACCGCCGGCTACGGCTCCCTGGACAACGTCAGCGTGCTGGAGCGCTGGGAGGCTGAGGCGGCCCGTTGGGCCGCACGCAGCGGGGGCTCCGTCGTGGAACTCCACGGGTACGCCCTGCCCGAACACGCGGACCAGGCCGTGGAGATCAAACAGTTGACCGAGCAGCTCGCGCACGTCTACCCGGAGACGCGGGACGCACGGGTCCTCGACGCACGGCACGAGTGGCGCCAGGACTGCCCCCTGTTCCCCGTCGGCGGGTACGGCGACCGACCCGGGGTCAGGACGCCGGATCCCGGACTGGTGCTCGCGGGTGACCTCGTCCGCACCGACCTGCCCGTCGCCCTGATGGAACGGGCGGCCACCAGCGGCTTCCTCGCCGCCAACGCCCTGCTGCGGGAATGGGGAGTACGGGGTCACCCGCTGTGGACCGTGCCCAATCACGGCCGTCTCCGTCTGCGCCGTGCCGAGAACCGGAAAGCGGCGTCTCGGGTGGGGCGGTCGGGGTGAGCTGTCGCCGGACGAGTGACCGGCCCGCGAGCACCCTTCGGACGTCACCGGTCGTCGGCGCGTGGCGGGGCCCACTGCGGTGCGGCGGGTGCGACACCGTGCGTCTCCTGCCGGGCCCGCGCGGTCACGGCGGGACCGCCGAGGAGCGGGCCGTCGGGCCGGGCCGCGGGCGCGTCGGCCTGCGGGGGTGACGGCGACCGGTTCCACTCGCCGTCACCCAGCACCAGCAACGGGTCGAACATGACGACCACACCGGCCAGCAGGAGGAAGACCGCCGGTCCCAGCAGCATGGGCAGCAGCAGGGACGTGGGCGAGTCGCCCGCGAAGGTGCCGGAGCCGTGCACATGGACGCTGACCGCGGCCATCGCCGTGTAGTGCATGCCGGACACGGCCACGCCCATCGCCAGGCTGGCGCCGAGGCTCGCCAGGAACCCGCGGATGGAGACCGCCGCCCACAGCGCGGCGGTCGCGGCGACGATCGCGATCAGCACCGACAGGCCCACGGTGGCGGTGTCGTACACGATGTCCCCGTTGACCTGCATGGCGGCCATGCCGAGGTAGTGCATCGCGGCGACGCCCAGGCCGGTGATCACCCCCGCGACGCCCAACGTCACCAGGCCGGCCCCCAGGTAGCCGACGATGAACACGCCGATGCCGACCACGACGATCGCCACGGCCAGACTCAGCAGCGTCAGACCCACGTCGTAGCGGATCCCGGTCTGTGCGACCTGGAAGCCGAGCATCGCGATGAAGTGCATCGTCCAGATCCCGCAGCCGATGGACGCGGCGCCCAACGCCAGCCAACCCGGCTTCCAGGACTGCTGGTTGAGCAGGGAGCGGACGATGCACCGCAGTCCGAGCGCCCCTCCAAGGCAGGCCATCAGATATGCCGCCACCGGGGTCACCGCGCCGTAGCGGAACCCGTCGATCGTGCCTTGCATACGCCAACTCCCCCCAGAGCCACGGCGGTTGTGGAGCAAGGTCTACGGGCAAGCACCACACGGAATCAAGGTCTTACCGACGGTAATTGAATTTTTCTCAACTACCGACGATCGACTCAGGTCATCCATGGGCGAGTTCTCGCCATGATCGACCGTTCGGGGTCAGCCCTGCTGCACGGGCACCACCACGAGTTCGGCGATGTTGACGTGCGTCGGCGCGGCGGCGGAGAAGACGATCGCCTCGGCCACGTCCTCGGCGGCCAGCGGACGCAGATCGCCGCGCATCCGGTCCAGCGCCGTCCGCATGTCGTCGTCCCGCATGTCCGCGCCGAGTTCCGTGACGGTCACGCCGGGTTCGACGTTGCGCACGCGAACCCCGCGAGGGCCCAGTTCTGCGCGCAGATTGCGGGTGAGGTGGGCGATCGCTGCCTTGGTGGCGCAGTACACCGACCAGTTGGGGTAGAGGGAGTGGCCCGCCACCGAGCCGACATGGATCAGATCCGCGGAACGCCCCTCGGCCGCGGCGCTGAGCAGATCGCCGGTGAAGACCCGCGCGGTGTGCAGCACACCACGCAGGTTGACGTCGAGCATGCGGTCCCATTCGTCGGTCCGGGCCGCCTCGAAGGGAGCGCCGAGCATCGCCCCGGCGTTGGCCACGACGAGATCCACCCGGCCCAGACCCGAGCCGACGGCCTCGGCGACGCCGTCGAGCTCCTCGACATCGGTGAGGTCGACGGTGAACGGGAGGACGGTGCCGGACGCCGTCGCCCTGAGCTCCTCGGCCAGTTCCTTGAGCCGGTCCTCGCGGCGGCCCAGCAGGGCGACATCGGCACCCCCGGCCGCCAGCCGGCGGGCGGTGGCGGCGCCGATGCCGCTGGAGGCGCCGGTGACGATGGCGACCCGACCGGTCAGAGGCGGGGCGAGGCGGTAGGTGTCGTAGGTCGCAAGCATGGTGTCCCGGTGGGGAGATGAAGAAGTCATGCCGCTGAGCCTGGTGCCGGCCGCATCGGCGAACCAGGCCGCCGCTCTCCACCGAGCGCCGATCGTAGGAGTACTGCGGCCACCATCCGATGTCCCTTCCCGGGTTGCGCCTGTCTAGGGTTGAGGTCATGGACAGCGCGAACCCGCTCGGCGAGTACCTGCGTGCCCGGCGCGCCCTGGTGAGCCCCGAGGACAGTGGCGTGCCGATCACGGGCCGGCGCAGGGTCGCAGGGCTGCGCCGGGAAGAGGTCGCGCTGCTGGCCGGCGTCAGCTCGGACTACTACGTACGCCTGGAACAGGGCCGCGAACGGCACCCCTCCGCCCAGGTGGTCAACGCCCTGGCCCAGGCCCTGCGCCTGGACGTGGAAGCCGCCGACCATCTGCACCGCCTGGCCCGCCCGGCCCCGAAACGGCCCACGTCACGCGCGCGGGCCGAGCGGGTCAGCCCGGTCCTGCTGCGGATGATGCACGACTGGCACCGCACCCCGGCCGTGGTCCTGGACCACTGTCTGACGGTTGTCGCCCACAACGCCCTCGGCACGGCCCTCTTCGCCGGCCACACCTACAGCGAGGATCTGGTGCGGCTGGTGTTCCTGGATCCGGACGCGCGCACGTTCTATCCGGACTGGGAGCGGGTCGCCGTCAACACCGTGGGCGGACTGCGCTCTTCGGCGGGCACGGGCCACGACGACCCCCGCCTGATCCGCACGGTCGGCGAACTCTCCCTGAAGAGCGCCGAGTTCCGGCGCCTGTGGGCCCGCCACGACATCCGCCAGAAGACCCACGAGACCAAACGCTTGCGGCATCCCCTCGTGGGTGAACTGACCCTGGACTACGAGTCCTTGACTGTCAACAGCGCCCCCGGCCAGCAACTGGTCGTCTACCAGGCCGCCCCCGGCAGCACCTCGGAACAGGCCCTCGCTCTCCTGGGCAGTCTCACGGCCGACGAGCCCGACCGCGACCAGGCCGTATCCGAGCACTGAAAAGGCCGACCCTGCCTACGGCTCGCGGCGCAACGTCGCCGACAGGTGATGCCGCAACGGCTGGCCGACCGCCGCCAGGTCGTGGACGAACGCGAGGGTGGCCTCGTCGGTGAGGGTGTAGCGGCGGCGGGTGGCATCGACCTGTTTGGCCGTGGGAGTCAGGGCCACGCTGTCGGTGGCGAGGTCGACCACACCGTCGGCCGCCCGGCCCACCGCGATCTCGGCGATCCCGGTCGGCTGGGTGATCAGCGCCTCCACCCGGCCCTCCGGCTGCAGCCGCCACCACCCGCTCTCGCGCGCCGCCGGTCGCACGGGCGCACCGTCGGCGTCGATCAGCCACGCCCGGGCCTCGTACCGCAGGAAGGGCCGACCGTCGTGGCTGAAGGTGACCTCCTGCGCGTACGAGAAGTCGGCATCGAGCGTCGGATACTCGCCCGCGCCGCGCCCGCGCCACACCCCCAGCAGGCCGAGCACGGGCCGCAGCAGCTCATGCGGCGGGGGATCCGCGTCCGGTCGTCGGCTCTCGGGATACGGGTACTCCGCTACGGCGTCGAACACGGCTGCGCTCCTCGGGTTGTGCCGGTGCCGGGGCAGAGCCTAGGGCCGCCGCCCTCTGCGTCAGGCGTCGAAACGGCTGCGAGCCGCCTCGATGTGGCCGAAGTACCGGTGAGTCCAGTCGCACATGCTGTCGACCGTCGCCCGCAATCCCTGGCCGGCGTCGGTCAGGGTGTACTCGACCCGGGGCGGGACGGTGGGGTGCACCGTCCGCTCCACCAGGCCGTTGCGCTCCAGCATCCGCAGGTTCTGGGTGAGCATCTTGTGGCTGACGCCCTCGATCCCGTTGCGCAGTTCGGTGAAGCGGAGGGTGCCCTCGCCGAGCGCCTCGATGATCAGGAACGCCCACTTGTTGGCCACGTCGGAGAAGATCTCCCGCGCCAACGAGTCCGCCCGCCGCAGATCCGCCGCGTCGACCGAGCCACCGGCCTGCTTGGTTCCCATCAGATTCCCCAGTCACTGAGCGGCACGTTCCCGGACGCCTGATCATACTCTCCGGTGGTTCCTCAGTAACCGCAGGAGACCGGGCGTCTCCTCGTCCCAGGAGAACGTGCCTCGAGGACTGGCTGTCCACTGTCCTCGCCTCCCGCAAGGGCGCAGTATGCCGTTTCCCCGCCGGCCGTCCTCGGGCGGTTGACCGCCCTGCCGCGGTAGGGATTTCCCGAGGGGGAAAAGGCCTGGCAGCACGATGGTTCATGGAAAGGCGCGTTGCGAAGGTCGATGTGTCCGAGCATCGCAGCGCCGCATCCGAAGGAACCTCCATGCGCAGCTCTCGTCTCGTCGCCGCTTGTCTGGTCGGCCTCCTCGTCCCCGGTCTTGCCGTGACGGCCGTCGTCCCCGCTGCGGCCGTGTCCGCCTCGCACGCCGCGCCGGCATCGGCAGGGTCGTCGAAGCCTGCGAAGGGGGTGACGCTCACGCTTCCCGCGCCGCGCGGCCGTTATGCAACCGGTGAGTCGTCCTTCCGGCTCGTCGACGGCAAGCGCGCGGACCCTTGGGTGGCCGACCGGTCCTACCGGGAGCTGATGATCAGCGTGTTCTACCCGGCGGTGCACACGGGTGGGCGGGCCTTCACGAAGCAGTTCACGCCGGCCGTGGCCGCGGCGACCGGGGCGGCGGTCGAGGAGAGCGACGCGCTGCCGGCCGGTCTGGTGGATTGGGCCGCCACGAGGACGCACTCGGTCGCGGACGCCGCCATGGCACCGGGCCGTTTCCCGGTCGTCCTGTATTCGCCCGGTGCCGGGGACCCGAGGGGCTGGAACGTGTCCCTGGTCGAGGACCTCGCGTCGCGCGGCTACGTGGTGGTCACCGTCGATCACACGGGGGAGGCCCCGGCGGTGCAGTTCCCGGACGGCCATGTGGTGGGCAACGGGCCGATGACGGCGGCCTGGGACCAGGCGTTCCACAGCGGCACGACCCTGGCGTTCTTCACCAAGCTGATGGACACGCGCATCGCCGACACCGAACTGGTCCTGGACCGGCTGACGAGTCTGCCGAAGCGGCTGAGCGACGGCATGGACCTGAAACGGATCGGCATGTTCGGGCACTCCGCCGGCGGGTTCACGGCGGCGAACATGATGTACGGCGATCGGCGGATCAAGGCCGGCGTCAATCTGGACGGCACGCTGGAGTACACAAGCAAGCCCGACGGAACCAACCTCAGCGAGGTCGCCCTGCACGGGCTGGACCGGCCGTTTCTGCTGATGGGCAACAGCTCGGCGGACGACGGGAGCGATGTGCGCCGCGAGCCGTCGTGGGCGTCGTTCTGGCGGCACCAGCGCGGCTGGACGGCCGACGTGACGCTGGACGACTCCGTGCACGCCTCGTTCACGGACGCCGAGGCGCTGCTGCCGCAGCTGGCGGGCCGGGTCCCGGCGCCGACGCTGGATGCGGCGGTCGGGACGGTCGACGCACCTCGGGCGGTGGCGGCGAACCGGGCGCTGGTGGCCTCGTTCTTCGACCGGTTCCTCAAGGGCCGCGACGACCATCTGCTGGACGGGGGTCCGTCGCCGTACCCGATCACCTTCGTGGGGCTGCGGTAGGGCGCGGCACGGCGAAAGTACGGGTGGAGCACAGTTCTGCCAGGGGCGGGCGCCTTGCACCCGCCCCTGACCGAGGGATAACCCTTGACGCGTTCCTTACGTGCTGACATGTCACCGACAAGCCTGTCATTCTCCCTCTCAACTACCGCACGGTAGCCGCACGTCGCCGCCGCGCGTGCCCGGTCCCGCACAGCTCGGCTCGCCCCGGACAGCAGACCCGGCTGCCCGGTCTCTCACCGGTCGCCCCACGCGGCCGCAGCAGTAGGAGAACGAGTGAGACGCATCCCCCGCAAGCGGACCGCGGTAGGAGCCCTGCTCTCCACCGCCGCCTTCCTCGCCGTCGGCATGCAGTCGGTCCCCGCGAACGCCGAGCCGGCATCCGCCCGCCCCAGCCCCCTGCGCACCGGGGGCGTCGAGGCGAAGCTGAGCCCGGCGCAGCACACCGCCCTGATCAGGGCCGCGCAGCAGAACACCACCGCGACCGCCCGCACCCTCGGCCTCGGCGCCGAGGAGAAGCTGGTCGTCAAGGACGTCGTCAAGGACAACGACGGTACGCTGCACACCCGTTACGAGCGCACCTACGCCGGTCTGCCGGTCCTCGGCGGCGACCTCGTCGTGCACACCCCGCCCGCCTCCCTCGCGGCCGGCACGGTGAGTACGACGTTCAACAACAAGCACACCGTCAAGGTCGCCACCACCACGGCCGCCGTCGCCAAGTCGGCCGCCGAGGCGAAGGCCCTCGCCGGCGCCAAGGCCCTCGGCGCCAGGCAGACCAAGGCCGACAGCGCGCGCAAGGTCATCTGGGCGGGCACCGGCACCCCGAGGCTCGCGTGGGAGACCGTCATCGGCGGCTTCCAGGACGACGGCACGCCCAGCAAGCTGCACGTCGTCACCGACGCCACCACCGGCAAGGAACTCCACCGCTACCAGGCGGTCGAGACGGGCACCGGCAACACCCAGTACAGCGGCACCGTCACGCTCAACACCACGCTGTCCGGGTCGACGTACCAGCTGTACGACACCACCCGCGGCGGTCACAAGACGTACAACCTCAGCAACGGCACCTCGGGCACCGGTACCCTGATGACCGACTCCGACGACGTCTGGGGCACCGGATCCGGCTCCAACACCCAGACCGCCGGTGCCGACGCCGCCTACGGCGCCCAGGAGACCTGGGACTTCTACAAGAACACCTTCGGCCGCAGCGGCATCAAGAACGACGGCAACGCCGCCTACTCCCGCGTCCACTACAGCAGCAACTACGTCAACGCCTTCTGGGACGACAGCTGCTTCTGCATGACCTACGGCGACGGCTCCGGCGGCACCCACGCCCTGACCTCGCTCGACGTCGCCGGTCACGAGATGAGCCACGGCGTCACGTCGAACACCGCGGGTCTGGACTACAGCGGTGAGTCGGGCGGGCTGAACGAGGCGACCTCCGACATCTTCGGCACCGGCGTGGAGTTCTACGCCAACAACTCCTCCGACGTCGGTGACTACCTCATCGGCGAGAAGATCGACATCAACGGCGACGGCACGCCGCTGCGTTACATGGACAAGCCCAGCAAGGACGGCTCGTCGGCCGACAGTTGGTACTCGGGCGTCGGAAACCTCGACGTCCACTACTCCTCGGGCCCCGCGAACCACATGTTCTACCTGCTGTCCGAGGGCAGCGGCAGCAAGACCATCAACGGCGTCACCTACAACAGCCCCACCTCCGACGGCGTCGCCGTCGCCGGCATCGGCCGCGCCGCGGCACTGCAGATCTGGTACAAGGCACTGACGACGTACATGACGTCCAGCACCAACTACGCCGGAGCCCGCACCGCCGCCCTCAACGCCGCCGCCGCGCTGTACGGCACCGGCTCCACCCAGTACGCCGGCGTCGGCAACGCCTTCGCGGGCATCAACGTCGGCAGCCACATCACCGTGCCGACCAGTGGTGTCACGGTCACCAACCCGGGCAGCCAGTCCTCGACCGTCGGCACCGCGGTGAGCCTGCAGATCTCCGCGAGCAGCACCAACAGCGGCTCCCTGAGCTACGCAGCGAGCGGACTGCCCACCGGTCTGTCGATCAACAGCTCCACCGGCGTCGTCTCCGGCACCCCGACGACGGCCGGCACCTACAGCGCCACCGTCACGGTGACCGACTCGACCGGGGCCACCGGTACCGCCTCCTTCACCTGGACGGTCAGCTCCAGCGGTGGCGGCGGCAGTTGCACCTCGGCCCAGCTCCTGGGCAACCAGGGCTTCGAGTCGGGCAACACCACCTGGACCGCCTCCAGTGGAGTGATCACCAACTCCAGCAGCCAGAGCGCCCACGGCGGCGCGTACTACGCCTGGCTCGACGGCTACGGCTCCACCCACACCGACACGCTCTCGCAGTCGGTGACCATCCCGAGCGGCTGCAAGGCGACGCTCACCTTCTATCTGCACATCGACACGTCGGAGACCTCCAGCAGCACGGCGTACGACAAGCTGACGGTCACCGCCGGTTCGAGCACCCTGGCGACGTACTCGAACCTCAACGCCGCCTCCGGCTACACCCAGAAGTCCTTCGACCTGTCGTCCCTTGCGGGCTCGACCGTCACCCTGAAGTTCAGTGGGGTCGAGGACTCCTCGCTGCAGACCAGCTTCGTCGTCGACGACACCGCCCTGACGACCGGCTGAGCCTCTGCCCGGCCATGGGCCTCACCCCGCGCGGGGTGAGGCCCGTCGGCGTCAGTTGAAAGGATCGAGGGTCAGGTACGCCTGCTGCGGGTTGCCGTCCTGGACGAGCGACTCGTGGTTGCCGACGTCGTCGAAGGCGAACGCGTAGGCCTTGCCGTCTGCCATCTGCGCGTGGATCGCGCGGGCGTACTGGTTGGTCACCGCGTCCTGGTAGAAGTTCGCCGCGGAGCTGTCCGGCTGGTTGGGGTTGACCAGCAGGGTGGAGCGGTTGAAGCCCGCGCACAGGGTTCGTGAAATGGGGCCGCGTACCTGGTCGTTGGGGGCGTCGAGCAGCTTGTGGCAGCCGAAGACGCTGTCCGCGTCCGGCTTCTGGAAGCTGGTGACGACCGCGCCCGAACCGTTGGTGAAGTTCATGACGTTGCCCGAGACCCGGCCGAAGTACTTGGTGTTCGGCTGGTCGGCGAACGGCGTGACGGTCAGGGTCGTCGACGCGTACTTCTGCCACACGCGGTTGACGTAGTCGTCCATCACGGATGCCGGCAGCGCACCGGACTCCAGTCCGTGCCCCGGCGCCAGCGCGCGCAGCACCGTGCCGTCGGACCGGGTCTGGATCAGCCCCGCCCAGCCGCCGGACCGGCCGCGCAGGTCGCCCAGGACCCCGTTGTATCCGCCCGGCTTGAGGTGCCCGGTGCTCACCGTGGTCCCGTCGGAGAGCTGTACCCCGACCGCGTAGGGGGCCGAGAACATGTCGACCTGCGTGCTGTTCAGCCACAGGCCGGAGTCGTTGAGGGTGTACTCGGACCAGTTGAAGAGGATGTCGTGGTTGGGGTCGGTGGGGTTCTGGACCGCGGGCTGCACCAGGCCGCCGGTGGTCAGCTTGAACACCAGCTTCTGGCCGTAGGAGAAGTAGATCCGCCCGGAGAACTTGGGGATGCGGATGGTCGTGGACTGACCCGCGGCGGGTCCGGGGATCGACGCGTCCGGTGCGGGAGTGGGCGGGTTGCCGCCGGCCGGCCACGCGTGGAAGGTGCCGTTCGCGTCCGCCCAGCCCTGCTGCCCGGTCGAGAGCAGGGTGCCGATCGTGTAGACGTAGACCGCGTCGCTCCGGCCGGAGTTGTTGGTCAGCTTCAGAGGGATCGTGGCGGGCACGGCCGCGTCGGCGGACGAGGGTGAGTGGACGGCGAGGACCGCCGCGAGCAGGGCGGCTGCCGCGGCCGTGGCCGGCAGCCGGTGAGTGAGCCTTCTGGGCACGCTCCACCTCCGTGGGGGTTCATCTGTTGTGGGGGGATGACCTGAGGGGAATGGTCCGGACCAGTTTGAGAGCGCTCTCAAAGTGGCACCGAGGCGCGTGCATGTCAATAAGTTGAACGGAAGACGACGGTCGGGGCCCCCCGGGGTCACACCGCGGGCCCCGCCCGACGGGTGGGGCTGTAGGTCAGAATGTGGGGGGGGTG